>CAZYCC010000015.1:0-30260 GCA_964645985.1 uncultured Lachnospiraceae bacterium | reverse complement strand
CACCGTGCGGCGTGTCGCGGGGCGGCTGCCGGCCCCGCGGCGCGAAACGAAAATGCGCCCAACCCACCCCCCCCCCCCCCCCCCCCCCCCGCGTGAGCTGATTGCGCGCAGCGTTAGGGGCAAATCGCCCCGCTCGGGCAGCGGAGCGGGGATCGCGGGAGCGCGACCGCGGGGAACATATCGTATAATCAAAAAATCCCCGCGCGGGTCGGCGCGGGGATTTTTCGCGTGAGGAAAGGAAAGCGGCGCGCTACAGCAGGCTGCGCATCTCTGCGATGAGCGGGTCAGGGAGCAGCTCCTCAGCGCGATGCTCCTCGTCATATCGGGCGACGGGATAATTGTCGAAGAGCAGAGTGAAACCCTTGACCGCGTCCTCGTCCTCCGGGTCAACGCCGGGGGAGAGATCTTCTCGCAGCTCGGCGGGGGTGAGGGTCTTATGGAAGACATAGCCCTTTTTGACGCGGTAGTTTAGATATTTCATAAAGAGATAGCGCACGCGCTGGGCGTTGCTTGTCAGGTTCTTCCACTTGGGCATCCGCTCGCCGCGCCGGCGCGACTTCTGCCCGGGGCGCAGGAAGTGAAAGCTGCGCTCGTCTCGCCCGCCGAGAAAACCCGCTCCCCCGAGGAAGCCCATCTTGCGCAAAAGCTTAACAATGGGGGAGAAGAGAAACCGAAAGGCGGCGGCAATGCCGTCTACGGCGCGATCCATCGCCCACTCGAAAAACTCGCCCGGGACGGCGCGCCGATGGTAACGGAAGAACAGCCAGAGCAGCGGAAGAATCGGCAGGAAGAAGAGGACGCTCAGGAGCGGACGATCGAAAAAGATGAAAAAGAGAATAGCGAAGAGAATAGCGAGCGCGAGGAAAAGATAGGAGAGTAGCAGCTCCCGCTTGTGGGAGAGGATTTTCCTCTTAATCTCGGCAAATCGCTCGGCATCCTTCATAGAAAAACCTCAAAATGGGAGGGCGCGGCGGGCGACACCCGGCAGGGCCGGTCGCGCGACGGGCGCGAAACCTCGGTTTTGCTATCTCTCGTCGCGCAGGTCATCGTCACTGATTTGAACGACGGCGACGGCGTTGGTGTTCTGTTTCATCACGCGCAGGCGGTCGTCTATCTCGTCGTCCATATAGGTCGTGATGAAAATTACCTCGGCGTTGTTGAGCCCCTCGTCGATGTCCATCTGAAGAAGGCGCTTAATCGAGGCGCCGTCTGCGGGGCGGATGCGCGCCATCCCGCGCAGAATCTCGGTCTGATGTTCCTCGCTGCTCTCCATCGGGTAGCGGATCTGCCCCTCTCCCTCCTCGGTCTTGCAGTTGCAAGAAAAACCGCACTTGCAGCCGTCCGCGATCGCCTGCCGCAGGACGGCGGAAGCCACCGAGAGCCCGTAGTCCATAATCTCTTCGTAGTGGTCGGCGATGACCTGAGACTCGGAGAGGATGTGAAAGTTGAGGTAAATCATGAACATCCGCCCGGTGCAGTACTCGCGGCTGTTGACCATAATATCGGTCATCGAGTAGACCGGACGCTTCGCCGTTGCCTTGTAGTTAATAGAGCTCATCGCGTCGCCGAAGCGATATTCGCGGATGCCGGCGAAGGAAAAGGGGTCGGTGATCATCCGCCGCTGCGAGGTATACTCGCCGAGCAAGCAGCTAATCGGCATGGAATTGATCACCGGGTCGACGAGGGCGGGGTAGACATACAGGCGCGCCGGCGCGGAGGTAAAGTAAGGCTCCTTGCGGCGGTAGATGCGCACCGAGTCGATTTGATAGTCGCCGCGCTTGGGGCAGTAGACCTCGTGCGTGCGCTTGACGCGCATAAAAGGCAGCAAATGGAAGCGGGAGATCACTTCCTGCACATCGGTCTTTGCGCCCTCCGCTCGCGCGCCGTCCACCCACAGCCCGCCGAAGAGATACTCCTGCACATCGATGAAAAAGAGCGGGAAGAGCGTGGGATTGTAGATCGTCTCAATGAGCTGCACGCTGCCGCCGGCGTAAACGCTCTCGCTTGAAAAAGCGCGCTCGTAGCAGAGGCGCTCAATATAGTGGAACTTCAGCTTGCGGTATAGCAGGACAAGCAAAAACACTCCGAGCGCGATTAGCAGGGCGATGAAAATCTGTAGACTGTGCGCTGCAAACCAGTTGACGACCGGGCGCAGAAAGTCGAGAGGATCCCTGCCCTCGTCCTTCGGCTCCTCCCTTCCGTCGGGAAGGGGCGCGACGAGCGCGCGGGGCGAAAGAAGCGCGCGCCAATGCCGGGCGGAAGGCGATGCGCTGATGCCGATGCCAAACATCCGCCCCTCCGCTCAGCCGTAAATGCCGTCGAACATCGTCTCGGTGGGGACGGCGGTCGTCTCGAGGATGCTCTTAATAACCTCGTTTGCCGCGTTCAGCTTGAGCTTTGCGGAGCTGGTCAGCATGAGGCGGTGCGCGAGGACCGGAACGGCGACGCGCTTGATGTCATCCGGGAGGACATAGGTGCGCCCCTCTATTGCGGCGTTTGCCTTCGCCGCGCGCATTAGCGAGAGCGCGCCGCGCGGGGAGGCGCCGAGGACGACCGACGGATAGGAGCGCGTCGCCTCCACCAAGGTCGTGATATAGCGCAGCAGATCCTCGTGAATGAAGATGTCGTTCAGCTCGCCCATCGCCGAGAGGACGTCCTCCTGCCCGGCGACAGCGGTAAGACTGTCGAGCGGGTCGGAGCGGTTGAAGCGGGCGAGGATGTCGACGCTCTCATCGGTCGAGGGATAGTCCATTTTGCACTTCATGAAGAAGCGGTCGATCTGCGCCTCGGGAAGCGGGAAGGTGCCCATATTCTCAAGGGGGTTCTGCGTCGCGATGATGATGAAGACATCGGGCAGGGGATAGCGGTCTCCCTCTATTGTCGCCTGCCGCTCCTCCATACATTCGAGAAGGCCCGACTGAGTCTTCGGCGTCGCGCGGTTGATCTCGTCCGCGAGGACGACATTGCCGAAGATCGGCCCTTTGACAAGCTCAAAGTCGGCGGTCTTCATATTGTAGAAGTTGATGCCGGTGATGTCGCTCGGCAGAAGGTCCGGGGTGAACTGGATGCGCTTGAAGTCGCAGGCGAGCGAGGCGGCGAAGGCTTTGACGAGCTTGGTCTTGCCGGTCCCCGGCACATCCTCGATGAGAACATGACCCCCGCAAAGCAGGGAGATGAGAAGCAGCCGCACGGTCTCGTCTTTGCCGACGATGACGCGGTGGATATTTTCGTCAAGCTTTTGGTAGAGTTCACTAATTTTGCTCACGGAAGTTCTCCTTCAAAAAGGAAATGGAGTAGATACCCCATTCTACCGCAAGGAGAGAAAAATGTCAAGACGGCGCGATGCCGAAAAAATCGCGCGAGCGGCGCGGCGGGACGGCAGATCCGCGGCAAAGGAGAGCGCCGCCGCGCGGCCTGTTGCCGGCAGCGCGCCGCTTTCGGCGAGGCGCGGCGCGCGTCGGGGGACGGCGCGCACGGGGCGCAGTGCGCGGGAGCGCGAGGCGGTTTGACAAACCTCAGCGGTTTGACAAACCGGGGAGGGTGTGCTATAATCCCGAAAATGGGGGAGGGGTGTTTCGGCGCGCGTGGGTTTTCTTCGTTTTTCGCGTGCAAGCCTCTCGTGCCGCTCCTGTCCCCTTCCCTTCTCGCTTTTTTCCGCCCGCGACGGCGAGTTCGCGTGCCCGTCCCCCGTCCTTCAGATTCCGCGTATGCCAAACGAGCGCGTCATTCTTGGTATCGATCCCGGCCTTGCCATCGCGGGGTACGGGGTCGTTGCCTACGCGGCAGGGCGCTTTCGCGTCCTTGCGTATGGAGCCATAGAGACACCGGCGCACACTCCCGTCCCCGCGCGCCTGCTGCGCATCGGGCGGGAGCTGGACGCGCTGCTCGAGGCGCACCATCCGAGCGAAATGGCAATCGAGGAGCTGTTTTTTGGGGCGAACCACACGACCGGAATCGCCGTGGCGCAGGCGCGCGGGGTCATCCTTGAGCACGCGGCGATCGCGGGTCTTACGATCGCCGAGTACAAGCCCGCCGAGGTCAAGCAAGCTGTCGTTGGGTACGGCAACGCCGAGAAGCGGCAGGTCATCCGCATGGTGCGGCAAATCTTAGGTCTCGGGGAGGATCTGCGGCTCGACGATACGGCGGATGCCCTCGCCATCGCGATCTGCCACGCGCACACCGCGGGGAACCCGCTCTACAAGCTCGGCGCAGGAAAATAACTAAGGGCGGCTCCCCGGGAGGGGCATTCCGCGCCGGAGCGCAGCGATCCCTTCTTTTTTCGCCTCCGTCCTTCCCTTCCCCACACGCGATGTTTTACTATCTTGAAGGTGTCTTGCACCTGCCCGATCCTTATACCGTCGTCCTTGATTGCGGCGGGGTCGGGTACAAGCTCGCGGTATCCTCAAATACCGCCGGGAAGCTCTCCGGCAAGGAGGGGCAGGTCGTGCGGCTCTACACCGTGATGGAGGTGAAAGAGGGGGCGGTCGATCTCTTCGGGTTTTTCACCGAGGACGAGCAGGCGATGTTTCACCGCCTCACCGCCGTTTCGGGAGTGGGGCCGAAGGCGGCGCTCTCGATATTGTCTGTGCTCTCACCCGAGCGGCTGCGCGATGCGGTGAGCGCGGGGGACGCGAAGGCAATTATGCAGGCAAACGGCGTGGGGCGCAAGATCGCCGAGCGGATTTTGCTCGAACTGAAAGACAAGCTCGGCCCATTGCCCGAGGGGGAGGGGGAGAGCGTTTATTCGGGCGGGGAGGGCGAGGGTGACGTCGCGAGCGACGCGCTCTCGGCGCTGCTTCTCCTCGGGTATTCCCGCACTGAGGCATACGATGCCATCCGCCGCGTCGACCCCGCCGGCAAGTCGCTCGACGAAATTGTGCGGCTGTCTCTGAAACAGCTAATGAAAGGGTAGCGCCTCGGATGATCGGAGGAAGGCGAGATTGCGCGGTTGCCGCTCGAACTATTGAGAACGGGATAAAGGGCGGAGGGAAAGCACCGTTAACACGGCCGCCGATTATACGCCGGGGGCGGGGTTTCTTCTATCGATCGGCGCGCGAGGTATGGTATGGGTAAAGACATCTTCGAGCTTGGGGAGGAGGACATCTCCGCCCTTGCGGCGGGGGAGCGCGTCGTTGCGCCGAGCGCGAGCAGCGAGGACGCGGGGCAGGAGCAAACCCTGCGCCCGCAGACGCTCTCTGACTATATCGGGCAGGAAAAGGCGAAAGAAAACCTGCGCGTCTGTATCGACGCGGCGAGAGCGCGGGGGGATCTGCTCGACCATGTGCTGCTTTACGGTCCTCCCGGGCTCGGCAAGACGACGCTCGCCACCATCATCGCAAACGAGATGGGGGTCAATATCCGCGTGACCTCCGGGCCCGCCATCGAGCGCGCGGGAGACCTGCTCGCCCTGCTCACCAATATGGAAGAGGGAGACGTCCTCTTTATCGACGAAATCCACCGCCTGCCGCGCACGGTCGAGGAGTACCTCTACCCCGCGATGGAGGACTTCGCCATCGATCTTATCTTAGGCAAAGGCCCCTCCGCGCGCAGTATGCGCATGCAGCTGCAAAAATTCACTCTCGTCGGGGCGACCACCCGCGCGGGCCAGATCACCAAGCCCCTGCGCGACCGCTTCGGCGTCGTCCTCAAACTCGATTTATACACCCCGCAGGAGCTATCGAACATCGTCAAGCGCAGCGCGAGGATTTTGGGGGTGCCGATCACCGAGGAGGGGGCGCTCGAGATCGCCTCGCGCGCGCGCGGGACGCCGCGCGTTGCCAACCGGCTGCTGCGGCGGGTGCGCGACTACGCCGAGGTCAAGGGGGACGGCAAAATCGACCGCAACATCGCCGACTACAGCCTGCGCGCGCTCGGCATCGATGAGCTCGGTATCGACGATGTCGACCGGCGGATACTGCGCACAATCATCGAGAGCTTCGACGGGGGGCCGGTCGGCATCGACACGCTTGCCGCCGCTGTCGGCGAGGAGGCGGTCACCATAGAGGACCTGTACGAGCCGTATCTGATGCAGGTCGGCTTTCTCAACCGCACGCCGCGCGGGCGCTACGCCTCCCCCCTCGCCTACGATCATCTCGGCATTCCCCGCCGCGAAAAGCCTCTTGTCTCCTCCGAGGAGGGCGGCGGCGAAAATGTAGGGCTATTTTGAGGGAGCACGACCGCGGGGGAAATCAGGGGGGGAGTCGGGCGAGGGCAGCAAAGGGAGCGCGGGGGGGCGGCGCGCAGATGAGAAAACATCGTGCGCGGAATTCATCTTAATATAATCGGCGGAAGGTCGCGGGCGGCGCGAGAGCGGCGGGGTTATCGCGAAAATTCCCCGCGCGCGGCGGGAAAATGCAAGAACTGCCGGCAATTTTGCCGACGATACCGCTGACACTGACTTTTGACTTTTATTTTTTCGTATGTGGATTGCTTACGGGTGGGAGAACTATGCGCTGCTTGACGCGACAAGCGGGCGGCGCTTGGAGCGGTGGGGGGAGGTCGTGCTCGTGCGCCCCGACCCGCAGATCATCTGGCACTCGCCTGAGGCTGACCCGCGCTGGGAGAGACCGAACGCTGTCTACCACCGCTCGCGCGCGGGGGGCGGCTCGTGGGAGGTGCGGGGAGGACTGCCCGAGGCATGGACAGTAAACTATCCGCCGCTCGATCTGCGCTTTCGGGTGCGCGCGATGGGGTTCAAGCACACGGGGCTATTCCCCGAGCAGGCGGCAAACTGGGAGTGGTTCGCGCCGCTCATTCGGGGGGCGGGGCGGGAGGTGTCGCTGCTCAATCTCTTCGCCTACACCGGCGGGGCGACGCTCGCGGCGGCGAGGGCGGGTGCGCGGGTCACCCATGTCGACGCCGCGCGCGGGATAGTAGGCAATGCAAAGGAGAACGCGGCGCTCTCGGGATTGCCTGACGCGCCGGTGCGCTATCTCGTCGATGACTGCGGGAAATTCCTGCGGCGGGAGATCCGGCGGGAGCGGCGCTACGACGCGGTAATCCTCGACCCACCCTCCTACGGGCGCGGCCCCGGCGGGGAGACATGGAAGTTAGAGGACGATCTCTTCGACCTGCTCGCGCTCCTGCCGCAAGTATTAAGCGAACACCCGCTCTTTGTCCTGCTCAACTCCTACACCACAGGTCTCTCCCCGGCGACCATGTCCTCACTTCTCTCTCTGACGGTCGGCGCAGACCGGGGCGGCAAAGTTGAGTGCGATGAGCTTGGCCTACCGATCGCCGCGCGCGGCATTCCTCTCCCCTGCGGCGCCGCCGCGCGGTGGACACCGTAACGCTCGCTCGCAAAGCACAGGGGAGCTCGCCGCTCTCTGCCCCCCGCCTTGTTCCTCCCCCTTTTTATGGCATTTTTTCGCGCATCGCATCTTTTTTATACATACGAGGAGGAGGGGGGCGGGGGGCGTCCCGCGCTGCGGGATCTGTCCTTTGAAATTGAGCGCGGCAGCTTCGTCGTTCTCCTCGGGCACAACGGCAGCGGAAAATCGACGCTCGCGAAGCTCCTCAACCTCCTGCTCTTCCCGACGAGCGGGCAGCTTTTCCTCGACGGGAAGGACGTCACCTCCGACAACCTCACGGAGGAGGAGCTGACCGAGGTGCGCCGGCAGGTCGGGATGGTCTTTCAAAACCCGGACAACCAGCTCGTCGCTACTGTCGTGGAGGAGGACATCGCCTTCGGCCCGGAGAACCTCGGCGTGCCGCCCGCCGAAATTCGCCGCCGCGTTGACGCGGCGATGGATCTCTTCGGCATTCGCGAGTACGCGCGGCACGCGCCTTCAAAACTCTCTGGCGGGCAGAAACAGCGGGTCGCCATCGCGGGGATCGTCGCGATGGAGCCGTCCTGCGTTATCCTCGATGAGGCGACGGCAATGCTCGACCCGCAGGGACGATCTGAGGTGATGGAGGCGATCGGCACTCTCCACCACAAGGGCATTACCGTCCTGCACATCACCCACAATATGGAGGAGGCGCTCGAGGCCGATCGCGTCCTTGTCCTTGATGACGGCGCTCTCGCGATGGACGGAACGCCCCGCGAGGTCTTCTCTCAGGCGGGTAGGCTGCGCGAGATGGGGCTCTCTCTCCCGCAGCCCGGGCAGCTGCTCGACGCGCTCAACCGCGAGGGCTTTTCCTTTCCGACAGGCGACTGCGACCCCGAGAGCGTCGCAGCTCTCCTATATAGTGCTATTCGGAGCGCATAAAACTCCGCAAAGCCTACCCCCGATTTTCCCTTTCGGCTCCTCTTGCCTATGCCCGCATCCTCCCCCGCCGGTGTTGTTCCCGCGCTGCGGCTAGACGGGGTATCCTTTACTTACGGCGAAGGGACACCCTTCGTTCACCGCGCGCTCGACCGGCTCTCCTGCGACATCCTGCCGGGTGTAGTCACCGGCATTATCGGGCAGACCGGCAGCGGCAAGTCAACGCTCGTGCAGCTCTGCAACGGTCTGCTCACCCCCCAAGAGGGGCGGGTTCTGCTCTTTGGACATGATATTTGGGAAAAACCTAAGGAAATTTCCTCCGTGCGATACCGCGTGGGGCTGGTCTTTCAATATCCCGAATATCAGCTCTTCGAGGAGACCGTCGCGAAAGACATCGCCTTCGGCCCCAAAAATATGGGCTTAACCGAGGTGGAGATCTCCGTGCGCGTGCGCGAGGCGGCGGAGTTCGTCGGGCTGCCCTCTTCTCTGCTTGGAAAATCCCCCTTTGAGCTTTCGGGCGGGCAAAAGCGGCGCGCCGCCATTGCGGGGGTCATCGCGATGCGCCCGGAGGTGCTCATCCTCGACGAGCCGGCGGCGGGACTTGACCCGAGCGGGCGCGAGGGCATTTTCTCTTCCCTGCGGGAATATCAGCGCGAGAGCGGCAAGGCAATGGTCATCGTCAGCCACTCGATGGAGGATATGGCGAAATATGCGTCGCGCGTCCTCGTCCTGCGGGAGGGCAGGCTTCTGCTCGAGGGGGAAACGCACGAGGTCTTCTCACATACAGATCTTCTTCTCGAGAACGGGCTTGCCATCCCCGGTGTCGCGCGCGTCATCGAGCTGCTGCGCGCGCGGGGAGTGAACCTTCCCGCGGGGATTTTCACGGTGGAGGAGGCGGCGGCGGCGCTGCTGCCGCTGCTGCGGGGGCAGAAAGACTAACTTTATGCTCAAAGACATCACCATCGGGCAGTTCTTCCCGGGCAACTCTCCTCTTCACCGCCTCGACCCGCGCGTCAAGATCCTCTCGGTCATCGCGCTCATCGTCGCGGTCTTTCTCTGCAAGACGCTCGCGACGTTTGTCTTTCTCGTCCTACTCACCGCCGCGCTGACAGTCCTCTCGCGCATCTCGCTTCGCACCATCCTCAAAGGACTGAAGGCGGTCGTCTTCGTCATTGCGTTAACCTGCGTTCTCAATCTCTTTTTTACCACGGGGCAGGGCGAGCCGCTCTTCTCCTTCTGGATATTTCACATCTACCGCGAGGGAATTTGGCACGCCTCGTTTATGCTCGTGCGCATCGTTTGCCTCATCATCTTAACGAGCGTCGTCCTCACCTACACCACCTCGCCGATAGACCTGACCGACGGTATTGAGCGGCTGCTCTCGCCGCTTGCGCACCTGAAAATTCCGGTACACGAGTTTGCGATGATGATGTCAATCGCGCTGCGCTTCATCCCCACCCTCGTTGAGGAAACCGACAAAATCATGAGCGCGCAAAAGGCGCGCGGGGTCGATTTCTCCTCCGGCGGGCCGATTAAGAGGGTGAAGGCGCTGCTGCCGATCCTCATCCCGCTCTTTCTCTCGGCGATTCGGCGGGCAGTAGAGCTGGCCGACGCGATGGAGTGCCGCTGCTATACCGGCGGAGCGGGGCGCACGCGCATGAAAGTGCTGCACCTCACCGCGTGGGACTTTGTCTATCTCGCCGGCAACGCCGTTGTCATCGCCGTGGTCGTCCTGCTCAACCGCTATGTGCAAATCGGCTATGTGATGTGAGAGCGGGGCCGATGTGACCGCTCGATCGGCGGGCCACTCTTGCACACCGCCGGCTCCCGCGCCGCAAAGCTTTCTCCGAGCGGTAGCTCGTGCGGGTGCTCGGGCGATGGGCGCGCTCGCAAGAGGAGACACGCGGCAACTTTCTTTTTCGCTCTTGACTACCTTTCTTCTGGAGATCGCCTTCTGCGGGCGAGAGTTTTGCGGGTGGCAGGTGCAGCCGGGCAGCCGCTCGGTGCAAGGGACACTCGGGGAGGCGTGCGAGGCGCTCCTCGGCGCGCCGGTGCGCGTTACCGGATGCAGCCGCACCGATGCCGGCGTACATGCGCGGCAGTTCTTTTGCACCATCGCGGCAGATGCGCCTCCCCTTATCCCCGCAAGCTCGCTCCCTCGCGCGCTGAACGCGGCTCTCCCGCGCGACATCGCCATAAAGAGCGCGCGCGCCGTCCCCGCGAGCTTTCACCCTCGCTACCGCGCGAGGGAAAAGGTCTACGAATATTCCCTGCGCACAGACTCGGTGCGAAACCCGCTCATGGCGGGGTTAACCTGGGAGTACGGGCGAGAGCTTGCGCTCGCCCCGATGCGAAAGGCGGCGGGGATGCTCGTTGGGCGGTGGGATTTTCGCTCGTTTAGCGCCGCCTCCTGCGATGTTGCTAACCGCGTGCGTGACCTACGCACGCTTACCATTGAGCAGACCTCGGACGGATTGCGTTTCACCCTCGCAGCGGACGGGTTCCTCACGCATATGGCGCGCATCCTCGTCGGCACGCTCGTCGAGGTCGGCGAAGGAAGGCGCTCGCCTGGGGAAATGGCGCGTATCCTCGCCGCGCGCGACCGCCGCGCCGCCGGGCGCACCGCTCCCGCCGAAGGGCTTACCCTCGCGCGCGTGATCTACGAGGATCTGCCGGAGGGGGAACCGCCCTCCTGAGCGCGGCACGCCCCCCCCGCTCCCTCGCGCGACCCCTCACCATCGCTTTTTCGCGAAAGTCGGCGCACCCCCGCGCGGGAAGCGCCCCCGTTATCCTCCTACGCCGGCGCAAGTGCGGCGCCGTCTCGCCAAAATTTCCCCCTCTCCCGCTCCAGTTACTTCTCTTATGCCCCGCAAATCCGATAGGAAGGGGGACTCCCCCGAGAGCGAGTCGCTCGTTTCGAGTGAGCCGCTCGCGCTCATTCCCCTTGAGGAGGGGACGCGCTCGCGCGCGCGGGGCCGGGGTGCGAGGAGCGTGCGGAGCGCACCCTCGCGCGAGGAGAAACGCGCGCGGCGGCGGCGGGTTAGGGCAGCGGTCGACACGGTAACGCCCGACCCCGCCTATATGAAAATCGCGCGCGGATTTCGCGCGGCGCGCTTTCTTTCTTTCGCTCTGCTCATCGTCTTTGTCCTGACAATGCTGACGGTCTATAGCCGCGAGATCACCTTCGAGAACTTTCGCTATCTCTTCAAGACCCTCGACATCAACTTTTTAAGCTCCCCGGATGAGTTTTCCGACATCGGCTATGAGGTAGGCGATAGGCAGTCCTTTACCCTGCTCGACGGAAACTTCGTAGAGCTAACCGAGGGCGGCGTGCGCGTCTACGACCGCTTCGCCACCACCCTGCTCGATGAGGCGCGCACGCTGCTCTCCCCTGCGCTCGACGCCTCCGAGAAGACCCTGCTCGTCTACGACCGCTCGGGCACGGAATATGCGCGCTACAACAGCTTCTCTTGCCTGCACGAAGGGAAAACCGACTTCCCCATTATGGCCGCCGATGTCTGCGATGAGGGCAGCTACGCCCTTGTCAGCCGCAACCTGCGGTATCTGTCTGAGATTGTGGTCTACGATGACCACGACCACCTCACGGCAAAGTTGCAAAAGGACAAATATGTGACGAGCGTGCGGATCGACCCGGAGGGGCAGCTCCTCGCGACGCTCGCGGTCGAGGGGGACAGCGACGGGCGCTATCTCGGAGAGCTGCAGGTTACAGACCTGCAAGAAGGCGAGGTTCTCGCGAGCGCGGAAATTCTCGACGAGCTGCCGCTGCGGGTGGATTTCCTCGCGCAAACCGAGGGGGAGGAGGAGAGCGGCGCGCGGCGGCTCTGCGTCCTCACCGACCGGATGTTCCGATACTACGACCTCACCGATGCGGGCCTAACGCAGGTGGGATCTGCCTCCTTTTCGGCGGATAACGCCGAAGTGTACGCGGTCGGCGATCGGCTCGCCGCCGTTTGCGAGAGCGACGGCGGGATCGGCGCGCAGTGTCTGCTGCGCGTCTTCGACCGAGACGGCGCGCAGATCGCCTCCTACTCTGTCGCGGGGCAGCCGGTGCGCATCGCCGCGGTGGGCGAGCGGTTTTATCTTCTGACGAGCGAGCGGCTCTACCGGGGGGATCTTGCGGGCGAGTTCTCGTCGATTACCGCGAGTGGGGAGGAAGTCGACATCCTGCCTTATGAGCAGGCGGGGGTGCTGTTCGTCTGCACGCCCGGGCGCGCCCGCGTCCTGCGCGCCGACACCTTTGACGCAGCGAGCTGAGGCGCGGGGGCGCCCGCTCCGTCGCTTCCCTGCCCTGCCCGCTTCACTTTATCGCTTGGTCATGTTCCCCCCTCGCCTTTTCTTTGGCGATGGCATTGTGACGCTTTCCCGCGCTCTTTCTCTTTACTTTGTTATGATGGCGCTTCTCCTTGACGCGGTAGTGGTTCTCGCGGCTCTTCTCGGGTTGATATGCGGGTGGCGGCGGGGATTTGTGCGCGGTCTTCTCGGCGGATTGCGTACTATTCTCGCGCTCGCGCTCGCGCTTGCCCTCGCCTCCCCGCTCGCCGCGCCCATCGAGCGGGCGGTGCAGCCAGCCCTGCAGCGCGCGGCGGACGAGCTCATCGAGCCGTTTAATGACGAGGAGGAGGTGCAAGCTCTCCTTGGCGAGGAGGGGTCCGCGCTGCGCGCGGCGGTGTCTTTTCTGCACCTGCCGCAGGAGGAGCTGCTCGAGGGCGAACTCTCATCGGGGGGCGGGGAGAGCCTGCGGGAGCGTGTGCTGCAGCGCGTAACAGCGCCTCTCGCGCGGGGGATCGCGCTCGCCGCCGCGTTTGCCGCGGTATTCCTCGCGGCGCTGATCGTCCTCGCTCTTCTAATGAAAGTCCTGCGCGTCGCCGAGCGCCTGCCCATTCTCGGGAAAGTGAACGCCGCGCTCGGTGCGCTGCTCGGGGTCGCGCTCGCCGCGGTGTTCCTCTTCGTCGCGGACCTGCTCCTCGAGGCGGCTCTGCCCCTGCTCGCGGGAAGGAGCGCGGCGCTATTCCCCACCGACCTCATCGAGCGCACGCGCCTTTTTCAGTGGGTGGCGGGGGTTAACCCGCTGCGCCCTCTCCTCGCGAATATGATGAGGGGATAAGGAGACCGGCGGCGCGGCACTCCCGTTAAAGCGTGCCGCGAGAATATTTCCCTCTCTTACCTCGCACCGCTACAGCGAGGAGCGCCGCGCGAGTTTCCCCCTCGCCTGGGAATCCCGCGCGCGAGGGCGGGCGCAGCCGCGCGGCGGCGCGAGGGCACGGCACTCCCGACTTTGCGAGGTTTTTCGACATCCCACCCTTCGGGGTAGCATATATTTTTTCTAAAGGATTCTTTTTATGAAACTTTGTGTTCGGTGTAAGAAGCGGCCGGCGGTCGTGTTTGTCACGCGCATGGACGGCAGCAATAGCGTCAACGAGGGATACTGCCTGCGCTGCGCGAAGGAGATGGGGTTAGGTCCTGTCAACGAGATCATGGAAAAGATGGGCATCACCGACGAAGACCTCGACCGCATGGAGAACGAGATGACCTCGCTCATCGAGGCGTCGGGGGACGAGGACGGTGAAAGCGAGGACGGCACCCCCGACGAGAGCGGCCTCGGGCATACGCCCCCCATCGACTTCCGCCGCCTCGTGGAGGGGCTGTCCTCCTCCGGCTCCGGCGGCTCCGCGAATAATTCATCAAGTGGTCTCCCCACCCCGCAAAAACCGCAGGACGACGGCAAGCGCCGCGGGGAGCGTCCGCCTCGCGGGCGCGGGGAGAGCGCGTCGCGCAAATATCTCTCCTCCTACTGCCGGGACCTCACGGCGATGGCAGCGGCGGGCAAGCTCGACCGAATTGTCGGGCGGGAGCGGGAGCTATCGCGCGTGCAGCAGATCCTCTGCCGGCGGCAGAAGAACAACCCCTGCCTCATCGGCGAGCCGGGCGTCGGCAAGACCGCTATAGCCGAGGCGCTTGCGATGGCGATCGCCGAAGGAAAGGTGCCCTATAAGCTGCGCACGAAGGAAGTGCATTTGCTTGATCTCACCGCCCTTGTCGCGGGGACGCAGTTTCGCGGACAGTTTGAGTCGCGTATGCGCGGCCTCATCGAGGAAGTGAAGGCGCTCGGCAACATTATCCTCGTTATCGACGAGGTGCACTCAATTGTCGGAGCGGGGGACGCCGAGGGGTCAATGTCTGCGGCGAACATCCTCAAACCGGCCCTGTCGCGCGGGGAGATCCAAGTCATCGGCGCGACGACGCTTACCGAATACCGCAAGTACATCGAGAAGGACGCCGCGCTCGAGCGGCGCTTCCAGCCAATTATCGTTGAGGAGCCGTCGGTAGAAGAAACGGTAAAGATCCTCTCGGGGGTGAAGGACTACTACGAGAGCTTCCACGGCGTCCATATCCCCGACCATACGGTCTACCTCGCGGCGCTGCTCAGCGAGCGGTACATCACCGACCGGTATCTGCCGGACAAGGCAATAGACCTACTCGACGAGGCGGCATCGCACCTCGCCCTCGCCACCCCCACCATCAGTGAGAGAGCAGAGGCGAGGGAAAACCTGCGCGAAACGACCGCGCGCCGCGAGCAAATCGAGCAGAATCCACCCGAGGAGGGGGCGAGCGAGGAGCAGATGTCCTCCCACTACAAGGCGATCGCTGACCTCAAAACGCAAGAGATAGGTCTGCACGAGCGCATCGAGCAGCTCGATGCCGAATGCGACAAGGTCGTCCTCACGGCGAAGGACCTCGCCGAGGTCATCGAGATTTGGACCGGAATCCCGGCGGGCAACATCACCGAGTTTGAATACGAGCAGGTGGCGGGCCTCGGCGACCGTCTAAAAGAGCGAATCGTCGGGCAGGATGAGGCGGTGGACGCGGTCGTGCGGGCAATCAAGCGCAACCGCGCGGGCATCGCCTATAAGCGCAAGCCGGTCTCCTTCATTTTTGCGGGGCCGACCGGTGTTGGCAAAACAGAGCTGGTAAAGACACTTGCCGCGGACCTCTTTCACTCGCCCGAGAGCCTCATTCGGCTCGATATGTCCGAGTATATGGAAAAGTTCGCGGTGTCGCGCATCATCGGATCTCCCCCCGGCTATGTCGGCTACGACGACGCAGGGCAGTTAACCGAGAAAGTACGCCGCAAGCCCTACTCGGTCGTTCTCTTCGACGAAATCGAGAAGGCGCACCCGGATGTGCTCAACATTCTCCTGCAAATCCTCGACGACGGGCGCATTACAGACGCCGGCGGGCGCACGGTCAACTTCGAGAACACAGTCATCGTGATGACGACCAACGCGGGGAGCAATCTGCAGAGCGGCGCTGCCGGATTCGCGGGCAGCCGCGCCGAGGTTGAGGCGGAGAAGGTGCAGAAAGCTCTGCGCGAGTTTTTGCGGCCGGAGTTCCTCAACCGGGTCGATGAGGTGATCGTCTTCCGCTCGCTCTCGCGCGAGGACTTTGTTTCGATCGCCGACATTATGCTGCGCGACCTGAAGACTACTCTTCGCGACCACGGCACGGCGTTCACCTATACCCCCGCAGCCGCGCGCGCCATCGCCGAGGCATCCTTTGACGAGCGGTTCGGCGCGCGCAATATGCGCCGCTATATCGAGCGCCATGTCGAGGATCCGATTGCCGACAAGATCATAGCGGGGTATGAGCGCGGCATCACCGCCGTCTCGCTTGACGCGGACGAGGGTGGGGAGCTCGTCATCACCTGCGTGTGAGGCATTCTGCTCTCTCGCAAAAAGCGAGAATTGCCCCGCGAGAACGGCGCGAGGGCAGCGGCGGAATGGGGCAATTTTCTCTCTCGCAGGAGATTTGTACTTTTTCACAATGGACAAACGATGGTACGACCGGGAGCGGGAGGAGGTGGTCGAGGAGCTCGGGGTCAACCCTCTATCGGGTTTATCGCGCGAGGAAGCGGCGGCACGGGCAAAGCGCGGGCGCAATGTCATCTACCCGGTGTCGCGCGCGCCCTTCCACAGCTATCTGCGCCATATCGTCACTGACTTTATGGTGTACCTCTTCCTCGTTGTGGCTATTCTGCGCGGCGTGCTCTCGCACGACCCCTCGGTGCTCGTGCTATTCGCCGTGATCCTGCTCAACTACGCGGTGACGGTCGGCGCCTACGGCAAGGCGGGGCGCGTGCTTGAGGAGATGAGTCGTTTCTCGGTTCCTTCGGCGCGGGTGCTGCGAGACGGGAAAGTTCTGCTCGTGAAGGGGGAAGATCTCGTCCCGGGAGACATCATTTTTCTCACGGCGGGGGACATTGTCCCCGCCGACGCGCGGCTGCTCGAGGCGAGCTCTCTCTCGGTGCTTGAACTGGGGCTGACGAAAAACGAGGGGCCGGTCGCGAAGGATCCCGCTTTCTTTGACCACCGGCGCCTGCCGCCCGAAGAGCGGCGTAATATGCTCTTCGCGTCGACCATTGTGCGCGCGGGGCGAGGGAAAGCGGTCGTCGTCGCGACCGGAGAGGAAACGCTCGTTTCACTGCTCGGCAAAGCGCGCCCGCTCTTCGCACACGAGAGCCTTACCGTCACAGAAAAAATCCGCCGCTATAGCAGCCGCGTCTCGCTCGCGACGATGATCGCGGTCTTCGCGGTGACGGCGGCGCGGCTGCTTCTCCCTTCCCCCTTCTCGGTATTCGATACCTTTTTTCTTCTGCTGACCCTCTCTGTCTCGGATATGGCGGAGCTGGTGTCGGCGTTTTCGTATATCGTCATTGCCGAGGGGGTGTTCGGCGCGGTTAAGCGCGGGCGGGAAGTCAACGTCGGCGCGCTCATAAAAAACTCATCGAAACTCGATGAGCTGCGGCATCTTGATACGCTCGCCATCCCGAAGGAGAGCCTCTTTCGCGAGAGCGATATGCGCGTCGAGCGCCTCTTTGTCGGGGGCGAGGTCTGCGATACTCTCGGGGGAGGGGAGGACGGGGAGCGTCTGCTGCGATACGCGGTTATCTCAACCGGAATTTACGGGGCGAGAAAGCTTGTCGCGGATAGCCTTCGCGGGACGGTAATGCGCTCCGCCACAGAGGAGGCGCTGCTGCGCGCGGCGGAGCGGCGCGGCATCTACGACCGCCGCCTCGAGGGCAATTACCCTACCCTCGAGCGCGTCCCGCGCGGGAAGGACGGCAGCCCCTTCGACACCTCGCTCGTCTTTCACGAGGGGCGCTTTCTCGTTATTCTGCGCGGAGACGCGATAGCGCTACTCTCCCGCTGCACGCGCTACACGCGGGAGGGGACGGTCGTCCCGCTCTCCCAGGGCGAGGCGAGCCGCTTCCGCATCGAGGCGACGCAGATGATGCGCGCGGGCTACCGTGTCATCGCGATCGCCTCGCGCCGCTCGATCTCCGACCGGCTCTTTCCGCTTGATGCGCTGCAGAAAGACCTCATCTTCGAGGGGCTGCTCGGGGTCGCCGAGCCGCTCGCGCCGGGGGCGGCGCTATGCCTTTCACGCTGCCGCGCGGCAGGGATCCGTGTCCTTCTCTTTTGCCGGGAAGCGACCGATAACAACAAATATCTCGCTCTCTCGGCGGGTGTTGCCCGCAGCGAGAACGAGTGCGTCTCGCTCTCGCAAATGAAGGAGATGAAGGAGGGGCTGCTGCGCGCCAATCTCCCGCTCTACAACGTCTATGAAGGTATCGGCGCGAGCTCTCAGCGCATGATTCTGCAGTGGATGCGAAGCGATAGCGGGGCGCGCGTCGGGGTGCTTGCGCGATCTTTGCGCGACATCGCGCTCTTTTCTACGGCGGATGTCAAGTTCGCCGAGGTCACCACCCTCTCGGATCGCGCGGGGCGCGAAGGAGTGGATCTCTCCCGGCGCCCGGGCGGCGCCGGCGCGGGAGCACTCGAGGACGGGTGCGAGGCGGTCAAGTTCGCCTCGGATGTTATCGTTTCCTCCCCCGATGATGACGGGAACGGCGGGTTCTCCTCGGTGGTCGCCGCCATCGCCCACGCGGGCAACATCACGCGCAATCTCCTTTTGATGATGCGCTATCTCTTCTGCTCGCAAACCGCGCGCCTGCTGCTGCTCGCGCTCACTCTCGCGAGCGGGGTAGCGCTCCTCTCGCCCGCGCAGATGCTCTTCGCGGGGCTTATTACCGATATGCTCGCGGTGCTGGTCATCGCCTTCGACCGCCCTGCGCGCGCCCTGCCGGTCACCGACCGCGCGCGGGAGGCGCTCGATCATCTCGGCGCGCGAGGTCTTAGTGACGCAGGTCTCTCCCTGCTGCTCTCGCTGCCGATCTTTCTGCAATCGCCGCTCTATCGCGCAATGGGTGTATCGCTTGACGCGGCGCAGGTAGGGTCGCTGTCCTTTATATCGCTCACCGTCTTTCAGATAACGCTTCTCACCGCGATGCTGCTGCGAAAGCGAGGCCTTGTGCGCCGGTATGCCGTCACGCGCGCCTATTTCGCGATGGCGCTGCTGCTCGCCTCGTTTTTTGCGGCGGCGCTGCTGATCCCGGCTCTTGGGAGATGGTTCGGCGTCGTGCCCTTCCCCGCCCCCGGCTGGATCGGGGTCGCCCTCGCTGCCGCGTCCGCCGCCGCGCTCGGCAGTATCGTCGGGAAAATCCCCGGCGCAAAAAACAAAAAATCGGCGGCAACCTCCTCCCCGCGCGAGGGCGAGGACGTGAAATCGTAACGACAAAGCGGGGCGAGGTGCCGCTGCGATGACGGAATGCCGTCTCGCGGCGGTTGGAGAATCCCGGGAAGCGCGATCGGGCACGGGGAGGATATTCCCAAGCGAGGGCGCGGCAAGACTTATCGCGAGATTGGCGCCGCTAAATCCACGGAGTGCACGGGTTTTTCTCGACGCAGGCGGAGCGTCCTCCCTCGCGAGAGCGGAAATCTCCGGGAGTAACGGACGAGCGGCGCGACTGCCGCCGTGCCCGCTTTCGCGTGCGGCGGGTGCGCCCGGCGGATCTTTTTTCCAATTTTATCCCTCGCGGCATTTGTAAAATTTTTTCGCGCGCGCGCGATTGCTGCGGGGTTTGCTCTTGACAGGGGGAGAGGAGTGGGGTAATATTTAGGTAGTGCGCGCTTGCGCAAAAAGACAAAATTTCACGAAAAAGAAAGTGAAAAGTCACATGAAAATCACCAAAAAACTGACCGCGCTGCTGCTCGCGTTGCTCACCGTGGCATCGCTCGCCGCCGCGACCGTCTCGTTTGCCGAGGAGAAAGCGAGCGGGGACACCTCGGAGGAGCCGCTGCCCTCCTACAGCACGCTCGTCGGCACGCCGACCCTGCCGCCGGTCTCCAACCAAGGCGAGGTCGGCAGCTGCGCCTCCAACGCGATCACCTATGTGCAGTATACCAACTGCATCGCGCAGTACATTCGCCACCAAGACCCGGACACCGACTGGAACCCCTCCTCCGGAGACCCGCGGTATATCTTCGCGCCGAAGTTCACCTACCAATATTCCGGCGCGGGGACGGCATGGGTCTACGACATCCTGATGGATCATGGATGCCTCACGCTCGCCGACTGCAACTTCGCGACAGACGAGAACGGCGCCTCGCTCGTGCATGTGCCCAACCGCAAGTCGAAAATAGAGCCGAAATCGGCGAGCTTTGAGCTTGGCGAGGGAATGCTCGAGAAGGCGATGCAGTATCGCCTCACCGGGTACGAGCAGGTCTGGCTGACCAGCTCCTACCTCGTCGACGGCAAGGTCGCCGTCACCACAACGCCGCGCGGGCAGCAGCTGCTCCACAAGATTAAGGCTGCGGTCGCGGAGGGCAATGCCGTCGTCACAGGCGGGTACCCCTCTCGCTGGAAGTTCTCGGACGATATGAAGCTGCGCCTCAAAAATAAGGGCAACCTCGCGCAGCGCGCGACCGAAGCGGCGATTGTCTACTCCTCCGGGGAAGACTCTGGCGGACACCAAGTCTGCATCGTCGGGTACGACGACAACATCGAGGTCGAGGTCAACGGCGTGACGCTCAAGGGTGCCTTCCAAGTAGTCAACTCGTGGGGAGACGGCTGGAAGAACGACGGCTACACCTGGCTCATGTACGACGCGCTCAACGAGGTCTCCGAGTTCGACGAGCTCAATGTCCCCGGGCGCGGCTGGGCGATGGATCAGATGGTCTTCACCTACTGGGATGAAGACGTGACAACCGACAAGCCGGACCTCTACCTGCAGGTTGAGGCGGAGACCAACAACCGCGACGGCGCGGCGGTCAGCATCCTGCGCAAGGAAGAGGGCAAGCAGGAGCCGTCGAAGTTCTACCCGATGATGTTCAACTACGGCCCGGTCAACCGCAATATGCACTCGACCTTCGACTCAAAAGACACCTTTACGGTGAGCGGCGAGCCCTTCAAGGCGGATTCCCCGCTCGAAAAGGTCTACTATACACTCGATTTCAACGCGGTCAGCTCAACGGCAGTCAACACCGGCGCCATCAGTCCGGCGAAGGCTTTGCGCATCCCCAACCTCAAGTCCTTCTCGGATTACACATGGGGTGTGGGGCTGTACGGATGCTTGAGCGCGACGACGATCTATCACAGCGTCAAGCTCGTGACACAGAGCGGCGTCGTCCTCGCCGAACTCGACCTCGGCCCCGACGGGTTCACCGCGCCGAAGAGCCAACTCGCCAAGCCCGAGAACTTCTTCTTTGACCTTGACGGCGTGGTCGATACCGCCCTGCCCTCTCCCGGCAAGGACGACCACTACACCTTAGAGCGCGTCTCGGGAGACCGCTTCCAGCGGGACGGCGGGAGCTACACCTTTAAAATTCTCCCCGAGGAGGGCTACACCGCCGACGACGCGGTCGTCAGCTACGCGGGCGAGACGCTCAAACCCGACAAAGACGGAGTTTACACGGTGACCGTCAACGCGGCGAAGAACACGGTAGACGTCCCGAGCGAGGAAGGGCTGAAGCGCAGCTCGCTCACCATTTCTGGCGTTGTTGAGGGTACGCCGGGAGAGAGCGGCGGCTCGCTTGGGTCGAATTCAACGATAGTGATCATCGTAGTTGCGGCGATCTGCGTCATTGCCGTGGCAATTATCGTTTGCGTCATCGTCAGCAAAAACAAGAAAAAGAAGAAAGCCACTGTGGACGGCGATAGCACCGAGGAGCCGAAGGATAAAAAGCTAGGCGACAAGTAGAAAATGAACTACTGCAAAGGGAGGCGCGCGCCTCCCTTTGCGCGCGAGGGGCGGGCGCGGATGAGTGAACCGCCTTTCGGCAAATCGCGAGGGCTGCTCTTCCCCAAGAGGCCCGATAATCGCCGCAGCTCCGGATTTCCGCGGGCGCGCTACCCCTCGCGGGGTGAGCCTCGCCGCGACACGGTTTTGGGAGAAACCGCGCGCACGGGAGATGTCACGGCGGGGAGCTGCGGGGCGGTTCTTCGCCTCTTTGTCTTTCTATTTTGGAGTATTTATGCGCTCGAAAATCTTTCTTCGCGCGGGGGCGATGCTGCTCGCGCTCTGTTCGATTTTCCTCCCCCTCACCGGGTGCGGCGGAGGCGGGGAGGGACCCGCGCCCGCCTCCCCCGGGGCGGCATCCTCCCCGGAGGAGGAAGAGCAGACCGCGCTCGTGCCGTTCGGCGTGTACTACCTCGTAACGAGCGAGGGCAAGCGCGTCGGGCGCAAGGTCGGCTTCACCTCGACAGGGTTCGATGTTGAGGAGGAGGCGCGCTGCCGCTTCACGGTCTACTTCCACACCTGCTTTGACGGAAAGAAGCACTACTCGATCTACGAGGGGGACGACACGAGCAGCCCGCTCACCGCGAAGGCGAGCGCGGAGGGCAGCGACCTGCTCTTCAACGGCTCCAAGAAAATCGACGCGAAGTCTGCCTTCGACCTCGTACCGTCGAAGGATGGCAAGAGCTTTAAGGTAGTCGATATTACGAAGGGCACGCTCTGCGTCGCGGCGGATGATACCGGCAAGCTCGTCTACGCAAAGAACAGCGAGGACGAGAGCAACTACTGGACGCTTGAACCCGCCGCTCCGAGCGAGGACTACGTTTTCTTTACCTCAAAGGAAGGGCATATCGTCCTGCGCGTTCCTGAGAAGTTCACCACGCGCAAGAGCATTAACTTCAACCCCACGCTCGCGCAGCTCTGGGTGGACTACTTCGAGCAGGCTTACTACCTCGAAATCGAGCTGACCGATTACATCCCCTACGACACCATCGTCATTAAGGCGTATGACCACGAGAACATCGTCGCGGGCGTTGTCAACGACTACAATGTCATCACGGCGGATGTCGGTTTTATGGAGAGCGAGCTGACCAACGTCGCCAAACGCTACTACGACTCGAATGTCGTTGAGCTGGACTTCGGAATGCTCCACGAGATGGGGCATATGTTCGACTCTGGGCGCGGCTGGAACTTCGAGAGCGAGGCGTGGACCGACCTCAAACTGTGCTATGTCCTCAAACGGATGGGTGAGATATACCCGGATGTTACCTTCGCCGCGACCCCGGCGGGCTACTCGGCGAAAAAGTATTTCGTCTACGACACGATGGAGGAGTGCCTCGGACAGCACGACAACGAGCAGGAGGGCGGGATGACGAAGGTCTACGCCTACTTCGGCTGCGCGAAGATCTTCCTCGTCATCGCCAACGACATCGGCTGGGAACCATATGTCAAAACCTTCCACTGGTTCCAAGAGGAGAATGTCCTCGAGTCCTCGCTCGAGCGGCCTGAGCGCTTCTACAAATTCGTCGAAAAACTCAGCGACTTCTCCGGAGAGGACATCCGCGCGAAGATAGACGAAATTAACCCCAAGGCGTGGGGCGTGATGGACGACTACTTCAGCGGCAGAACGACCGAGGCGATCTGAGCGACGCTCCCCTCCCCGTTCCACCGTGCTGCGCTACCCATACGAGATAACCCCTCTCGAAAGAGAGGGGTTTTTCTATTCGCGCAATTGCCGCGCAGTTGCAGGGTGTTCCCCCCGAGCAGCGAAGGGTTTTTCTCCACGGTTGCGAGGAGTTATCTCTCTCGAACTGAGGATTTTACGCGCCGCGATTGAGGGGTGACCCCGGAAAGGAAGTGAAAACAGAAAGAGGGCCCGCCGACAGACCACAAGGGGTTTTGCGCGGGGCGCGGGGGTCATTCGCGTAAGATGAGAACAAGCGCGGCGCTTCCCTGCCCACCGCGAGAAAGGGGGCGAATTTTGCGCAAAAAGAAAAGCCCCGCCCGCGAGGAGGTGCGATGCGAGGCTGGTGCTCCATCGGAGACTCGAACTCCGGACACCTTGATTAAAAGTCAAGTGCTCTACCGTCTGAGCTAATGGGGCAGTGTTATTTATTTTAGCACACAACCTCCCCCCTGTCAAGGGGGAGGTTGTCGATTTCGCGAAAAAATCGGGTGCACCTCGCCGCCCTACGGGGCGAGATCACATTCCCTTGTAATTTTCCTTCAGGGAGACAATACGGTTGAAGGTGCCCGGGGTCTTCGCGTCCGGAGTGAAGTAGCCGGTGCGCACGAACTGGAAACGCTCGCCCGGCGCCGCCTTAGTGAGAGACTCCTCACCCTTGCAGCCGGTGAGGCGCACGAGCGAGGCTGGGTTGAGATAGGAAGCGAACTCCTCGATACTCTTGTCCTTGATGTCCGGGATAACGAAGAGCTTGTCGTAGAGCGCGAGGTCAAAGGTCGCGCAGCGCGTGGCGCTGACCCAGTGAATGGTGCCGCGTACTTTTCGTCCATCGGCGGGACTGCCACACCCGGTCGCAAGATCAGCTTTGCAGCGCAGCTCGCAAGGGTTCCCTTCCTCATCGCAGATGACATCCTCGCAGCGGATGAGGTAGGCACCCATTAACCGCACTTCGCCCCCGGGTTTGAGGCGGTGGAACTTGGGAGGCGCCTCGAGCGCAAAGTCGTCCTGCTCAATGAACAGCTCGCGCGTCAGAGGGACGCGGCGCGTACCGGCGGCGGGGTCGCTCGGGTTGTTCGGCAGATCGAAATACTCGAGCGTATCCTCCGGCAGATTCTCGATGACGAGGCGCAGCGGGCGGGTGACGCAGACCCGGCGGGGGGCGGAGGCGTTCAGCTCCTCCCGCAGGCAATGTTCGAGCAGCTCGACATCGACGGTCGCGTCGGCGCGTGCAACGCCAGCCCTCTCGACAAAGTCGAAGATAGAGGAGGGCGTGAAACCGCGGCGGCGCAGCCCGCAGAGCGTCGGCAGGCGCGGGTCGTCCCAGCCGTCAACGAGCCGATTCTCGACGAGATAGCGCAGATAGCGCTTGCTCATCACGGTGTAGGTGACATTCATCCGCCCGAACTCGCGCTGCTTGGGCGGGTGGACGGTGAAGCCGCAGTTCTCGATCACCCACTCGTAGAGCGGGCGATGGTTGAGGAACTCAAGAGAACAGAAGGAGTAGGTGATCCCCTCGAGCGCGTCTTGCAGGGGGTGCGCGAAGTCGTACATCGGGTAGATGCACCAGTCATCGCCCTGGCGGTGATGATGCACATGCTTGATGCGGTAGATCACCGGGTCGCGCAGGTAAGGGTTATCCGAGTCGGGATCGATCTTCGCGCGCAGGGTGCGCGCCCCGTCCGGGAACTCGCCCGCGCGCATACGCGAAAAGAGATCGAGGTTGCACTCGACCGATCGGTCGCGATAGGGCGAGACGATGCCTTTGTCGGCGCGGTTATCGGCGTCGCCGCGGTAGGCGGTCAGCTCCTCGCGCGAGAGGTCGCACACATATGCCTTGCCGTCGCGAATGAGCTTGACGGCGTAGGCGTAGCACTGCTCGAAGTAGTCCGAGCCGAAGAAAATTCCCCCGTCCGGCTCGCAGCCGAGCCAGCGAAGGTCCTCCTCGATTGCGCGGACGAACTCATCGCTCTCCTTCATCGGGTTGGTGTCATCAAAGCGCAGATTGAAGCTCCCGCCGTATCGGCGCGAAATCGAATAGTTGATCCAAATTGCCTTCGCGCTGCCGAGATGGAGATAGCCGTTCGGCTCTGGCGGGAAGCGGGTATGCACCTCGTCGTTTACCCCGTCGGCGAGCTCTTGGTCGATAAGCTCGGTGAGGAAGTTGCCCGAGGAGGGCACGGGGGTGGCGTTATCGGGGGGGTTCATAAGGAAATAGCAAAAGGAAGGCGGCTCGCGTTCTTAGAGTTCATCGGCATATTCCGAGATGCGGCGGCGAGTGGTCTGCTCGCCGAGGATTTGCATTACGGTGTAGAGATCGGGAGAGTTCGCGCGCCCGGTGACGGCGATGCGCAGAAAACCGCTGACATCGGCGACGCTGCCGCGATAGGGGGTGGGATCCTCCTTGTAGAGCTTCATCTCCGGGCAGTAGCCGCAGCGCGCGGCGGTCGCCTTGACTCCCTCGAACCACGCGGTAGCGTCGGCGGCGTGGTCATAGTGGGCGAGGAAATCGCGCAGCACCTCGCGCACGCTCTCGCGCGGGAAGGCGGGGGGGATGTCGTCCTCGCGCACGAAGGTCTCATCATAAAAGAAGGAGACGAACGCCTGCGCCTCGGCAAAGGTCGCGTAATCCTTGCGCGGTTTCTTGCCTCCTCGCCCAATCGCGAAGATGGCGCGCGCCTTCGCGGGGTCGCGCGCGAGCCGCTCGGCAAAGTCTGGGGCAAAATCACGCGCCCATAGCTGGACGGCGGAGGTCACCTCGTCGGTAGACATTCCCGCGAGAACATTTTTGGAGACGTCGTTTAGTTTTTCAAAGTCAAATAGGCACCCCGCGCTGCCCATTTTCTTCACCGAGAAGGGGAAGTCGGTGTAGGGGAGCGCAGGATTGGCGCGGCGCCAATCCTCATAGTTGGAGTTGAGCAGGGTCATCACATACTCGATGACGGCGGCGGCGGGGTAGCCCATGCGCTCGTAGTCGTCGAGATTGGCGCCGCGGTCGCGCTTGGAGAGCTTCTTCTTACCGCCGCCCTCGTCAAGGCGGAGAATCTGCGCAATGTGCAGATATTTCGGCGCGCGGAAGCCAAGCGCGCGGAAAATCTGGAGGTGCTTGGGCAGGCTCGGCAGCCACTCCTCCCCGCGAACGACATGGGTCGTGCCCATCAGGTGATCGTCTACCGCGTGCGCGAAGTGGTAGGTCGGGATGCCGTCGCTCTTGAGTAGGACAAAGTCCTCCTCGTTCGCCGGCAGGGTCAGTTTCCCCTTCACAAGGTCGGTGACGATCACCGGCGCGGGGTTCGCCTGAGTCGCCTCGCCGCCCGGTGCGGCAGCGTCCGGGGAGGAGCCTCGGGGTTCTTGGTTTTCGGGAGAGCTGCCGGGTTCTGTGGCGGGTTTGCAGGGGGAGAGGGCGTTTGCGGCGGCGGACTGCAAGCGCAGGACAAAGGGTTTCCCTTCGGCGAGCGCCTCGCGCGCCTCTTTGAGGGTAATCGCGCGCCATTTCTCCTGCAAGGCGCGGCGCTTCTCCTCGGCGCCTGTCCAGTCGCGCGTGAGAAGCTCCTCTTTTTTGTCGGCGCTCTGAAGGCTCTCTACCTCCTCGGAGTCGGCAAAGCAGGGATAGGCAAGGCCCCGCCGCGTGAGTTCCTTCGCGAAGACCCGGTAAATCGAGGCGCGGGCGCGCTGGCGGTAGGGGCCGTAATCTCCGCGCTCCTCCCCGTCGAGCGTCGCCCCCTCATCGAAGGAGATGCCATAGTGCGCGAGCGTGCGCACGAGCGCGGCGGCGGCACCGGGCACCTCGCGGCGCGCATCGGTATCCTCGACGCGCAGATAAAACACGCCCCCCGATAAGTGCGCGAGGCGCTCCCCGATTAGCGCGGGGAAAAGCGCGCCAAAGTGGAGATAGCCGGTCGGGCTGGGCGCGAGGCGGGTCACCTTCGCCCCCTCGGGAAGGCGGCGCGACGGATACCGACGCGCAATGTCCTCCGGCGTTTTTGTAACGTCCGGAAAGAGCAGTTCGGCAAGCGAGGCGAGTTCGTCTGTGGTCATGGGATAATCAAACGGAAGCGCGGGTAAACGCCGCGCATCAAGGCAGGGGCGCTAATAGCACACTGCAGGAACGCTGCGCGGTAGTATGTCAGCGATGCGTATCGGGAGCGGCTTATGAGGCGATGAGCGCCGCGCACGGTTCGTTACAGCGCGCGCAGGAAAGGGTTGCGGGCGCGCTCGCGGGAGAGGGTGGTCATCTCGCCGTGACCGGGGAAGACGAGGAAATCTCCCGGGAGGTTCTTCAGGCGCGCGAGCGAGCGAAGGAGCGCCATCTCATCGCCGGTCATCAGATCTGTGCGCCCGGCGGAGCCGCGAAAGATCAGGTCTCCCGGGAAAAGGCAACCCCGCAGCTCACTTAGCGCGGCATCGGCGGGGAGAGCGGTTCGATCGAGCTCATCCGGGAGCGCCTCCATGCAGTAGGTGAGGCTCCCTGCCGTATGACCGGGCGTCGCAAGGACGCGAAGGGAGTGCGCGCCGTCGAGCGGAACGATGTCCCCTTCGGCGAGCAGGCGAGTGGGGGCGTGGGAGACCGCCGCATCGGCAGCAAAAAGATCTCGCGAGCCATTGGCGGCGGGGTCGGTGAGGAGCGGCGCGTCGAGCGCCGGAACGAGAAACTCCGCGCTCATCCCCGCTCTTTCGGCGGAGGCGAGCAGACTATCTGCCGCGAGAAAATGGTCGAAGTGCCCGTGCGTCAGCAAAACCGCTCCGAGCGAGAGGCCGTGCTGTCGCAGCAGCGCCAAGAGCTCATCCGCGCCGCCCCCCGGGTCGATGACGAGCGCGCGGGAAGAGACCGCCGCGAGGATATAGCAGTTGGTCGCGAGAACCCCCACCTCGCGCGTGAAGAGATGAAAACTCGGCAAAGCGGCCTCCCATATCGGCAGCAGTATAGCATAAAGGGGGGCGAATGTCAAATGGAAGTAGCGCCCTTCCCCGACGTCTATCATAAAATCGCGATAGCGCGGGTAACTCCTGGGGAGAATAACACCGCCGGGGGTGCGAGGGGCCCTCGCGCAAAGCAAAACCCCCGCGGAGGCGGGGGTTTTGGAGGGGGCTACTTCACAGGAAGTAAGAGGCTGCGGTGACGGCGCCGATAATCGAGCTGACAATCGAGAGAACTTCACCGACCACGCCGAGGATTAGCCCTGCAGGCTTGCGCTTCTTGATGACATCGTTAATGCCCAGCCCTATCGCAATGATGGAGCAAATATGCCCCACTATGGCAAACAGGAAAGAGAAGACAATTCCGATGATGCCAAGCGCAATCGCCGCCGCGCCGTATTTCTTTTGCGCGGGAACGGGCACACCATTCTGCGGCACGCTCCACGCGGGCTGCGGGGGCTGGGGCTGCGTTCCCCACGCGGAGTTTTGCGGGGGAATGTTGCCGTTTTGCTGCGCTCCCCACCCGTTTTGCGCTGTAGGATTAGTAGCGCTATTCAGCGGCGGCTGCGGGGGGGGGGGGGGGACACTTCGACAAAGGCGGCTTTACCCCAAACAGGGCACACAAACGCGGTGTCGTCCATCGCGGCGCCGCAGCGGGTACAGAACTTCATGGAATCTTCCTTTCAGTATGGATAAAAATGGATGTTCATTCAAACAGCGTGCAGCCTTGCTCTTTGAGGAAAGCGACCTTCTGCTCGAGAGTCTCGCGCGGTACGCCGCTGCGCGCGGCAAGGCAGGTGAGGCAGAGACACCCTTTGCCACTGCGGTCGATCGCCTTGCGGTATAGACCTATGTCATCGCCGGAGAGGCGCGCGCCGCACCCCGCGCAGAGTGTGGGGAGCGGGGTCATTTCGCCCCGCGCTCCCGCAGAACCGCGCGGTAGATCTTGCAGCTGTGGCTCTTGACATAGGGGACAAAGTAGTCCTGCTTAAAGCCGACAGGCTCCCCGGTCAGCAGATCCGTCAGCTCCAGCCCGACGCCGCCGTAGTAGGGCAGCCCCGCGTCCGGGAAGAAGAAGGGCATCCCGCTGTCGCTGCTTGACAGATTGAAAAAGCCGAGCGCGATGCTTCCGTCGGCAAGATAGCGCAGGAAGACCGGGCGCTCGCCGCCGCCGTCGCGCAGCAGATACGGGTCGCGGCACTCGGGATCCTGATCGAGCGCGATGAGCGTCTTGTTCTGCAGAAGTTCCCGGCAGTAGTCGTTGAGGTTTCGCACATCGCCGCCGATGAAAAGCGGCACGCCCATGTAGCACCAAAGGGCAAAGTGCAGGAGGTACTCCTCATCGGTCGGCGCGTTCTCGCTGTAGGCGACATTGCCCTTGCCGTACATCCCAACGGTGAGCATATCCGGGTCGTTGAAGGCGCAGGGCGCGGACATACAGAGGTTAGCGAATTGGCTGCGCGCGATGCCAGAAATAGACTCGAAACTGTCCTGAATATCTCCGGTCGTGCGGTACATATGCGCGCCGATCGAGCGCATCCAGCGCCAAGGCTCCTCGCTGCCCCATTGACAGGCAGAGAAGAGGATCTGCCGCCCGCTCGCGCGCAGCGCCATACTCATCGTGAGGAACGCCTGTTTGCAGTCGGCACTCTTCGGGAAGGAGCAGTAGTCATATTTGAGGAGGTCAACGCCCCACGAGGCGAACTGACGCGCGTCCTCGAACTCATGGCCGAAGCTTGAGGGGTAGCCCATGCAGGTGCGCAGCCCGCTGCAGGAGTAGATGCCGAACTTCATTCCGCGCGAATGGATATAGTCGGCGACAGCCCGAATCCCGTTCGGGAATTTCGCGGGGTCGGGGACGAGATTCCCCTCCTCGTCGCGCTCGCGCAGCATCCACCCGTCGTCGACGACGACATATTGATACCCCGCGTCGCGGTAGCCCTTTTCAATGAGGGCGTCGCAAGTCTCACGCAGAAGTGTGTCGGAAACATTGCCACCGAAGGTGTTCCAAGTGTTCCAACCCATCGGCGGCGTCGCACAAAACACGTCAGCCATAAAAACCTCCATGAGGAGAAAATAAAAATAACAAGCGCAGTATAACACGAAGCGGGAGGAGTGTCAAGTGGAAAACGCAAAACCCAGCCCGTGGCAATGCAGTATCTCCTCCGCATAATTCCCCCTTCCCCTTCTGTGGGGCGCGGGGGGGCGACTCATCGGGAAGAGAACGAAAACGCCACTCCGAGGCGGCTTTTGTACGGGAGGGGGAACTCCCATCGCAAAACCTCCCCGCCGCGAATGCGGC
>CAZYCC010000014.1:0-32468 GCA_964645985.1 uncultured Lachnospiraceae bacterium | reverse complement strand
GGGTGCGGCGCGGAGCAGTGGAAATGACCGCGCGGCAGTGGGGGTTCCCGAAAACTATATTCAGAAACGGCAGTTCAGATTACGACAAGGGCACTCGGGTTTTTCGAAAACAAAAGCCCGATCTGAGGTGGAACACCTCGCCCAAACGAGGCGGCAAAATGCCACAAACCTCTCCGCCTCACTCCTCCGGAATGGCCTCTATTCTCCCCACCACGATGTCCGCAAGCGCGCTCGCCTTCGCGAGGGCCCGCTCGTCCCCCTCCCCGGCAAGGTAGGAGGTGAGGTACGCCGCCGAGAAGGCGTCGCCCGCGCCGACCGTGGAGACGGGTTTACCGCGCGGCATCGGTGCGCGCAGGAGCGCGCCGTCACTCGGGCGATAGAGAATCGCCCCATCCGCGCCCAGAGTCAAAACGACCCGCCGCAAGCGCGGAAACCGGCACGGGAGCTGCCGCGCCACCTGCTCGGCGCTCCCGGCGATGCCCCCGCCGGGGAGAGTTTCAAGCGCGCCCATTTCCTCGCGCGAGAGTTTCAGAAGTGTCGCGTGCGCAATCGCGAAGGACAGCCCCTCGGGAGACCAATGCGGCGGGCGGATGTTGAGGTCACAGAAGATCTCGCGGTATTCCCCCTCGCGCAGCAGCCGCCGCAGCGTCTCCGCCGAGCGCTCTCCCCGCGAGGCAAGCGTCCCGTAGCAGAGCGCGTCCGCGCGCGCCGGCACCGCCGGGAAGGGAATATCGTCGTAGGCGGCGGGCGCGAGAAGACTGTAGGAGGGCTGCCCGCCCCGCAGCGTCACTTCGCAAACCCCGGTGGGATAGGAGCTCTCGGCGATGGCAGAGGTGTCCACGCCGAAGTGCCGCGCGCGCGCGAGCGCCTGCCGCCCGAGCTCATCCCGCCCGAGCGCGGAAATTAGCGTCACGCGCGCCCCGCGCCTTGCCGCGTGAGCCGCGAGATTAAACGGCGCCCCGCCGAGCCGCCTCTCGCGGGAGACGGGAGAATCCCCCGCCCCCGCGCTCCCCGTGAACACATCCCAGAGGATCTCGCCGAATACATGTATGATCATAGAACAGTTGCAGAGGGATGGTAATCGCCCGCCGAAAGCGGTTTCCTCGCGGCCGGTCGCCGGGCGAGGGGTAGTCGGGCGGGAGGCGCTCGCGCGAGCGGTTACCAAGCGGTGTACCACCGCGCGAGCGGTTACCAAGAGGAGCGCCGCCCCGAGAACCGTGCTTTTATTTTTCCGGCTCGATCATCGACTCGTCCCACATCGGGGGAGCGGCATAGCCGAGGAGGTTGACCGCCGTCGCCGCGAGGTTCGAGAGCCCGAACGACGGTTTCCCGTCGCTCGGCGCCTCCTTGACGCGGTAAAGGCCGGATGAAAAATTGTCGTAGAAAATGCAGGGGACCGGGTTTAGCGTGTGCGAGGTCTTCGCCTTAGGGCACCCGTCGGCGCCGAGCTTCGGGCGGCCGGTCTTTTTGTCGAGCTCAAACATCTCATCGGCGTTGCCGTGATCCGCCGTGATCAGCGCGGCGCCGCCCGCCCGATCGATCACCGGCAGCAGCCGCGAAAGCTGCAGGTCGAGCGCCTCCATCGCGATAATTGCGGCGGAGAGGGACCCTGTGTGGCCGACCATATCGCCGTTCGGGTAGTTGACGCGGATATAGCGCGCCTCGCCCCCCTCAATTGCGGAAATCAGCCGGTCGGTGATCTGCGCGCACTGCATCCAAGGGCGCTGCTCGAACGGGACGATGTCCGAGGGAATCTCGACATAGGTTTCAAACTTCTCCGAGAACTTGCCCGAGCGGTTGCCGTTCCAGAAATAGGTGACGTGGCCGTACTTTTGCGTCTCGCTGAGCGCGAATTGCGTCACGCCCGTTCCCGCGAGGTACTCACCCATCGTGTTTGTGATCTCAGGCGGCGGGACGAGATAGCGCGCGGGAATGTGTGCGTCGCCGTCGTACTCGAGCATCCCGGCGTACAGGACGCGCGGGCGGCGCACCCGATCGAACTTCGTGAAGTTCTCCTCATCGAAGGCGCGGGAGATTTCGATCGCGCGATCGCCACGGAAGTTGAAGAAAATGACGCTGTCCCCGTCGAGGATGGGGCCGACCGCCTCGCCGCCCTCGGCAATGACAAAAGGCGGCAAATCCTGGTCGATCGCGTGGGTCTCCTCACGCAAAGTCGAGATCGCTGCCTCCGCCGCAGGAAACTGCCGCCCCTCTCCGAGCACATGCGTGTGCCAGCCGCGCTCGACCATCCCCCAGTTCGCCTCGTAGCGGTCCATCGTGATCTGCATGCGCCCGCCGCCCGAGGCAATCTTGCAGTCAAAGTCGGGGGAGCGCAGCTGCGCGAGGAAGGCCTCGAACGGGCGCACATATTCGAGCGCGGAAGTTTCGCCGACATCCCGCCCGTCAAGGAGAATGTGCACGCGCACCCGTCGCACTCCCTCGCTCTTTGCCCGCACGATCATCGCTTTGAGATGGTCGATGTGCGAGTGAACGTTGCCGTCTGAGAAAAGCCCTAAAAAGTGCAGCGTCCCGCCGCTCGAAAGAACCCCGCCGATAAGCTCCCGCCACGCGCTCGAGGAGAACATCTTCCCGCTCTCAATCGACGAGGAAACGAGCTTCGCTCCCTGCGCAAAGACCTGCCCTGCGCCCATCGCGTTGTGCCCCACCTCCGAGTTGCCCATGTCCTCATCGGAGGGGAGCCCCACCGCCGTTCCGTGGGCGCGCAGCGCGCGCATCGGATAGGCCGCCATTAGCCGGTCGAGCGTCGGCGTGCGCGCAAGCGCGACCGCGTTGCCCTCTCCCGCCGGCGCGAGCCCCACCCCGTCCATCACGACGGTGATGACCGGCCCCCTCACCGGCGCACCCCCGCGCAGCGGCTCTAAAATATGTGCACTGCTCATAACTGTCCTTTCAAAAATAGCGATATAGAATATTCGGCGTGAAAACCTATGCCGAAAACCGATGGAAAGCGAATGCAAAAAGAGAACTTCGCCGCGAGAAGCTCGCACCCTCTATTTCCCGCGCGCCCGCACCTCTCCCTCGCGAAGGCGGTGCAGCGCCCCCCCATCCTCGCGCAGGAGCAGCGAGAAATCCTCGTCCACACCCTCGCAGATCCCCTCGCACAGCGGCTCTCCCTCTCCCTCGCCCAAACTCCCGGCAGCATACGCCGTGAGCCATTGCCCAATGAGCGCGAGGCGCACGCGATAGTCGGCGAGCAGCTCCCGCCGCCCAACGGCGGTGAGCGAGCGCTCGTAACCGCGCAGCTCTTGCATTATCCCCTCCGCGAGGTGCTCGCGCAGTTTCTTTTCGCGATAGCCCTCCCGGGCGAGCGAGGTCGCGCGAGAGGCAAACTCGGCGGGGAAGGACGCGGTCGTAAGGTTGACCCCCACCCCGACGACGGCAAAGCGCTCCCCCGCCATGTCAACCCCGCTCTCGACAAGAATGCCGCAGAACTTTTTCCCCGAGAGCAGCAGATCGTTTACCCACTTCACTTGCACCGGGGCGTCCGGGAAAATTTCCTCAACGGCGCGCGCCGTGGCAACCGCGGCGAGCGGTGTCAGCGCGCTTTGGCGCGCGAGCGGCAGGCGCGGGCGCAGCAGGACGCTGAGGTAAAGCCCCTGCCCGGGCGGGGAGAAAAACGCGCGCCCCTCGCGGCCGCGCCCGGAGAACTGAGAATCAGCGGCGGCGGCGGCAAACTCGGGCGCCCCGTCACGCGCCATTGCGCGAACAATATCGTTTGTCGACGCCGCCGTGTCCTTCCAGACAAACGGCGCGCCGCGATAAGCATATTCCGGCATAGTGGCGCGAGAAAAGAGAGTGAAAGACGGGCCCTAAAGGGCAAGAGCCGCGGCAGCCCGCCCGGTAACGCGGGAGAGCGTCGCGCACGCCTCGGGCGCCTCACCCCTCGCGGGAAGAAGCGATCCCGCACGCTCTTTTCGCAAAGGCAAAGAAACTGCTCCCGCGCGCGAGGTAGTCGTCGCTCAATATATCGCCACGGAAGGGCTTGCAGCAAGGGGGCTGCGCCGCGCGAGAGATTATCTTCGGCGATGTCGGGAACGCCGCTCGGGGCGTAAAGCGGAAGGCGCGCAAGAGATTGCCTTCTCCCGCCGTCACGGTTGCGCAGCACCTCGCCGCGTAAAACCGCGCCCGCGCGAACTGCCTCGCAAGCCGCCACTTTTGGCGGCGTGCCGCCGCTCTTTTCGCGGAGGAGACCCCGCGCACCATCGTGCGGGCGCGGGAAAGCGGAGATCCTCGTGCGAGCAGGCCCAGAGCGGCGAGGCGTGCCCCGGGCGAAAACCGCGAAACAAATCGGTAGGCGCGCAATGCCCCGCTCGCCCGGTTCTATCGCGGGGTTCCCGCCTCGCGCGCCGGCAAGCCGCCCCGCGCGCTCATCCTTGCCGATTCTCCCGCGCTTTGCGCTTGCCGATTCTCCTGCGATTGCGGGAGAGGAACGCCGTCACTCCTCGCGTTTTCTTTCTTCAAGGAGAAATCCGCGCCGCCGCCTCTATAAAATAAAGTGCGTGAGTGGTAGGGTTTTCGGAGGCGTTTTCCCCTTTTTCGGGAGTATTTACAAAAATTTTACAAAATAAGGGAGCCCTTCGGTGTTCCCGCAGCTTGCGCGGCGCTTTTCCGCACTGCGTTCCGGGTACTCACGCCGCGCGGCGGGTTCCCGCGCGGGGCTTCCCGAGGAGCGGCGCGGTTACTTTGTTTCGGTGATTTTCCCCGGGTCGAGCCACGGGGCGGTCGGGCGCGCGATGAGGCGCGCGCACTCATAGGCGAGATCGAGCGGCAGAATGCCCCGCACAACGAAGGCGTCGCCGTCCTCCCCGGGCGAGCGCGCCGCCGAGAGGACGATGTCGGCGCGGTTCTCCCTCTCCGCCTGCGATGAGAAGGTGAGCGGCAGCAGCAGCACGCACTCATCACGCGCGGGTGAATACCCCGGTACGGCGGTGAGAGGCTGCGCGTCAAGGCGCGCGAGCAGCCGTCCGAGCGCCGCGTCGAGCTTGTCCCGCGCCGCCTCGCGAATGGTGGCGCTGCCTGAGAGCCGCCGCGCGAGCGCCGCGAAATACGCCGCCGCGGCAGTAGACCTCGCGGGGAGGGCACGCGCATCGGAAAGCGTCATCCCGTCGATATTGAGCGCCGCCTCGCCGCACACCTCGGTGAGGAAAGAATCGGGCAGGCGCGAAATTTGTTTGACAAGCAGCGTGTAGTAGGACAGCAGCAGCGGCGCGTCAAGCGGCGTGTAGAGCAGCCGCTCAAAGTGCCCTTCGAGAAAGTCGGCGCGCGGTGGCATCTGCGCGAGGGTGAAACCCATCTCCCCCTCCGTGCAGAAGTCGCGCAGCAGCCAGTAGGAGGGCGCGTTCTGCATCGGATTTGGGCAGAGGACGGCGTAAATCGGCTCGTAGTCGCGATCGAAAAGACCTGTGTGAAAGACGGCAGTCTCCTCCCCGTCCTCGCTCTCGCCGATAAACAGCTTGTCCTCGCGCACGAGGCGGTGGAAGGTTCCGTTGAGGGTCGAGGTGAGGATGGGGTAGTGCGGCCCGCTCGGTCTCTGCCCGAAGAACCACGGCTCAGGCAGCGCCTTGCGGATGAGCCGCTCAGACTTGTAGAGAGGGATATACGCCCACCCGAGGAACTCGCTGCCCGCGCTCGCCTCGCGCTCGCGGAAGGCGTGCGCGCGGCGCGCGGCGGGCGATGACTCGTCCGCCGGGAGCAGCCACTCGGGGGGATCTGTATAGTCCTCGACAAAGGGAGCGGGCGCGGGCTGTATTTGCGGGGCGGACGGGACGCGCTCGCCCTCGCCCTCCTGCGCGGGCGTGGGCGGCTCGGGCAGGCTCGGGAAGAGCGCACTGAGCTCGCCGAAGCGCGGCGAGTCGGTCGCAAGGAAGGACTGCAGGAACCAATAAGGCGTGCCCTCGCGCGCGCGGTTGCGCACAAAGAAGGCGTAGATCGGCCCTCCGCTCTTGTCAATAAGTCCTGTGTGCAGAGCGGCGGCATCGCGCTCTCCGCGCTCTTCGGTGAGGAGAATCTTTCCCTCGTCGGTGAGGCGCCGGAAAACCCGCCGCAGGTAGGGCATATACCCCGTGGGCGCGCCGTTCCAAGAGCAAATTTCAGGCAGCGCCTCGAGGGAGGCGCGCGGCAGATATGCAAAGTCGTACAGATCCATCCCGCAGACCGGCTCGCGCATTCCGCGAAGCGGGGAGTGCCTGCGCGCGGACGCGGACTCGCTCGGCATCTCGCCGCGCGAGGGAGCGGGGGTTTGCCGCTCACTCGGGGAGAAGCCGGCGCGAGCGAAGGAGCGAACGTCCTCATCGGGATAGCCGAACCCCTCGCCGTCCGTCGCGGCAGAAGCGGGTTCCTCGGGCAGTTCCTCCGAAAGATCATCCTGCGGGAAGCCCTGCGCGGCGCTCTCCTCCTCGGGTTCCTCCGGGGCATCCTCTATCGGTTCGGGCGCGATTTCGCTCTCCGGGAATTCGGCAACCTCCGCGAGGGGAGAGTCACCCGGCAAATCCTCGCCGAAAATTTCTGCCCCCGGTAGGTCCTCCGGCACCGCTTCCCGCGCGAGAGGGATTTCCTCCGGTACGGGAGATGTCGCGAGCTCCGCTTCTTCGGTGAAATCCGGCGCGATATACACCGGGCGCGGCGAGCGCGCAGGGCTGTCGTCTGCCGCCGACTTCCCGGTCGGCACCGTGGGTTTGTCTTGCGCGCCCGATTGCGCGGGCGGCTCGGAGCGCTCGGGCTCTCCCGCCCCCGCCGGAGCCTCGGTAACATAAGTCATCGGCGGGGCGAAGGGTGCGGGCGAGGACTCCTCGCGCGCGGGCGGCTCCGCTTCGACTTCTTTGGTATTTTCATCGGCGGCAACCGGCGAGGGCTCCTCGCGCGCGGGCGGCTCGCCCGGCGAAGGGCTGCCGGTATTCTCCGGCTCGGCCGCCTCGCCGCTTTGCGGCGAAATATCGCCGCCGTCCCGGGGCGAATCCTCCGCCGCCTCCTGCGGGGCGGACGGAGCGAAGCTCACAAGGCGCGCGGCGGGGCTGCCGCCGTCCTCTCGAAGCTCCACGACCTCGCGAAACCACGAGAGAAAAGTCGGCAGGGTCTTTGTGAAATTGCGGTAGTCCAGACCCTGCGCGGCGAGAGCCGAGGCGACTGCATCGAGCGGAATCCACCCGTCCGGGAAGTCCCCCTCGAGCGGCGTGAGCGCGCGCGTGATAATCGACTCGGGGGAGTTTGGATCGGAGAGCGGGTCGCGCTTGCCCGCGCCGGGATGTTTGCCGACGTTGCCGCCGGAGCCCTGTCGCGCGCGCCCGCCGCCGCTGCCGTATCCGCCGGGGGAAAAGCGCCTCTCCCCGCGGCCGTCCGCTCCGCTTCTACTATATCCGTGATTGTCGTTTGCCATACTCTCTCGCGCTCCTTTGGGTAATCATATAAGAAAAATCCTCCGATACTGCCGATAAAAACTCTCGCCGCGCGCTGCCTCAAACCCTCGCGCGGGGTCTACTGCCTACCGAAAACCCCTGCCCGCCGGGCGGGAAACCCCTCGCCGTTCACGCGGCCGGGAGAACGCCGAGCACCTCAAGCAGACCCCGTATTCCGCTCTCGCGCAGAACCTCCTTATAAAGCCCGAGCTGCTCGGCGATAATGCCGTCGATCGCGCGCATCCCGAGCAGCTCCACCGGCGCGCGATCGTCGGTGAGAATCTGCCCCTCGGGGGAAATCTCATGAAAGGCGGGCGCCGCGCGCGAGAGAAACGCCCCCGCCTCCCCGGATAGACGCCTTGCCGCGCGCGAGAGGTCCTCCGCGCTCCCCTCCTCGCACGCGAGAAGGACGCGGTTGGTGTTGCCCGGGACATCGGCGGCGAGCACCTCGCGGAAGACCGAGGCGACAGTCGCCTCAAGCGCCGATGTAATCTCGCTCTCGCCCCCCTCGCTGCCGCGCATATTGAGATTGACGGCGAGCACGCCCCCGGGCGATAAGTGTTCGCGCACAAGCGTGAAAAATTCTCTGCTGCTCATCTGCGGCGGGATGGTGATGTCCTGGTAGGCGTCGACTAGGATAACGTCATAGGTCTGATTTGACGCCGCAAGATAGGCGCGCGCGTCATACTCGGTGACGGCAACCTCGGGGGGGAGGGCGAAATATTCCCTTGATAAATCGATAATCTTGCGGTCAATTTCAACGCTCTCGACCGCGCACGCGGGGAAGAACGCGAGGCACTGCCGCCCAAACGTACAGGTCCCCCCGCCCAAAACGAGCACCGAGAGCGGCGAGCGCGCGTCTCCCCCCGAGGCGAGCGCCGGAGCGGCGAGCGCGTAGTCGTAGTACATCCCGGTGAGAAGGCTCTCCCCCTCCTTGGGCGCGACCGACTGCACCCCGAAGAGAACATTCGTCGAGAGAGAAACCCGCCGCTCGTCCTCCTCCACGAGGAGATAGTTGTAAACCGATTCGCCCTCGTAGAGCATATCGCTGCGCCAGAAGACCGCCGAGGGCGAGTGCCCGAGCGCGCAGCAGAGTGCGAAGGCGAGGACGCTCGCCACCGCAGTAATGACCGCGCTCCTTCGCTTTTCTTTTTCGAAAAAGAGATAGTAGACGAGCGAGAGAGCGAGCAGAACTCCCGAGAAAATAAGGAAGCTAACGCTCGTCCCCCACGCGGGAATGGTGACGAAGGTCGGAAGGAAAGTTCCGATAATGCTGCCCACCGTGTTGCAGGCGGAAAGGCGCCCGACGAGCCGCCCGCTCTCATCGAGCGAGGCGAGACCTCCGCGCACAAGCGACGGGGTGACGGTCCCGAGCAAAAACAGCGGAAAAACGAAGAGCAGCAGGCAGGAGACGAATGCCGCGAGCACGAGATACCCCGTGTCGACGGCGAAGACGAGCAGGCCCGACACCGCGAGGATGATATACCGCCCGACAACCGGGATCGCCGCGAGCCAGAGCGCGGCGATGAGAATCCGCCGGTAGACGCGGCGCGGGGAGGGCGCGCGGTCGGCGGTGCGCCCGCCGTAAAGGTTGCCCGCCGCCATCGCGATCATAATGATCCCGATGATGATCGTCCAGACTATCTGCGAGGAGGAAAAGTAGGGCGCGAGCAGGCGGCTCGCGCCGAGCTCCGCCGCCATCACCGCCATCCCCGAGAAAAATTCGGTGAGGTAGAGCAGCGCGTGCGGCAGGGGCCCACAGGGAGCGCCGGGCGCGCTTTTCCCCGCGCCGCCTGCGGGAGCCTCGGCGGGAACGGGATCTATCTTAGAGTGTTTCATCAAAAACCGATAATCCGCGAAGGCGCGCCGAAGGCACACCTCCCTGAAAGGGCCGCGCGAAGGCAAAGGGTTATCCGAAAAGCGAAATCGCTCTGCCACGGCACGCCCCGCGGGCGGCGAAGAATACTCTATCGTCCGCTTCTCCCCGAAAAGGCCGCACGGCGGCACACGGGGACGCAGGGCCTTCTTTCAGTAGAAGGTCGCGACGCGCTCGTTCTCGGGCAGGGGGTCGCGGCGGGTGATGGCGGTCGCGTGCAGGACCGGGCCGCGCCCGCGGTAGATCTTGTGGCGCTCGAGCGCTATTTTCGCCGTTACCGTCGCCCAGTCATAGGTGGAGAACTCCTCGGCGCGCGGCGTGACACAGACGAGCCCGTTATACTGAATGTCGGCGACACAGCAGGTCATCACATGCCGCCCGATAACGAGCGTGTCGCGCGGCACCCCGCCTGCGCGCGAAATAAGGCCCGTGAAGCGCACGGTCTTGCCGTCGTATTTCTCTGTCTCCTCGGTGAGATCGCGCATGAAAATGGCGAAGTCCCGGTCGGCGATGTCGATGATCGGAGCGTCAAGATCGAAGGGCAGCGGGTCCTCGATCTCATCATAAGCGATGCTGTGGTCGACCGCCTCGTAGATAATATTCGCGCGGCGGTTGAGCGCGCGCACGAGCTTGTGCAGGTCCATCGTGTCCGCTCCCGCCGCCACGCGGTTGAAGACGACGAGGTCCGCCCCTTGCAGCTTGTCCACGACAAGCGCTCGCATATTCGCGTTATAAGAGAGTACGGTCGTGGCGTCGAAGAAGGCGATCTGCTGATAGAGCAGCCAGCTCTCGGGCAGCGCGTTGTAGAGGCTCGATATTTGCCACATCCCGTTGTACTCAACGATCACCCGCTCCGCGCCGGCGCGCTTTGCGCGCGATGCGAGCCGGTCGGGCGAGAGGGCGTCCTCCTCGGTGAGGGTTTCCACGCGCACAGCGGCGCAGTTTTTGCCCGAAAGATCCGGCTCGACCTCGCCCTCTTCAGTGAGAAGGACAAGGGTCGGCTCTCCGGCATTGAACTGCGGGTCGGCGAGCGTCTCGTTGAGGAAGGTTGTCTTGCCCGCCTCCAAAAACCCGGTGAAAAGATACACCGGCATCTCGCGCACTTGCTTGCTTGACATATACGGTGAGACAAAGGCGGCTGCCCGCCGGAAAAATTTACCTTGAAAGGAAAAACGAAATTTGCGGAGGATATGTTCGCCGCGCGCCCCGCCCGCCAGCTTTGCCCGTGCAGAGGTGCGAATTTTCAGTTCGATCGCTCTGCCGATCCGCCCGGTCCCTCGCGCGCGGCGCGGGGGCGCTTTCGCGCGCGCTTTTGGGAAAGCCGCGGAATGCCGCGGAGTGCTCTCGGTCATCGAGGGCGCTCGCGCAGCGCCGGTTTTGCGGCGGGGGTTTTACTCTAAATCGAACAGTTTCGCGATGGCATCCTTGTCGAGCCGCTCGCCGATAACGACAAGCCGCCCGGTCGGCGCGGCGGGGCCGGAGCGCAGGTCAATCTCGCCCGGGACGTAGTCAAAGTGGATCCACCCGTCCTCCCCGCGCAAAATGCCCTTCGCACGCAAAATGTTGCCGTAGCGCGCGCTCTCGAGCGCGCCTATCGCGGTGGCGATTTTCTCCCGCGTGAAGACTTTCGCGGTCTCGGTTCCGTAGCTGTCGAAAATCTCATCGGCGTGGTGGTCGTGGTGATGGTGCTCGTGCTCATCATCGTCGTCGTCATCATCGTCATCATCGTCATGGTGATGGCGCTCGTGCTCATCGTCATCATCGTCGTCGTTATCGTCGTGGTGGTGATGGTGGTGCTCCGCCTCGTGGGCGGCGGCGGTCTTCTCGGCGAGCGCGAGCAGGTCTTCGCTGAGTGTGTCCTTTTGCTCGATCACCGCGAGTATCGCCTCGCCCGAGAGCTGCTCCCAAGGCGTGGTGATGAGCGGAGCGCTCGCGTTTATCTCGCGCAAAATAGCAACGCTCTCATTGAGCTTGTCCTCGGTTAGGCCTCCCGTGTGGCTGAGGACGATCGTCCCGGCGAACGCCACTTGATTTTCGTAAAACTCGCCGAAATTTTTGCGGTAGAGCTTTACTTTTTTCGCGTCGGCGACCGTGACCGCGCTGTTGAGCACGAGCCGCGAATCCTGCGCGGCGACACGCCGCACCGCCCCGATAACATCCGAGAGCTTGCCGACGCCCGAGGGCTCGATGACGATGCGGTCGGGCGCGTATTCCGTGGCGACCTGCCGCAGCGCGCGCCCGAAATCGCCGACGAGCGAGCAGCAGATACAGCCCGAGTTCATTTCGTTCACGGTAATCCCCGCGTCCTGCAGAAATCCGCCGTCAATGCCAATTTCGCCGAACTCGTTCTCGATGAGGACGATCTTCTCCCCGCGGTAGCCCTCGGGAATGAGCTTTTTGATGAGGGTCGTTTTGCCCGCCCCCAAAAATCCCGAAAAAATGTCGATTTTTGTCGTCGCGCTCGCCATACCGTACACCTGCTTTCTCATGAAAAATAAGGGTAACCCCCGCAAAATCCACCCCCCAATATACCACATTCGCCGCGCGAATGCAAGCGCGCCCGGGGGGCTCCGCCGCGCCGGGGGGTTCGCGGGGAACGCCCCGCGCGCTCAGGTATCTACCGGAATGCCAAAGAGGGAGCGCGCGTTCGCGATGGTCGCGGCGCAGAAATCCTCATAGGGTATGCCGAGGAGCTGCGCCTCTTTTTCCGCTGTGTAGTGCAGATAGCCCGAGTGGTTGATCTGCCCGCGGTGCGGGACCGGGGTGAGATAGGGGCAGTCGGTCTCGGTGAGAATGCGCTCGAGCGGAAGAGCGTGCAGCGTCTCCCCAGGCTTTACCGCGTTCTTGAAGGTAAGAGTACCCGAGAAGGAAAAATACCACCCGAGCGGCAGCAGCTCCCGCGCCATCTCGCGGCTGCCCGAGAAGGAGTGCAGCAGCCCCCGCACCCCCGCGTGGCGGGAGAGCAGCGCGAGCGTGTCGCCGTGCGCCTCGCGGTCATGGACGACGACCGGGAGCGAGAGCTCCTCGGCGAGGTCCAGCTGCGCCTCGAAGACGATCTTTTGCCATTCGCGCGGGGGATTGCTCTCGCGGTAGTAGTCGAGCCCGATCTCCCCGATCGCGACGACCTTTTCCCCGCGCGCGAGCTGCCGCAGTTCATCGAGCGCCGCCGGCAGGGCCTGCGGCGTGACCGAACCGCAGTCCTCTGGGTGAATGCCGACTGCCGCGTACATCCTCTCATAGCGCGCGGCAAGCGCGACAGACGCGCGCGAGGAGGGCAGATCTGTCCCCGCGTCAAGAATGGCGGAAATCTCCCCGGCGGCGAAAATGTCCTCGAGCAGCCCCTCGCGCCCGCGCGGGAAGGTGGGATCGGCAAAGCGCGCGTCGGTATAGTGCGCGTGGCAGTCGACAAGCGGCATAAGTCCTCCGAAGTGCTGCAAGAGAGGCGGTGCGATGAAATCCGGCGCGATAACGGCATAAGGCGGCGCGCCGCGAACCCCCCGCGCGATCGCTCTCCCCGCGGCGCGAGAGCATACGATTGCGCGGGTATTTTATCACAATTATCGCGCGCTTGCAAGCAAGCCCTTGCCGTGAGCGGGCGCGGCGGCGCGCCGCTCTACTCTGTGAACAAAATGTAAAATTTGCCGCCGCGAGGAGCGCGCCCTTGCGCGGGCGGGGCGCGTGTGGTATACTAAAATGCTTTTTCGCGGATCTCTCGCGAAAGAGAAAAAACCGCACACGGGAATCCTTCGGTGCGCTGCGGCGCCCTTCCCGTGGAGGAACAACCGAGGAGCCGGAGAAACCGGCAGAAAGGCGTGAGATATGATTCTCAACATGAAGCAGATGCTCGAGGCGGGTGTACACTTCGGGCATTTCAAAAGACGGTGGAACCCCAAGATGGCGCCCTACATCTTCACCGACCGCAACGGGGTCTACATTATCGACCTGACCAAGACCGTGCGCCTCTTCGACGAAGCCTACGCCTTTGTGCGCGATGTCGCGGCAAACGGCGGGACGATGCTCTTCGTCGGGACGAAAAAGCAGGCGGCGGACGCTATCCGCGAGGAGGCAATTCGCTGCGGGCAGTATTACGTCAATATGCGCTGGCCGGGCGGGATGCTCACCAACTTCAAGACGATTAAGAAATCGATCGCGCGCCTCAACCATCTGCAGAAAATGCAAGAGGACGGCACGATGGATATTCTGCCGAAGAAGGAAGTCGCCTCTCTGCTCAAAGAAAAGTCCAACCTCGAGCGCAGCTACGGCGGCATCCGCACGATGGAGCGCCTGCCCTCCTGCATCTTCGTTGTCGACCCCGGCAAGGAGCACATCGCGGTGCTCGAGGCGAGGAAGCTCGGTATCCCGGTGATCGCCATCGTCGACACCAACTGCGACCCGGACGAGGTTGACTATGTCATCCCCGGCAACGATGACGCGATCCGCGCCATTCGTCTGTTTACCTCCACCCTCGCCGACGCCTTCATCGAGGGGCGGCAAGGCGAGCAGCTCACCGAGGAGGGCGCCGACAAGGTCGCCGAGGAGCCGGAGGAGACGGCGCAGGAGTAAGCCGCCTCGCGGTGCCGCGCCGGGCGGCGGCGGCACACCCCATACTCTACTTTTGAAAGGATTTCCGTAACTATGGCGAATATCACCGCAAAACAGGTGGCGGCGCTGCGCGCGCGCACCGGTCTTGGCATGATGGACTGCAAGAAGGCGCTCGTGGAGGCGGAGGGCGACGAGGAGCGCGCCGTCAAGATCCTGCGCGAGAAGGGCCTCGCAACCGCCGCGAAAAAAGAGGGGCGCATCGCCTCCGAGGGCATCGTCGACATCCTCGTCGAGAACGAGCGCGCCGCGATGATCGAGGTCAACAGCGAGACAGACTTTGTCGCCAAAAACGCGACCTTCCGCGAGTTCGTCAAGGGTCTGCTGCGCACGATCCTCGCGACAAGCCCCGCCGATGTGGAGGACCTCAAAGCTAAGCCCTTTGACGGCGGCGAGCGCACGGTCGCCGAGGAGCTGACCGACAAAATCGCGATGATCGGCGAGAAGATCAGCATCCGCCGCTTCGTCACCGCCGAGGGAACGATGTCTACCTACATTCACGGCGGCGGGACGACCGGAGTCATCGTCACCTTCGACGCGCCCGAGGCGAGCGCCGCGCCGGGCTTCCCCGAGGTCGCGAAGAATATCGCCCTGCAGGTGGCGGCGGGCAACCCGCCGACCTATGTCGCGCGCGAGGACGTACCCGAGAGCGCGGTCGAGGAGGAGCTATCGATCCAAGTCGCCGCGGCGAAGAGCGACCCCAAGCTCGCGAGCAAGCCGGATGACGTGCTGAAGAAAATCGTCGCCGGGAAGATGGGCAAGAACTTCTACGAGCGGGTCTGCCTGCTCGAGCAGCCCTACGTCAAGGACGACGCCCTCTCGGTCGGCAAATATCTCGAGCAGAGCGGCAAGGCGCTGGGCGGGAAGATCACCGTGACCTCCTTCCTTCTCTATGAGCGCGGGGAAGGCCTTGAGAAAAAAGAAGAAGACTTCGCCGCAGAAATCGAGAAAATGGTCAAAGGATAAGCGCGAGGCGCGCACGCAATATACGCAAAACCCGCCCCCCGGGGCGGGTTTTGCTATGGGGAAAAAGGGTTCCCCGCGCGCGCGCTCTCCCGAGGCGAAGGCTGCCGCTCACGCAATAGCGCCGGGACGGCGCAAGGCGACCCCCGCACGGGCAAGGCGCGGCACGCTTGCGGCGCACAAATGCTTCCCGGGAAACGCCGCGCCCCCTTCCCTTCCCGCTCCTCGACGTCCCACCGCTCGCGGGAGAAGAAAGCGGGCGCAAACCCTCCCCCCTCGCCAAAGCGACTCGCCATCCCCCGCTTGCGGGAGGGAGGCACGCGCCGGGATGTCATCCCCGCCCCGCGCTGTTCGTTTCCCGCACGGCATGGGATACGGGACTGCCTAATATAGTCGGAGGAATACTGCCGCCGAGTTCGTTTCTCGCACGGGGCGCGGAGTACGGGGCTGCCCCGGGCGCTGCGCTTCTCTTGCCCCGCTCGTTTCCCGCGCGGCGCGGGGTACGCCTCCGCTCCCTCCTCCTTGACACTCGCGGCGTTTTCTGCTATACTTTAGTTTGTTGTGAGGTTTTCTTGAAAGTCGTTCTCTCTTACCTGCGGCCGTATTTTGGGCGGATGGGCGGCGGGTTCGCCATCAAGACGCTCGCCACGCTCGCCGAGCTGCTGATCCCCTATATCCTCTCGCATATCTTAGAGGAGGTGCTCTCGAGAGGAGTGGGGGATATTTTGCTTTGGGGCGGCGGAATGATCGTCTGCGCCGCTATTGCGCTTATTGGCAATGTCATCGCCAACCGCATGGCGGCGCGCGTCTCGCGCAACTTCGCCGAGGAGCTGCGCCGCGACCTCTTTCTACACACCCTGCGCCTCTCGGCGCGCGAGACCGACCGCTTCACCATCCCCTCACTCGAGTCGCGCATCACCACCGATACCTACAACATCCACGGCTTCATCAATATGATGCAGCGCATGGGCGTGCGCGCGCCGATTATGCTGATCGGCGGCATCGCGATCACCCTCTTTATGGACGCGAAACTGTCGCTCGTTATGATCGCCCTGCTGCCGGTGATATTCGCGACAATTTATCTCATTCGGCGCTCGGGCGTGCCGCTCTACGGGCGTGTGCAGAAGTCTCTTGACGGGATGATACAGGTCGTGCGCGAGGACGCGGGCGGCATTCGCGTCATCAAGGCGCTCTCTAAGGAGGGGGCGGAGCGCCGCCGCTATGCGCGCGCCAATCGCCGCCTCTCGCGCGATGAGGTGCGTGCCGGCGTTGCGATGGGCAGCGTCAACCCGTTAATGACCCTCTTTATGAACGCCGGCAGCGTCGCGGTGATCGCGCTCGGCGCGCGCTTCGTCGCCGGAGGCAGCTCCTCCCCCGAGACGATCATCGCGTTTATGCAGTATTTCACGCAGATCTCGATGGCGATGATGGCGGTGACGCGCATCTTCGTGATGTACACCAAGAGCGACGCGTCGGCAAGGCGCATTGCCGAGGTTCTCGCGAGCGAGGACGAGATAAAGGTTCTGCCAAAAGAGAGCTACCCCGACCGCGAGACCGACGCGCACATTCTCTTCGAGCGGGTTTCCTTCTCCTACGCCGGAAAAACGAACCAGCTCTCGGACGTTTCCTTCTCCCTGCCGCGCGGCGGGCATCTCGGCATCATCGGCGCGACAGGCTCGGGCAAATCGACCCTCGTGCGGCTGCTCCTGCGCTTCTACGACGCGGGCGAGGGCGAGATTTACATAAACGGCGAAAATTGCAAGACCATAGAGAAGGAACGCCTTTACAGCTACTTCGGCGTCGCGCTGCAAAAGGACTTTCTCTTTGCCGACAGCATCGAGGAGAACATTCGCTTTGGGCGGGATTTGCCGCACGAGGCGGTCGTGCGCGCGGCGAGAATCGCGCAGGCGGACAGCTTTATCCGCGCCTTCCCCGAGGGGTACGAGCACCGCCTCTCCCCGCACGGCACGAACATCTCGGGCGGGCAAAAGCAGCGCCTGCTCATCGCGCGCGCGCTCGCCGGGAACCCCGACATCCTCGTCCTCGACGACAGCAGCTCCGCCCTCGACTACCGCACCGACGCCGCCCTGCGCGAAGCGCTCTCCCGCGAGGAAAGCGGCACGACGGTCGTCACGGTCGCCCAGCGCGTCAGCTCCGTCAAGAACTGCGACCTCATCCTCGTCCTCGACGAGGGGAAGGTCATCGGCGCGGGGCGCCACGAGCAGCTGCTCGAAAGCTGCCCGGTCTACCGCGAAATCGAGCAGTCGCAGATGGGCGGTGCCATCCTCGACTGAGGGGGTCCCTCCCGCTCTTGGCGAAAACGGCAGCGCGCCGTTTTCCGAGGGAACTCCGCCGCGGCAATCTGTTTTCAGTGAAAATGCCGCGCGCGCCGATGAAAAAATGCGCGCCGCCTCGCCCGCGCGCCCCCTCCTTTCCTTTTCCGCATTCCCGGAGGCTATTTTGCCCGGACACGATGTCGCGACCGCCGCGCCCTCCCCCGCGGGAGAGCGCAAACCCCGCCGCTCGATTTTCCTGCGGCTCTGCCGGTATGTCGCGCGGTTCTGGTACCTCTTCCTGCCGGCTCTCGTCTTCACGCTTCTCTCCAATCAGCTGCAGCTGATGGGGCCGCTCTACTCCGGCGTTGCCATCGACGCACTCGCCGCCCCCGGCGGGGTTGACTTTGCCGCGGTCGGGTCGAACGTGCTGAAAATGCTGCTCTGCTACACCGCCTCGGCGGTTCTGTCCTATCTGCTTGCCTCGATTATGGTCGTGATGGGGCAGAGGATTGTGCGCACGATGCGGGGGGAGCTCTTTGAGCGCCTGATGACCTTGCCGGTCGGCTACTTCGACACCCACCCGGTGGGAGACATCATCAGCCGTATCTCCTATGACATTGACACGATAAACACCTCGCTCTCGCAGGACCTCGTGCAGATTATGACGAGCGTCTACACGGTCGTTGGCTCGCTCGTCTTTATGTGGCGCATTTCGCCCCCGATGATCGCTGTCTTCGCCGTCACCATCCCCATCTCGGTTCTCTTCACGCGCTACCGCTCGAGGAAGATTCGCCCGCTCTTTCACACGCGATCGAAAAAGCTCGGCGAGCTCAACGGCTACGCCGAGGAGATGCTCTCGGGCTGCCGCTCCATTCACGCCTATCACCGCGAGGAGGAGATCTCCCGCCGCTTCAACGAGCGCAACGCCGACGCGATGGACGCCTACTACAACGCCGACTATTACGCCGCGATAATGGGCCCCTCGGTCAACTTCATCAACAACCTGTCGATCTCCCTCGTCATGATCTTCGGCGGCATTCTCTATCTTTTTTCGCAAAGAGGGACGGTCGCAGCGGGGTCAGTCTTCTTTATCACCTTAGGGGGCGTGGCGCAGTTCGTGCAGTATTCGCGCAAGTTCGCGGGGCCCATCAATGAGTTCGCCAATATTCTAAGCGAGCTGCAATCGGCGTTCTCGGCGGCGGAGCGGGTCTTCCGCGTTCTCGATGAGCAGCCCGAGCCGCCCGATCCCGCCGGCGCGGCGGTGCTCACAAACGCGCGCGGGGAGGTCTCGCTGCGCCATATCAGCTTCGGCTACACCCCCGAGACAACGATCCTCCACGACATCTCGCTCGACGCGCCCGCCGGAAAGACCATCGCCATCGTTGGGCCGACCGGCGCTGGGAAGACGACCATTATCAATCTGCTCATGCGCTTCTACGACGCAAGCGAAGGGGAAATCCTCGTTGACTCGCGGGAGTGCCGCACCTACACGCGCGCGTCTTTGCGCGAGGCGTACACGATGGTGCTGCAGGACACATGGCTCTTTAAGGGGACGATTTTCGAGAACATCGCCTACGGGCGCGAGGGCGCGACGCGCGAGGAGGTCGAGCGCGCCGCAGAGGCGGCGCACATCGCGTCCTACATCGAGAGCCTGCCGGACGGCTACGACACCCTCCTCACCGACGACGGGGTCAACCTCTCGGGCGGGCAGCGGCAGCTGCTCTGCATCGCCCGCGCAATGGTCGCCCACGCGCATCTGCTCATCCTCGATGAGGCGACCTCGGGCGTTGACTCGCGCACCGAGCGCGCGATTCAGTCGGCGATGGCGGAGCTGATGCGCGGCCGCACCTCTTTCGTCATCGCGCACCGCCTCTCCACCATCCAAAACGCCGACCAAATTTTAGTCCTGCGCGACGGCCGAATTATCGAGCGCGGCACCCATGAGCAGCTTCTTTCACGCGAGGGAGGCTTTTACCGCGGGCTGTATCGCTCGCAGTGGGAATAGCGCGAGCTGCCTCGCCGCATTTGACAAATCCTCCTCGCGGTGGTAAACTGAGGGTGCCGGGCGGGAGCGCGCTTTTTTGCAAGGAAAGGAAATTCGAAATGAAAATCTGCCCAAACTGCGGCGAGCGGCTGCCGGATAAGGCGGCGTTTTGTCGCAACTGCGGCAGCGCGCAGCCCTCCTCCCCCGACGAGGCTGCCCCCGCGCGCCGCAATGAGCCTGCCCCTCCCCCTCCTCCGGGGGGCGGCGCGCCGCAAAGCTCCGGCGGCGGCGCGCAAGGAAGCGGCGGCTACCCCGGTGCGGGGCAGCAAGGGAGCGGCGGCTATCCCGTGGGCGGGGGGACTCCTCCGCCCTCCGCGCGCCCCTATCCGCCGCCGCCGGTTTTTGCGGGGGAAAATGTCCCGCCGCCACAGTACTACCCGCCGCGCGCGGGCAGCGCGCGCCCGGCGAACCCTCTCGCGACCGGGCGGGGCCTAGCGAAGATGTTCTTCCTCGGCATTCTCACGCTCGGGATATACGATATGGTCATCCTCAGCCGCCTGCCGGACGAGCTCAATATCGCCGCGTCCCGCTACGACGGCCGCAAGACAATGCCCTATTTCGCGATGCTACTGATCTCGCCCTTCACGCTGATGGTGCTGCCCTTCGTGTGGTATCACAACTTCTGCGACCGTATCCGCCACGAGCTGCTCCGCCGCCGCATAGACTACAAGATGGGCGCGTCGACCTTCTGGCTGTGGAATATCCTCGGCAGCCTCATTCTCGTGGGGCCGTTCATCTTCACCCACAAGCTCTGCAAGGCAATGAACCTCATTAACAAAGATTACAACGAAAACGGGTGAAAAATCCCGCCTCCCCCGGGAGGCGCGCATCGGAAAACCCCGCAAATCCCGCCCGAATGGGCGGGGTTTGTATTCAGGCGGGGCGGGGTTTAATTCCCCCCCGGCGGGATTTGTATCTAACCCGGGGGCGGGATTTTTGTTTCCCATGAAATACCGGCTCCTCGGTTTTTCGCTTCGCCCGCCCGCGAAACCCGCGCGAGGAGCTGCGGCATTGCCCCGCGCACGATTATCGCCTCGGCACCCCTTGGCAAACCTCGCCCGGGCCGGGTTTTCGTTTCCCCATATAAAAAAGCCCCGGAGGGGCTTTTTTATGTAACGTTATATAACGCCGCTTATTCCCGGCGCCGCGCCCTCGCGCGCGCCGCGAAACGTGATTTTTGCAGCTATCCCTCGTCTTTTTCTTCCTGCTCCTCGACGAGGATTGGCTCGAGCGGGGGCGATGCCTTACTGTGGTCGGCGAGATGGCGCGCGATGACGGCGAGCGAAACCGTGAGGCAGCCGGGGAAGAGCGAGAAGTACCCGGTGTAGAGAAGATAGGGCAGCGACATCGCGCCGAAGAGCGCGAAGACGACAATGGAGCGCGCGCGGTGGCGCAGAATGCGAAAGACGGTGAAGATCGCGTAGGGCGCGGCGAGGAGAACTACCACATAGGAGATCGGCAGCAGACCTAACAGAACGCCAAAGGCGGTGGCAATGCCCTTCCCGCCGAGAAAAAGGCGATTGCTCCCCTTGACCTCCTCGCGCGCGGGCACGGCGCCGTAGCGGCGCTGTGCGAGGTGCTTTCTCCAGCGCGCGTAATGCTCATAGGGCGCGATGAGGTGCCCGAGCACAGGCGCCGCGAGCACGAGCGAGAAGAGCAGGCGGTGCGTCCCCTCCTCGCCGACAAAGCGGTAGGCGGTGTAGACCGGCAGGAAGCCCTTCGCGAGGTCGAGCGCGAGGCAAATTATCCCCGCGAAAAACCCGCAGCGCATAAAGACGTTAGCGGAGCCGGGGTTGCCGTCGCGGCTCTCGGCGCGCACATCCACCCCGAAAAAAACGCGCGGAATGAGCGCGCTCCACAGAACTCCGCCGAGGAAAAACCCGCCGAGCGAAAAGAGCAGAATAATCGGGATGGGGTGTGCCATAAATTACGCGGGAATATCGCCCTCCTCCTCCCCCGTGAAGGAAAAGTCGCCTGTGAGCAGTGTGACGCCCTCCCGCTCCACGGCGAGCAGGCTCTCCTCCCCGATACGCGCGCGCCGCGTGCGCCCATCGGGCAAATGAATGCGGCACTCGCAGGGAGTGACGCTCGCGAGCAGCGGGATATGCCGCGCGAGAACCGACATCTCTCCCTGCGGGGTGCGCAGAGTGAGCATGACGGCCTCGCCTTGGAAGAGATCGCCGTCCGGGGAGGAAATCAGCAGGGGAAAGGTTTGCATTGTTTCACGCGGAATATTTTCGGGGAAGAGAGGGCGCGCTTCAGGTCCTCTTCGCTTTCTCAACCGCCTCGTCTATCGTGCCGACGAAGAGGAACGCCGACTCGGGCAATTTGTCGTGCTTGCCCTCGAGGATCTCGCGGAAACCGCGGATGGTCTCCTTGAGCGGAACATAAGTGCCGGGGATACCGGTGAACTTCTCCGAAACGTAGAAGGGCTGGGAGAGGAAGCGCTGGAGCTTGCGCGCGCGCGCGACGAGCAGCTTGTCCTCGTCTGAGAGCTCGTCCATCCCCATAATCGCGATGATGTCCATCAGCTCCTGATAGCGCTGCAGGACGCGCTGCACCTCGCGGGCGACGGCGTAATGCTCCTGCCCCAAAATATCAGCGGAGAGGATACGGCTAGTCGACGCAAGCGGGTCGACCGCGGGATAAATCCCCTGCGAGGCGATCGAGCGCGAGAGGACGGTCGTCGCGTCGAGATGGGCGAAGGTGGTTGCCGGGGCGGGGTCGGTGAGGTCGTCCGCCGGCACATAGACCGCCTGCACCGAGGTGATCGATCCCGCGCGGGTCGAGGTGATGCGCTCCTGCAGCGCGCCCATCTCGCTCGCGAGGGTCGGCTGGTAGCCGACGGCGGAGGGCATCCGCCCGAGCAGGGCGGAAACCTCGCTGCCCGCCTGCGTGAAGCGGAAGATATTGTCGATGAAGAGCAGCACATCCTGGTGCTCCTCATCGCGGAAGTACTCCGCCATCGTGAGGCCCGACAAGCCCACGCGCATACGCGCCCCCGGCGGCTCGTTCATCTGCCCGTAGACGAGCGCGGTGCTGTCAATGACGCCCGACTGCTTCATCTCGTTGTACAGATCGTTGCCCTCGCGTGTGCGCTCTCCCACGCCGGTGAAGACCGAGATGCCGCCGTGGTTGCTCGCCACATTGTGAATGAGCTCCATAATCAGCACGGTCTTGCCGACCCCCGCCCCGCCGAAGAGGCCTATCTTCCCGCCCTTGGAGTAAGGGCAGATGAGATCGACGCACTTTATTCCGGTCTCGAAAATCTCGGTTGAGGTCGACAGGTCCTCAAACGCGGGCGCGGGGCGGTGAATGTTCCAGCGCCGCCCGGTGTCGACCGGCTCCCCGTCGTCGACGACATCGCCGAGGACATTGAAAATGCGCCCCAAGGTCTCCTTGCCGACCGGCACGCTGATGGGGCCGCCGGTGTCGGTGACGACCGTGCCGCGGCGCAGCCCGTCGGTCGACGCCATCGCGATGCAGCGCACCGTGTTGTCCCCGATGTGCTGCGCCACCTCCACGGTGAGCGTGTGCGTCCCCGTCTCCCTCTCGATCGGCATCGTCAGCGCGTTGTAAATGGCGGGCAGCCCCCCCTCCCCGTCAAATCGAACATCAACAACCGGCCCCATCACTTGGGATACCGTCCCGGTATGTGTGGTCATAGTAGTGGTTAGTGGTGAGTGGAAAGTGATTAGTGGTTAGTGAGGAGCGGAGAGTAGTTAGTGGTTAGTAGGAGAAAAGCGCCTGTCGAAAGGGGTTTTCGGTTTTCTAGGAGATTTCGGGATGTCTCCATTCCCCCGCAAAGCTTTTTGCAAAATCGAATGGTTCGCGCGAAGCGTTTTCTTTGGGAAAGCTTTGTAAAGAAACGGCAATCCTAAACGCGATAGACCACGTTTCATTTCCCGAAGCGATTTATTGCCGAAAGCATGGGGGGTTTCGCGCTCCCGAATAAACTGAAAATCACCGGGGATCCCCCCTCACAAGTTCACCTCAAAGTGGGGAACGCCTCGCGCAAAAGTACGGTTCTTACGCGGGAAATCTAAGGGGGGAAGCAGACCGCTTGCCCGCCTCCATAGGAGAGCCGGGGACTTTCGGGAAAGGGTACTCCCCGGACACGCGCGGGGTGCAACCCCGGGTGCGCGTTCGCGATTGCTGCCGGGAGAGGCAAAAATTGCGCGCGAGGCGCTCGGGTTATCCGCGCACGATGCCGAGGAGAGTGCGATGAAAATTCCGCGCGGCACTCGGTTCCCCGATAGTGCCCAAAAAAAGGGGCGCTTTGCCTCGCGCCGAAGCGCCGCCCCGTTACATGGCGTTTTCTCCCGCCCCCGCCACAATTTCGGTGATCTCCTGCGTAATCGCGCCTTGGCGCGCGCGGTTGTAAGCGAGGGTGAGGTCGTCGATCATCACCTGCGCGTTCTTGCCGGCGGCGTCCATCGCCACGCGGCGCGCGGCGACCTCCGACGCGAACGCCTCCCGCACATCGGCAAGGAGAAGCGCCCCGAGGTAGACCGGCAGCGCCGCCGCGAGCACCGCCTCCTCGCTCGGCTCAAAGAGCACTTCCCCCGCCGGGGTTTTGTCCTCGGAGGAGCTCTCTTCCTCCGGAAAGGACAGCGGCAGCAGAAACTCGACCGTCGCCCTCTGCGTCATCATCGAGACATATTTTGTCCGCACAACGGCGAGGCGCGCGTATTCTCCCGCGAGGTAGTCCTCGCAGAGCGAGCGCGCGAGCGACACCGCCTCCTCGCGCGGGAAGCCCTCGGCGCCGAGCATCTCCCCGCCGCGATAGCGCTCGCAGGCGCGCTTGCCAATCGGCAGAATCTCGGGGTCCTCGATGCGCTCGACCGTCCTCCCGCGCTCATCGAGGACAGGCTCGCCGCTCGCGCTCCCCTCGGTGAGGTCTCGCACGAGGCGGAAGATGTTCGCGTTGTATCCTCCGGCAAGGCCCCGGTCTCCCGCGATGACAATGAGGCGCGTTTTCCCCTCGCGCGCGGTGAAATAGGGGTGATCTAACAAGCCCGGCCGCCCCGCGAGGGTGCGCACCGCGCGCTCCGCTGCGGCGGCATACTCCCGCCCGCGCGCCATCGCCGCGCTCGCCCGTCTTATCTTGGAGGAGGCGACCAGCCCCATCGCCTTGGTGAGGTGCAAGGTCGAGTCGACGCTTTTGATGCGGTTGCGCAGCGCCTTGGTATCGACTGCCATAAGAAAAATTGCGATTGCAAACGAAACGCGCCGCCGCGGCTCGCGCGCCCGAAAAAGTAAATCGGGGTAAGGCGCGCGCGGGAGCCCTCGCGCCGCACCTTCTTTCCTTTGAAAAGTCGCGCCGCGCCGCTTCCCCCGATTCTCCTCCCGCCGGCTTTTGCGGTATCCCGCCGCGCCGGGAAACCCTCTCGCGCCGGGGTGTGAGAGCTCCGTGGGGGAGCGCCCCTTCCACGCTCGGTCGCCGCCGCGCCGCCCTTGCGATTTTCGGCGCGTTTATGCGGTCTTCGCGGGGGACATTTCGGCGAGGGCGGCTTTGAGCGTCGCGATGTCCTCGTCCTCGAAGTAGTTTTGCTCGATGCGCGTGAGGAAGTTTTTGTACTTCGTCTCGAGCAACTCGAAGAGCCGCTCCTCGTAGTCGCTAACCGCCTCGACCGGTGTATCGTCCAGATACCCGTTGATGACGGCGTAGACGATGGCGACCTGACATCCGACGCGCACCGGCGCGCCGCGCTTCTGCTTGAGCACCTCGACAATTCGCTCGCCGAGCGCGAGGCGGGACTTGGTGTCCTCGTCGAGGTCGCTGCCGAACTGCGAGAAGGATTTCAGCTCGCGATACTGCGAGTAGAGCAGCTTGAGCTCGCCCGCGACTTTCTTCATCCCTTTGAGCTGCGCGGCTCCGCCGACGCGGCTGACCGAGATGCCGGGGTTGATCGCCGGCATCACGCCGGCGTGAAAGAGCTCTGTTTCGAGGAAAATCTGCCCGTCGGTGATCGAAATCACATTGGTCGGGATATAGGCGGAGACGTCGCCCGCCTGCGTCTCGATGATCGGCAGCGCGGTGATAGATCCCCCGCCGTGCGAGGGGGCGACGCAGGCGGCGCGCTCGAGCAAGCGCGAGTGGAGGTAGAAAACATCGCCTGGGTACGCCTCGCGCCCGGGCGGGCGGCGAATGAGCAGAGAGAGCGCGCGGTAGGCGACCGCGTGCTTGCTGAGGTCGTCGTAGACAATGAGGACATCCTTGCCCATCTCGCGAAAATACTCCGCCATCGCGCAGCCGGCATAGGGCGCGATATACTGGAGCGGGGCGCTGTCTGAGGCGCAGGCCGAGACGATGGTGGTGTAGCGCATCGCGCCGGCGCGCGCGAGCTCCTGCTCAAACTGAACGACCGAGCTTGCCTTCTGCCCGATGGCGACATAAATGCAAATCACCCCGGTGTCTTTTTGGTTGAGGATGGTGTCAAGGACGATCGCCGTCTTGCCGGTCTGGCGGTCGCCGATAATCAGCTCGCGCTGGCCGCGCCCGATCGGGATCATGCTGTCGATCGCCTTGATCCCGGTTTGCAGCGGGACGCTGACGCCCTCGCGCGCGATGATGCCGGGCGCCTCGCTCTCGACCGGGCGCTCGCCTGCCGCGTGGATGGGGCCCTTGCCGTCGATCGGCTCGCCGAGCGCGCTCACCACCCGCCCGAGCATCTCCTCGCCGACCGGCACAGACAGCACCCGCCCGGTCCGCCGCACAACGCTGCCCTCGTGAATGTCGTTTTTATCCGAGAGAATGGCGACTGAGACGGTGTCGGTCTCGAGATTCTGCGCCATTCCGAAGCTGCCGCCCTCAAATTCGAGCAGCTCTCCCGCCATACACCCGCGCAGCCCGTACACCCGCGCGATTCCGTCCCCGACGAGGACGACGCTGCCGGTCTCGGTCATCTCGATTTTGTCGTCGTACCGCTTGATCTGCTCTTTCAAAATCGAGCTGATCTCCTCCGCTCTCACGCTCATGTGTGAACCTTTCAAAAAGAAAAATACCGCCCGCCGACAAAAAGTGCGCCGACGAATCCGAGGGGGTTCGGCGGGGCCGTGCAGGCCGTCCGCTCCCCGAAAAGTCGCCAAGCTTCCTTTGTGGATACTTGCCGCAGGCAGCGCACCCCTCGCTGAAAAGCCGCGCGCTCCCGCGCCGGGCGCAGCCCCGGGTTTTGCTACCCCGCGCGCCGCCCCGATGTTTCACGGGAAATATTCCCGTGCGAGGGCGATCGCGCGCCGTCTACTCACCTGCGAGGCGCTTACGCGCTCGTTTCACTCGCTCGCGAGCAAGCTTTTGCGCAAACTTTCGATTTTCGATCGCAAGGAGCCGTCGAGCAGCTCGCCGTCGAGCGTGACGCGCATCCCGCCGAGAAGGGAAGAGTCGACGCGATAGGAAACGCGCACCTGCCGCCCCGCGCGCCGCTCGAGCGCGCGCTCGAGCTTCTGCTTTTCCTCGCCTGTGAGCGGCGCGGCGCAAACCACCTCGGCGAGAGCCGTGCGCTTCTCCCCGAGCACAAGCCCTTCAAACGCCTGCTCGATCTGCCCGAGCAGCGAAATGCGCCCGCTCTCGATAAGAATGGACAAAAACGCGGTGAGCGTCGGCGGCAGCGTCTGCCCGAACGCCTCGCGAAACGCCGCGACCCGCTCGCGCGCGGGGATCGCCGGGGAGGCGAGCAGCGCCTCATAGCGCGGCATCTCACGCAGCGCCTCGCGCACGCGCGTCATCCCCGCGAGCAGCTCCTCGCGGCTCTCGCCCCGCTCAGCGGCGAGCGTGAACAGCGCCTCGGCGTATTCCCCCGCGACCTGAGCATTCGATGGCATAGCAATACAAAAGACTATAACGAAACCGTACTCGCCCGCAAGGAGCGAAAATCACTTCTCGTCGAGCTCGCGAATGAAGTCGTCGATGAGGCCGCGGTTGTCCTCCTCGCGCACCTCGCGCCCGAGGATCTTCTCGGCAAGCGCGGTCGACACGCCGACCATCTCCTGCCGAATACCCTCCTCGGCTTTGCGTCGCTCGAGATCCGCCTCGTCCTTCGCGCGCGACAAAATCCCCTCCGCTTCGCCCCGCGCCTTCTCGACAATGTCCTCCCCGCGACGTGCCGCGCTCTCGCGCGCCTCCTGCAAAATGGCGTCCGCCTCGCCCTTCGCCCCGGCGAGCTTGCGCTCGTACGCCTCCTTGTCGGCGATGGCGCTCGCCTTCGCCTCCTCCCCCGCGCGGAAGTCCTCCTCGACCGCCTCGCGCCGCTGCTTTAGCACTTTCTTCACGGGTTTGTAGAGAAACCTCTTCAGTATCAGGAACAGCAGCAGCAAATTGAGCAGCGAGATCACAATCTGCCAAATATTGACAGAGATCACCTGCAAATATTCCGCCATCGCGACAATAGGGATGTTCATCATTGCGAAGAAGGAAGTGAAAAGTGGAAAAAGATTCAAATTCGCAAAGCGAGCTCAAATCGTCATCTTTCGCCGCGCTTGCGCGCGCATTGCACGCGCTTTGCGTGGCGGATTTGCGGGGCGGGCGGGTGGGTGCGGATGTTTGTTTGCCGTCACGCTCTGCGTTGCGCGGGCGCATCGCGTCCATCACCCGCGCTGCGCGCGGGGTTTTGCGCGCGCCGCCGCGAACCGGCGCAGTAGAGGGGGAGGGATACCCCCCGCGAGGGCGGCGGGGCAGCGCAAAATCACGACGAGGGGCACTAACCTACCCGAAAACACCCCACCCCGAAGGGCAGAGATTTTGTTCGCTTCCGAAAATCCAATAGATCTCTTTGGGCTGTCCCCGCGTCACGAAATCCCTTCCCTAAGAGGAACACACCCCGCGCGCCGTAGCAGTTTGTTATGTAGGGGATCCAAGGGGGAGCGCAGCTCCCCCTTGGCGAGGAATCCAACGGGGGGGCAGAGAGGGGGGCAAAGCCCCCTTGGCCGCTTCTCGAGAGATCCGGGGGAGGGCTCTTTCGGGAAAGAGCACTCCTCTGGGACCCCGAGGTGGCGGCTCCCGCCACGAGAAAACGAGAACAGTAGGTGCGGCTCGCCGTAGTGGAAATGACCGCGCGGAAGTGGAGTTTTCTCGAAAACTATATCCAGAAACGGCGCTTCGCCTCACAATAGGAGTACACGGGTTTCCCGGATACTTACCCTGCGAGGGCGCAGCCGAAATCCCGACAAAGCGGGGATCGCCCGACGCCCATTCCGCCCGAAGGCGCGCGCCTTCACTGTGGAGCCGCCCCAAAAGTGAGGTGACAAAATATTACAGATACTTCTGCATGGTGTTCAGCCAAATGCCGGGCGCGACAAAGATCAAAAGAATGGCGATGACCAGCGCGTAAATACCGGTCGTTTCGGCGAGCGCGACACCCATAATAAGGGTCGTGGTCAGCGAGCTCTTCATCTCGGGCTGGCGGGCGATCGCCTCCAGCGCCTTGCCGACGGCGTACCCTTCGCCGATACCGGGGCCGATACCGGCGATCATCGCGTTGCCCGCGCCGATGGCGATCCCGGCAAAGATAATGGCAATGGCAAGTTCCATAGCGGTTTCCTCCAAAAATAGGCAAATCAAATTTGATCATTCGCCGAGCGCGCCCGGCGATGCGAATAGTGAAAAGATGGCGATATTCCCGCCCCTCCCGAGGGATAGATTCTCACGCCCGGGCGCGAGCTCTCGCGCGCTCGGCCTTCTTTGCCGCCTTCTTTTCTCGCCGCTGCTGCCAGAGGTCCATTGGGAAGGCGGTGCTGATGTTGAGCATCGTCAGCATCGCGAAGATGAACGCCTGCAGGGCGGAGCTGAAGACATCAAAGTAAATCGAGAAGACCGCCGGAATGCCGATACGCAGCAGCGGCGGCACCACCCAACTGCTCGGGAGAAAAGAGAAGAGCAGGTTCGAGAGATTTCCAAGCGCGAAGGAGAGCAGCGCCGATACGCACATACCCGAGAGGACGTTGCCGAAGTGGCGGAAGGACATCGACACCGGCGTCGAAACCTCGCCGAGCAGGTTCATCGGGGCGAAAAGCGGAATCGGGTCGAAGAAGCCGCGCACATAGTTCCATAGGCCCCCTTTGAGCTTGTAGTAGGTCAGCAGAATGAAGACCAAAATCGCCCATCCGGCGATGATGTTGACATCGCCTGTCGGCGGGAAAATCCCGAGCAAACCCGACAATGACGAGGTGAGCGACAGCCCCATAATCGCGGCGATGAGCGGCGCGTAGCCCTTCCTCTCGAAGAAGTCGCCCATATTCTCGCCGACCATCTTTTCCGTCGCCGTCACGATATACTCGGCGATAACCTGGCGCGTACTGGGGTGGCGCACTTTGAGGTTGCGCGTGAGGAATAGGCAAAGGAAAAAGAGAAAAACGAGTACCGCCGCGCTGACGACCTGCGCCTCGGTGATCGGCAGATCCTGCAGGGGCATCGGGATGGTGAAATAAATCTGCGCGCCGTTAATCGACACGCCCTCCTCCGGCACCGCCGTGCACACTTTCAGCACCATACACCCGACAAAGGGCAAAATCATCCCCAAGACGAGCAAAATATCAATCCACCGCTGTTTAGCTCGCATAAGAAAATCAGTTTATCCGGGAACAAAACTATAAACGAAATAGAAACGACCCCCCACGAGCGCGGCCTTTTGCGCTCGCGCCCCCCGCGTGGCGGGTCCCTCCCGTTAGGCGCCGTTCTCTCCGATCCCCCTCGCGGGAGCGCTCGCAGACGCTACTCGAGCGAGGGCACGGCGACGCTATAACCGAGGGCACGCTTCGGGGCGAGGGAGAGCGGGACACCACAGGCGAGAGTCTCCCCGAGCTGCGCCGGGGCGAGGAGTACGCGTTTGCGCCGAAAATCGGCTCCTCGCTTTGGGGGGTCTTCCTTTCGCGGTTGGCCCCTCGCCCTCATTTGCGCAAAGCGGCGAGAGAAGGGTTCGGCGCGGCAATCCTCTCGTGTGATCTTTCGAAAAGCGCCCAGCAAACTCCATTTCCTGCAAACGCCGCGCGCCGGCCGCCCCCGCGCCTCCCGGCAATTCGGCAACCTCGCAAACCCTTCTTTTTGCGAAAAGATCTCCCTGCAATGTCGGCGGTTTTGGGCGGCGCGGCTGCCGCGCGCTACTTCCCTTCCCTTTTCTTTAATAAACTGCCGCGCAGGGTGAGGATGATCTTCGGGAAAAAGACCGGCAGCAGGAGGGCGAGCAGGTCAAAGAGGCTGCGGTCGGTCAGCTTGAAGTAGACAAGGTACGCGCCGCCGCCGATCAGCGCCGCTTTCGCGAGCAGCCGCAGCACGGCGGAGATATTCAACTTGCGCTTCGCCCTAACGAGGGCCGGCGAGGTCGGCGCGAGCGGCGCGTCCGCGCGGTCGGAGTCCTCCTCCTCGTCCTCTCCCGCGTCCCCGGTTGGGGTAGGCGGGAGCTCGTCCGCCCGCTCCACGAGACCCTCGAGCGTGCGGCAGAGGATGGCAAAATCGGCGAAGAGCACCGCCCCGGTGAAGATCGACGAGCCGAGCGTCACCGGGCCGTAGTAGAACCCGAAAACGTGCAGCGCGCCAAGCAGCGCGAGAACGCATTGCAGCGCGGCAACGAGGCAAAAAAGCCCCGCGAGCATAAAGCGCAGCTCGGCGTGCACGCTCGCGCGAACGCCGTCGTCCTTCTTGCCGCCGCTGCTGCCCATACCATCCTCCGCGAAAATGCGCAAAGGATAGTTTACCACATCCCGCCCGCGATGTCAAGGAGAAATTCCCCGCGGGTATTGTAAAAAGAGATCGTTACAATAGTAAACAATCATACCCGAAAAAACAGCAGGATTTTTACGGCCGGGCGCGAGCCTGTCACCCGCAGCAAAAGCCTCCCGCCTCCCCTCGCTTTTTCTCTCGATTCGCGCGCTCGGACACGCTCGGGCACGCTCGGGCGAGCGGGGGCTTCCGCTCTTTATCGTTTCTTTTACCGTGAGCGATAAAGCCCCGTCCCCGCCGATTTTCCGCCGCTCTTTTCTCTGCCCGCGCGCGAATGTAGCGCCGGGGGCGGCAGGTTACCGGCGGCGAGGGAATCGGTTCGCGCCGAAGTGGGATACCCGCGCTTGACATTGCGCGCGCAATCGGGTATGCTATGACTATGAAAAAATGGCTGGTTTATCGTCCGCAATACGACCCATGACGCCCGGCGCGCGCCTCTGCTCGCCGCAAGAGTCGGTTCTCACCAAAAAAGCTACCTCGCCAAGAGATCTAACTCTCACAAAGAGAGTTGTCTCTCGCCGCAAGAGGGGCGTCTCGCGAGAACCGCAGCTCGCCGCGAAGCTCTCGCCCGCCGGGGGGTTTTTCGCGCGGCAAGCGCGCCGCAAGGGCAAAACGGCGCGTTTGCGGGCGTGCGCGGCGACAGCTCCGCCCGGAAATCCCCGGCGCGGCGGCGCTCCCGCCAAGCGGCCGCCCCGGCGTCCCGGGGCGCGAGTCCCTCGCGCGGCGATGCCTATCCGCTGCGGGGACGACCGAAAACCCCGCGATGCGCGGGAAAAGTCATCATTCGTTCACATTTATTTTACAATATGGAGATATTTATTATGAAAAACCAAAAAACACGCGCCCTCACCGGGGCGATGGCGCTTTTGCTGATCCTCGCGATGCTGCTCCTTCCCGCCTGCGGGAACAAAACCTCGGGCGACAAGACGGCGCAGCCCTCCGAGACGGCGCAGCCGTCAAGTGAGGCTGCCGAAAAAGTCTCCGTCACGCTCACCGTGACGGGCAAAGAGGGCGAGGAGAAGTCCTACCCCGTAAAGGTCCCGGCGGGATCTACCCTGCTCGACGCGATGATCGCCGCCGGTATCGTCGAGGAGAGCGGTGTCCGTGACGGCATGGTGCTCACCATCTGCGGCGAAACCGCCGATTATGATGCCGACCACGCCTACTGGGCGTTCTACGAGGCGGGTGAGTATATGCAGACCGGCGCGCGCGAGACAATAGTCGAGGAGGGCGACGAGTACTCGTTCGTCTACACCGTCGCCGAGTAACCACGCCGCACACCGCGAAAAATCCCCCGCCACCTCGGCGGGGGATTTTTGTGCGTGAGGGGTAGCGCGCCCGCCGCGTACCGAAACAGTAGAGGGGGAGCGATACCCCTCGCGAGTGCGAGCGGGGCAGCGCAAATTACGACGCGCGGCAGTGACCTAACCGTGGCACCCCATCCCCGAGGGAGTAGGGGAAATGACCGGGCGGCAGTACCGTTTCCCCGAAAACTATATTTAGAAACGGCAGTGCAAATTACGCCACCCCTCACCCCGCCTCCCGAAAGCACCCCATCCCCCGAAGGGCAGAGAAAACATTTCGC
>CAZYCC010000013.1:13592-33002 GCA_964645985.1 uncultured Lachnospiraceae bacterium | reverse complement strand
AGGCGAATGCAAGGCAGACGCGGCGGGGGCGAGGGGTCAGGTTATGTCAAGCCTCAAGCGCATAAATTTTTGATTTATTGAAAATTTTTTTAGAAGAAGGGCGAAAGCAGGGCATTTTTCGCGGTGTAAGGGCAATTTTGTTTCGTTCTATGTCTTTTGCTTGCAGACCGTGTACTCTCGCCCTATATCCTCGTCTCGTTTTCACTCAAAACAAAAAATCCCCCGCCGCCGCGCGGGGGGATTGCGTGTGAGAACACCCGAGCGGGGGCGGGGGTTCCTCTTTCCTTGACACCCTCCGCCCTTTATGGTATACTATTTTTATGTCATCATCTAAATCCGCGCGCTCCGGCGCGAAGCGCAAAGGGGCCGCGAAAGGGGGAAAAGCGGCGTCCAAGCGATCTCCCGCGCACCTCATTGCGGTGCCGGTGTCGCTCGCGCTCGCGGCGGTGCTGCTGGGAATTTTCTTTATCCCGCGCGGGGAGCGCGGGAGCGTCGGCGGGTGGATCGACGTCTTTTTCCGTTACCTGTTCGGCGGCGCGCGCTACCTGCTGCCGATCTTTTTTGCCTATGCGGCAATTTTCTGGGGTAGGTTTTACCGCGCGAGGCGCCTGCCCGCCGCGTGCGCCGTGCAGACGGCAACCTTCCTCGCCGCCGATGCGCTCTTCTGCTACTTCCCTTATGTAAAATCGAAGGAGCCGCCGCTCGTCACCTGGCAGATAGCCGCGGACCCTTCCTCGCGGGGGGTTGGCGGCGGTGTCGTCGGGAATTTCCTTGGGGAAGGCTTAGTGTCTCTCGTCGGGTTCGTGGCGGGAGGGATTCTGCTGATTCTCGGCAGCGCTCTACTTCTCTGTTTCTTTTTCGGGTGGAACCCGTTCACCGCGCTCGCGTCGGCGTTTTCGCGCGCGGGGCGGCGAGGGGACGCGCGCCGCGAGGCGCGCCGCGAGCTGCAAGGCGAGCGCCCTGACCCCACCGATGCCGAGCTGCGCGCGCGCGAGCGGGAGCGCCTTCTCGCCGAGAGGGAGCGCCGCGATGCCGCTCGGCGCAGCCGCGAGGCGGCAAGAGCCGCGCGGGAGGAGCGCGCCGCGAATCGCCGCGATGAGCGGGCGCGCGCGCGCGTCGCCGATCCCACGCAGCCCTACGATCCCGCCGTTCCGCTCGATGAGCTGCCCGACACGCCTGTCGCCGATGAGCCGGAGGAGCGGGAGCCGCCCTTCGATACCCCCCTGCCAAACGGCGCGTCCCCCGCGCCGCCCCGCCGGATTTCCTCCCCGGAGGAGAGCGGCGAGGACACGGCCGATAGTGACGGCACAGCCGATAGTGACGCTCTCACCGATGGTGACGGCGCCGACGATGTCGGTGCGCCCGAGGATGACGACGGTGCGCGCGACCTTGTCAGCGAGGCGGTAAGCGAAATTTTCGCGGAGGGAGATCTGCCGCCCGAGCGCGCGCCCGAGGATCCGGAGCTGCTGCAATTCGCCGAGGAGTTCGCAGAAGGGGACGATGAGCGCGGCGACGCGCCGCACCCCTATCGCTTCCCGCCGCTCTCTCTGCTGAAAAAGGGCGACAACCCAAGTCTCGCCGATATGAGCGCCGAGATCGCGCAAAACTCGCGCAAATTAGAGGAGACACTCGCCTCCTTCAAGGTCAGCGCAAAGGTGGTCAGCTACTCGCGCGGCCCGACCGTCACGCGCTATGAGCTCTCGCCCGACAAAGGCGTGCGCGTGCGCTCGATTGCAAATTTAGTTGACGACATCGCGCTCAGCCTCGCGGCGGAGGGGGTGCGCATCGAGGCGCCGATCCCCGGCAAATCGGCGGTCGGCGTGGAGGTGCCGAATAAATGCCGCGAGACGGTCTACCTGCGCACGCTCTTCGAGGACCCGCGCTTTTCGCGCCCCGAGCCCGCGCTCGGCGCCGCGCTCGGCGTCAATGTCGGCGGCGAGCCGGTCTTTATGGACCTCGCGAAAATGCCTCATCTTCTCATCGCCGGGACGACGGGCTCCGGCAAGTCTGTCTGCATGAACTGCCTCATCCTGTCGCTGCTCTACAAATATACCCCGGACGATGTCAAGATGATCCTCATCGACCCCAAAAAGGTCGAGTTTAAAATCTACAACGGTCTGCCGCACCTCATCACGCCCGTCGTCACCGAGGCAAAAAAGGCAGCGGGGGCGCTCGCTTGGGCGGTAAACGAAATGGAGCGGCGCTACGAGCTGATTGAGACGGTCGGCGTGCGCGACATTAAGAGCTACAATAAAGAAGCGCGCGAGCACCCGGAAGACCTGCGCGAGCAGCTGCCCTACCTCGTTCTCTTCATTGATGAGCTCGCGGACCTGATGTTCGTCGCGTCAAGCGAAGTGGAGGAGTCTATTTGCCGCATCGCGCAGAAGGGGCGCGCGGCGGGGCTGCACCTCGTTATCGGGACGCAGCGCCCCTCGGTCGATGTCATCACGGGGCTCATCAAAGCGAACATCCCGTCGCGCATCGCCTTCTCCCTGCCCTCCCAAACCGACTCGCGCACGGTTATCGACATCGGCGGCGCCGAGAAGCTGATCGGCAGCGGCGATATGCTCGTCGCGCCGGTAGGCCTCTCCAAACCGGTGCGCTTGCAGGGGCCGTTCGTCTCGGATGAGGAGGTCGAGGCGGTCGCGACCTTCGTCAAGGAAAACGCCCCCGATGTCGACTACTCGCGCGAGGTCATCGAGGACATCGAGCGCGAGGCGGAGATGTGCGGCGCGAAGGGCAAGAGGGGGAGCGGCGCGCCGGCCGAGGAGGAGGACTTCGACGGGGAGGAGGATCCGATGCTTGAGGCGGCGATCGATCTCGCCGTTGAAACCGGTAAAATCTCAACCTCGCTCATCCAAAGGCGGCTCTCGCTCGGCTACGGCCGATCGGCGAAGATCATCGACCGCATGGAGAAGATGGGCATCGTCTCCCGGCAGGAGGGGCAGCGCCCGCGCACAACCCTGCTCACCCCCGCCGCCTGGGCGGAGCGCAAAATGGGGAAGTAACTGGCAGTAGCCTCCGCGCGGGATAAGCGCCGGGAGCGCCCTTCCCACGACAATTCGCGGGGCGGCTGTCATTTTGCAGTAAAAACTTCCCTTTGGGGCGCGACTTTTCCGCGAAACGAAACCTTCGAATTGGCTGAAAGCAAAATTTTCCTGCCGTTTACCGTAAAACTCGCGAGGACGGCGCGAGGGAAACCTACCGATTTCTTATGTCCAAACACGGCAAACTGATTGTGCTCGAGGGGGTGGACGGCTCGGGCAAGGGGACGCTCGCCACGATGCTCCTGCGCGAAATGGAGCAGCGGCGGATGGTGGCGCGCAAAATCTCTTTCCCGGTGTACGGGTCGCCCGGCGCGGCTCCGCTCGAGCAGTATCTCTCGGGCGAGCTCGGGCAGGACCCGGAGGACACCGGCGCGTACGCCGCCTCAACGCTCTATGCGGTCGACCGGTATCTCTCCTACCGCACCGACTGGGGGCATTTCCTCTCGAGCCCGGAGGCGACGCTCATCTGCGATCGCTACACCACCTCCAACGCGGTGCATCAGCTCACCAAGCTGCCGCGCCCCGAGTGGGACGGGTTTCTCTCGTGGCTCTTCGACTTTGAATATCATAAGTTAGGCTTGCCCGAGCCGGACCGCGTCTTTTTCATCGATACGCCACCGTCGCTCGCTCGCCCGCTCCTCACCTCCCGCGGCCGCGCGGATGACATTCACGAGCGCAGCGCGGATCATCTCGAGCGCGCCTACGCGGCGGCGCTCTACGTCGCCGACGTTTGCCACTGGGAGCGCATCCCCAATCATAACGGCGCGAGCCTTCGTCCAATCGAGGACACCTTCGCGGATCTGAAAGATGCGCTGGGAATGTAACCCGCAAACCTCCCATAATCTCCTCTCCTCGCCGAAAACCTCCCCCGCTCCCGCCACCTCTCCCTATTGCCTATGCCGATAAGCAGTCCCCGCGAGAAGGGGGCGCGCGCACACCTTTCGGCGCCGGTTCTCCTGCTGGTCATTCTCGTCCTCACTTCGCTGACGCGGCTTGTGCCGATGCCGCAAGGGCGGGACGCCGCGCTCACCACTATCGTCCTCAACCTGCTGATTTTCGCGCTGCCGGCGATTTTTTATCTGCGCCTCGGCGGCGAGGACTACCGCCGCTCGCTCAATCTGCGCCTCATCGGGCCGGGCAAACTGCCAATTATTCTCTTCGGGTTCTTCATCCTTGTCTGCGGCAGCGCCCTAATCAACTACTTGCTCTACAAGGGCGGCGCGATCGCCTTCGGGCAGAGCGAGACGGCGGGCAACTTTGCGCGGCTGCTCACCGGCAGCTACGATGGGCCGGGGGATGTCCTCCTCACTTCGCTCGCCTTCGCCATCGTGCCCGCCGTTGCCGAGGAGTTTTTCTTCCGCTGCGTCTTTTTCTGCGCGTATGAGCGCTATGGCGCGCTCGCGCAAGTGCTTCTCTCCTCGCTCGCCTTCGCGCTCGCGCATCTGTCGCTGCCGCGCTTCCCGGTATTTTTCTTCTGCGGGATTTTCCTGTCGCTGCTCGCCTTTGTCACGCGATCGGTGCTGTCGTCGATGGTTCTTCACGCTCTATTCAATCTTTTCGCCATATTCGGCGAAAAATATCTCTGGAATTTCCTCGGCAATCAGAACAGCACCATCTTTTTCCTCTTCCTGCTCGGGACGGTTCTGCTCGCCTTTCTCGCCTTCTTTTTCGGGGAGAGCGAACGGCTGTTTCGCGCGTACGCCGTCGAGGGCGTGCCCTCTCGTCCCGAGCGCGAGCGGGCAGAGGAGCGGCGGCGGCGCGAGCGCGAGCTTGCCCGCGAGCGCGAAACCGGAACCCCGGCGCTCCGCCCTCCCGCCGCGGGCACCGCCCTGTCGGGCGGCAAAATCACCCATCCTCTCGCGCGCGCCCTCTTCTCCCCGACCTTTCTCCTCTGCGCCGCCTACGTCATCGTGATCATCGCGGTGGGGAAAGGGTAGAGTTCATCTGAGGGGCCGGACGGCGCAAGGGTGCCGGAGCGCGGCGCAAATCCAAAATGCAGGATTTCCCCCGAGCGGGGGGATTCCCGGCGCGGGGCGCTTCCGGGGGGCAGAGGAGTTATTGCAGCGCGAGAGGCTTTTTGCGGGCGAATCGCGCCTTGCGACGCGGATTTTTGACGGGGCACGCCCTCAAAGAGCTGCGATGATACATCAACGCAAAAGATTTTTTGTGAGAGAAGGAAATAAGGGAACTGAGATACAGGTTAAACAGAGTTTCGCGAGCATGAAGAAAACCCACCCGCGGGTGGGTTTTTCTTTCGCGTGAGGCAACTCTTTTGCCGAGGCGAGGTTTCATCGCCGGATCACTTTACTCCTTTTCCGCAGCGAGCGCGAACCAGTCGTTTTCGCTCTCCTCGGCGAGGACGCACAGGCCCGCCGACGATAGAGCCTCCCGCACTTCGGGCAGGCGCGGCGCGATGATGCCCGACGCGAGGACAAGAGATCCCGCGCGCAGCAGCGGCGGCAGATCTTGCGAGAGCCGCAGCAGCAGGTCGGAAACGAGGTTCGCCGTGACGATGTCATACGGCGCGCTGCGATCGACCGAGGCGAGCAGGTCCGAGCGCCCCACCGTGACGGCACCCGCGCAGCCGTTCGCCGCGACGTTCTTGCGCGCGATGCGCACCGCGACCTCGTCGATGTCATAGGCGAAACAAACGGGCACACCGAGCTTCGCCGCGGCGATCGACAAAATCCCGCTGCCGCAGCCGACATCAAGCAGCCGCAGCGCCGGGTTCGCGGCGAGCTTCTCCGGCAAAACCCGCTCGAGCAGGGTAAGGCAGAGGCGTGTCGTCTCGTGCGAGCCGGTGCCGAACGCCATCCCCGGGTCCATCGTGAGGACGATGTCGCCGGGCGCGGGCGCGGGCGGCTCCCAGGGCGGCGCGACGACCAGATGCTGCCCGACCCGCATCGGGTGGTAGTAGCGCTTCCAGGCGCTCGCCCAGTCCTCCTCATCGACCCCGTCAAGCGAAATAGCGCAAGCGTCAAGGAGATCCGCCGCGGCGAGCCGCTCGCGCACGAACGAAACGTCCTCGCGCGGGTCTTTACCCGGCGGCAGATAGACGATCACCGCGCCGCGCGTGCGGTCCCTCGCGCGCAGCTCCTCGTCGATCACCTCGGATAGCTCCGGGCGCAAGCTCTGCTCAAGGTCGGAATAGTCCTCGATTTGAAGAGAATTGCAGACCATCGACAGCACCGCCGCGACCTCATCAAGCGCCTCGGTCGGGCAGGAAACGGTCAGCTTTGTCCAAGACATAAAAGAAAAGGGGCGATTCGCGGGGGAAAAAGGGGTGCGTTCCCCTGAAAAGAGGGAAAAGGCAGAGGATTTCCCGCGAGGGGAGATTGTGCGGCAAAAAGCGCCCGCGAGGAGCCTACCCCGCGAGAAAGCACCTCTCCTGGGATAGCGAAAGCCCTCGGAGCCTGCGCTCGCTCCTCACTGCAAGAGTGACGCTTTGCCGACAGGGTTTGCCGAAATTAAGGGGGCTTTTTACTTCACCGTAATGCTGCCATCGACGACGCGCACCGGAATGTCGGGCATCTCACCGTTCTCCTCGAGGCGGTAGAAGCTGTCCTCGCCCTCCACGAAAACCGCGCTGAGCGGATAGACCCCTCTCTTCGCGTCACTCGCGACCGTCAGCGTCACCTCGGCAATCACGCCGCTATCGGTGTAGGGGGTCGTGCTCGTCCAAAACAGGAAGGCGTTCCCATCGCGCTCGGTGCAGCCCGAGTAGGCGTTGTCCTCGATGACAACGCGCCCGCTCTCAAAGGCAAACACGTCGTGGTCGAAGCTCGCGCGGAACTGGAACCCGCCGATGCCGGTGTTGTTCGAGAGCGAAATCTCGAAGGTCGCCTTGCCGCCGGGTTTCGCCTCGACCTGCGGGAAACTAAGGGTAAGCGCGCTTTGATCGGAGGGGGTATCCTCCTCATTTGGAGCCGCGCCGCCGCTCCCAAGGGATCCGCCACTGTCGCGCGGTTCCTCGTCTTTTTTGCCGCCGCAGGACAAGAGCAGCCCGCCCACTATCGATAAGGCGAGCACGAGCGCGACCATGCCGCGAAACCATTTTGCTTTGCGCATAACAATATCCCCTCGGAAAATTTGACCTTTTTCGTTTGAGCGCCTAAGAGTTCTCACTTTCCTCTCGTTCTTCCTCTATTTTCTCGTCGAGAAAATCAAGTAGCTCCCGCGCGCTCTTGATGCGGCAGACCCGCTCGCGCGCGCGCGCGGCTCCTCGCATTCCCTTGACATAGTGCGAGAAGTGCCGCCGAAACTCGCGCACGCCGACCGCCTCCCCTTTGTCAGCGACGAGAAGCGCCGCGTGCCGCCGCGCCATCGTCAGAACCTCGCGCGCGCTTGGCGGGGATGTGGGCTCGCCCCTTAGCGCGCAAGAGATCTCCCGAAAGATAAACGGGTTGCCGAGCGCCCCCTGCCCGACCGCTATCCCATCGCAGCCGGTTTCGCGCAGCATCGAAAGAGCCTCCTCCCCGCTCGCGATTCCCCCGTTTGCGATGACCGGAATGCACACCGCGCGCTTGACGGCGGCAATCGTCCCCCTATCGACCGGCGGGCGGTAGAGCTGCTCGCGCGATCGACCGTGTACGGTAATCATCGCGGCACCCGCCTCCTCGGCGACCGCCGCGACCTCGGGGGCGTTTTTGCACAAATCATCCCACCCGGTGCGAATTTTTATCGTTACGGGAAGGGGCGAGGCGCCGACCGCCGCGCGCACGATTTTTCCAACGAGCATGGGGTCGCGCATGAGCGCGCTGCCCTCGCCGTTTGAGGTGATTTTGCGCATCGGGCAGCCCATGTTCAAATCGACCACCGTCGGGAGCAGTTTTGAACGAACCCCCTCCTCGTAGAGGAGCGCGACCGCGCGCGCGATGGTGTCCGGCTCCGCCCCGAAGAACTGCACGGCGAGCGGCAGATCGGTCGGCGCGAAGCGCGCGAGATCTGCGGTCTTGCGATCTCCGTGGACGAGCGCCTTCGCCGAGATCATCTCGGTGGTCGCATACTGCGCGCTCATCTCGCGGCAGAGTGCGCGAAAGGAGCGGTCGGTCACCCCCGCCATCGGGGCGAGGCAAACGAAGGGGGTCACTAAACTCTCAAAAAACGATATTCACTTATCCGGAAGGGTCAAGGCGCGGGGTTATCCTCGCTGCAAATTGGAGGAGCGTCTCCCGAGAATGTTAAGCGGGGGAAAATCTCGCGGAGGGCGAAAAACCGCAATCTGTCCTCACCGCGGTGAAGAAAAGCTCCCTCACGGCCTCGCTACGCCCATATTCCCACCGCGATTTTTCTCTCGAATGATATGGACAATCCGTGAACTGTTTCCAAAAAGAAGGGATCGGGCTTGTAAGCCGGGTTCTGTGCCAATCGGCCGCATTCATCTATCTTTGCGCCGCGTTACCGCGTCGCTCCACGGTCTCCCGTGTGCCACCCGCGAGCCTGTAGGGCGCAGTGGCGGCCTATCGCCGCCCGCTCGCATGCGGTGTTGCTTCGGATAGGGTTTACAGCGCGGGCGCGTTACCGTGCCCGGGGTGAGCTCTTACCTCGCCTTTTCATCCTTGCCCGATGTCGGGCGGTTATTTTCTGTTGCACTTTCCCGGAGGTCGCCCTCGGCGGACGTTATCCGTTATCCTGCCCTATGAAGCCCGGACTTTCCTCATGACAATAGCTTTCGCCGTGATGCCACGCGAATGCGCCGCCCGGTCCCCTCAAAGAAAAGTATACCACAACCACGCGGGGGTTGTCAAGGAGGCGGGAGGGAGGAGCGGGCGAGCCGATGCAAGCGCGAGAGGGCGGGGCAAGAGGGAGCCGATGTGCGCCGCGAAACCTCGCGAACGCGTACAAAACCGAGAGATCGCTCGGAGGACACTCCTGCGGGGAAAGGAGAAACCTCGCGCGCAAGCGTGCAAAAACGAGGGGGAAGGGTTCCGCTTCGCGCGCGGCGCGGAAAACGAGGGAGTGATTTTCTCTCAGGCGGAGCGAAAAAAACGCGGGGGGTGCGGAAACCCTCGCGCGCGGTGTTCAAAAACGAGTGAGGTATTTGGTCGCGGCCTGCGAATTGCCGCACTAAACCTCGCACGCGGCGAAAAACCTCACACGTGGCGCGGAAAACGAGAGCTCGCCCGGATGATGACCTTGCGGGGAAGGGAGAATGCGTGCGATTTGGCGTACAAAATCGAGGGGATGAGGGTTTCCTCTCGGCGGCGCGCTTCCTCCACGCAAAAACCCCGCCGCGCTTGCGGCGGGGTTTTGTTCGTTTCCTCAGAGGGAGTGTCAGTCGGCGCTCTCTTTGTCTTTCGCTTCTTCTTGTTCTTGCGCTTCCTCGCGCTGTTTCTCTTTCTCTTTCGCTTCTTCCTGCACTTCCTCGCGCTTTTCCTCGCGCAGCTTCTCTTTCTCTTTTTCCTCTTTTTCTTCCTTGCGGCGCTTGCGGCGAGACTTCTTCTCCTCGGCGGCGGCTTCCTTCTCGACCTTCTCCGCCTCGGTCGTGAGGCGGATGAGCGCCATCTCCGCGCCGTCTCCGCGGCGAGGGCCGAGCTTGTAGATCGCTGTGTACCCGCCGTTCACCCCGTCAAAGGCGGGCGCGATCTCCGAGAACACCTTGCTCACCACGTCTTCTTTCGTGATGAAGGCGAGCGCTTGGCGGCGTGCGGCGAGCGTGCCCTCCTTGCCCAAGGTGATCATCTTCTCGGCGAGAGAGCGCACCTCCTTCGCGCGGTGCAGGGTCGTCGTGATCGACCCGTTTTCGAGCAGATAGGTGACCAGACCCCGGAGCATCAGGTTCCGGTGGTCGGTCGTCCGCCCGAGTTTTCTTCGTCCTGGCATTGTCTATTTCCTCCGTGAATGTTCATGAGAATGGACGGCGGGGCTTACTCCTCGTCATCCGGGCGAAGCTCCAGACCCATGCTGTGGATCTTCTGCACCACCTCGTCGAGAGACTTTTTCCCGAGGTTGCGCACTTTTCCGAGTTCAGCGTAGGTCTTACTCGTCAGATCCCGCACGGTGGTGATGGACTGACGGAGCAGGCAGTTGGTACTGCGCACCGATAAGTCAAGATCGCCAATGAGAATCTCAAGGCGCTTGTCGTCCTCCGCCGTCTCGGCGCCTCCGGGGTGTTCGTCCGGCGGGTCGTCCGGCGTAAGGTCGGCGAGCGTAATAAATTGGTTGAGGTGCTCATTGAGAATCTTGGCGCCCTGCGAGACCGCCTCGCGCGCCGACAGAACGCTGTTGGTCTTCACTTCGAGCGTCAGCTTGTCGTAGTCGGTCGTGTTGCCGACGCGGGTGTTTTCCACCTTGTAGCTGACATTGTAAACCGGTGTGTAGATGGAATCGGTGTAGATCACCCCGATCGGGCTGTCGCCCTCCGCCTCGGCAATCTGCTTGTTGCGCTCCTCGGAGACATAGCCGCGGCCGTGGTCGAAGGTGAGTTCCATGTGGAAGTGCACATCGCCGCAGAGGGTGCAGATGTGCAGGTTCGGGTTGAGGATTTTGATCTCGTCATCGTGCACAATGTCGCGCGCCGTGACCTCAAGCTCCTCGCTGCCGGTGTGATCGATGTCGATGAACACCGTCTTTTTCTCGTCTGAGTACAGACGCGCGATGATGCTTTTTACCGCGAGAACGATCTCGGTGACATCCTCACGGACACCGTTTATCGTTGAAATTTCATGAAGTACGCCGTCGATTTTGATGCAGACCACCGCCACGCCGGGAAGCGAGCTGAGCAGCACCCGCCGCAGCGAGTTGCCGAGGGTTGTGCCGTAGCCGCGCTCGAGGGGGGTAACGACAAAGCGCGCGCTCGAGCGATCCTCGCTCTCGTCTTCCACCGTGATCGTCGTCTGCATTTCCATCGTATCCATCATACGGTATCCTCCTGTTCTCAAACTTCCGGTTTCGGTTTTGCCTTTTCGTTATCGACATATTCGAGGTTCGCCGTTTCGTGAATGCCGCGCGAATGAAGCGCGCTCCCGCGCGTGCAGAGGCGGCGCGTCACATGAAAGCGGGGCGCACGCCTGCCCGGGGGAAAGCGAGCGCAGCCACGTCGCCGGGTCGGGGGGATCGCGGCGGCGCAGAGGAGCTACCTGAGGCAACTCCCCACGAAGCTCGCGGGAGTCCTCCCGTGGGCGCTGCGCGTTCCACATCGCCAACCCCGCTGCGGAGCAAAGGCTCACAGGACAATCACCCGGGAAGCGAGGTTCACCGGCTGCGCGCGCCGCCGATCTCGGCGAGAACGCCGCGCGGGTCTCCCGCGAGAGGAGTCTCGTCGGCGGCAAACGGCGTGATGGGGCGGAACCGCACGGCAGGGCCGCACGGCAAAGCGAGGCGCGGAGTGCCTCGGTGAAACGTCCGGCGAAATCGCCGCTCGGCGGAGTACTCGGCAGGGCGCACCAATGGAACACTCCCGGCGAAGCGACACGCAAAGCACACCGCTGAAGCACTCACGGCGAAACGATCGGTGGAACCACTGCTCGGCGAAACGATCGGCGAAGCATCACACAGAGCGACCGCGAGGGTTTCGCGAAGGAGTTTCGCGCATGGGCAGCCTCCCGCGGGAATGCCGGCGCGCGTCCCACCGAGGGGGGTGACTATCGCGCGATGAGGCTTTACTTGGAGTACAACTCGACGATGAGCTGCTCGTTGAACTCGAAGTCGATGTCCTCGCGCAGGGGCATCGCGGCGACCGTCGCCTTGACGTTTTCGCTGTCGACCGAGAGCCACTTCGGCACCGATTTGCAGTGCATCGCCTCGGTCAGTTCTTTCGCGCGCTTGGACTTCTTGTCCTCTTCGCGCAGAGCGATGACGTCGCCCTGCCGCACGATGTACGAGGGGATGTTGACCTTCTTGCCGTTGACGGTGAAGTGCTCGTGGAGAACCGCCTGTCGCGCCTCCTTGCGGCTGCCGCCGTATCCCATACGGTAGACGACGTTGTCGAGACGGCGCTCGAGGAGGATGAGCAGGTTCTCGCCGGTCACGCCCTCTTTGCGCTCCGCCTTCTCAAAGTAGGAGCGGAACTGGCGCTCCTGCACGCCGTAGTAACGCTTCGCGGTCTGCTTCTCGCGCAGCTGCATTCCGTACTCGCGCTGCTTCTGGCGGCGGTCGGCGCCGTGCTGACCGGGCGCGGACGAGCGGCGCACGAGCGCGCACTTATCGGTGAGGCAGCGGTCGCCTTTGAGGTAAAGTTTCTTGCCTTCTCTGCGGCAAAGTTTGCAGGAAGGCCCTGTGTATCTTGCCATCTTGTGCCTTTCTTCGAAAATACAGTGAGGGAGCGCGGCGCCCCTGCGGGGGCGGGCATCCCGCGATATGTTTCGCTCCGCGAAATGCGTCGCCTCGCGATACGTTCCGCTAAGCGAAACGCGCCTCTCCTCGAGGAGAGTTTGCCACGATCCCGGCGCATCGTCCGCGGGAACAGCCCGTGGGCAATCGTGAGAAAGCCGAGGCAGCTGAGCGACATACCGATCTGCGGTGCAGCGCGGCGCGGCGCAATCGCCTATGCCGTGCGAGTTTTCGCGAACCGGCAGAGCGGCGGCTCCTCTCGGATCGCCGCAAGCCGGAACGCTCTCGCGCGGCGTGCGGGAGAGGGATACCGGCGCGCGTGACGGTCAGCGAACCGGGGCGCCCTCTTGCGCGGAGCGCGGGGAACGGTGATTGTAGTCAGACGCGGCGGCGCTTGGGGGGGCGACAGCCGTTGTGTGGGATCGGCGTCACGTCCTTGATGAGCGTGACGTGCAGACCGGCGGTCTCCATCGCGCGGATGGCAGACTCGCGCCCCTGCCCCGGCCCCTTAACGTAGACTTCCACCGTCTTCATCCCCTGATCGCAGGCGATCTTCGCGGCGGCCTCGGCGGCGGTCTGCGCCGCGAAGGCGGTCGATTTGCGCGAGCCCTTGAAGCCCAGCTCCCCGGCGCTCGCCCAGCTGATGGTGTTGCCCGCGAGGTCTGTGATCGTGATGATGGTGTTGTTATAGGTCGCTCGGATATGCGCCGCGCCCTTCTCGACGTTCTTTTTTTCGCGCCGGCGGCGAATACCCTTCTTGGTGACTTGTTTCGGCATGGAATGCTCCTTCAAAATAGATGAGCGAAAAGCAAGCTGTGCGCCGGGGGTGATCCCGAGCAAGCGCGGGCAATCCCGGAAACTCGCTCCCGCGCGGCGCGGCGGCGGATTTCCGCGGCCCATGGTGACATGCGTCAAAGTGACGCGGGTCAAGATGACGCGGGTCAAAGTAGACCCGGTACCATGAGCGGAGCCTGCCCTCTGGCGAGCTCTTCTCGCGCTCCCGCGCTTCGCGCAGAGCTGTGCGCGCGGTCCCCCGCCGCTTGCCGCTTTCCCGGGAGAGAGACGGCTCGCGGGGGGTTGCTCCCCCGCGCAAAATTCGCGCGGCAAGCAGGTTCGCGCGTCGGCACGATACCCCTCGCGCGCCGCGCGCTGCCGCGCGGCGGTGCGGGGGGGCCTTGCTCCCGCAGCTTACTTTTTCTTGTTGGCGATGGTCTTAGCGGGGCCTTTGCGAGTGCGGGCGTTGGTCTTGGTGCGCTGCCCGCGAACCGGCAGACCCTTGCGGTGGCGAATGCCGCGGTAGCAGTTGATCTCGATCATGTTCTTGATGTTGAGACCGACCTCGCGCCGCAAATCGCCCTCGACCGTGTAGTGCTGTTCGATCTCGTCGCGGATTTTGGCGATGTCGTCCTCTGTGAGGTCCTTCGCCCGCTTGTCCGGGTCCACCCCGGTCGCCGCGAGGATGTCCCCCGCGCTCTTGCGCCCGATACCGTAAATGTAGGTGAGAGCGATCTCCACCCGCTTGGCATTGGGAATGTCTACACCAGCTATACGAGCCATGCGTGTTCTCCTGAAAATGGGAATGGAAGGGTCAACCTTGTCTCTGCTTGTGCTTGGGGTTTTCGCAGATGACCATGACCTTCCCTTTGCGCTTGATGATCTTGCATTTGTCGCAGATCTTCTTCACAGACGGTTTGACCTTCATGGGAAGTTCCTTTCGGAGTTTGCCGCGATGCGGCGTGGGAACGGGGTTGCCGCGCGAGATCTGCCACGGGCAGAGCACGAGCGGCGCGGGAATCACCGGAGGCGATTACGCGGGCGCGCGCGGCGCGCTTGCGCGGCAGAGCCGAGGTTCGCGGGCGACGCGGGTGCGTCACGGGCAAATGCAGGCGAAATGCCGGAATACTGCTCCTGTCGCCGGAGCCCGCGAGCGGTGATGAGGCGGGCAAAAAGGCGGCGGGTGGCCGGCGCGCGGGTGGGTAGAGGTGAGGGGATAGCGGCGGGCGGTGTGACGGTGCCGGTCGCTATGCTCTCATCGCTATCCACGCGGCGATGGGATTGTAGAAGCATTGCGCCTCGCGAACAGGCAAAGCCGTGGGTTTATCACGAGGGCGCGAGCGTAACCCCGGATAGGCAGGGGCGCGGGCGGGTCAAGATGACCGATGTAAACGCGGGTAGAGACGGTAAGGCGAGAGAGTGCGGGCGCGCAGATCGGCGCGGAGTGCGAGAGGATCTTCTAACCCTCGCCGGGGAGAAACCCCCCACGGGGCGGCGGCTGTCGCTCCTCGCGTCATGGAATCATCGCGCGGCGCGGGCGGCATATTTATCGCCTCGCTCGCGGCGCTTTGGCAATCATCGCGCGGCGAGGAGCGGGCTTGGCCGCTTGCGACAGGAGTTGCCGCGAGGGGTCGCGAGGCGAGCGGGACGCGAGGCGCCTCGCGCAAACCGCAAGCGCCGATCTCTCGGGGAAAGGGCAAACCGCGCGCGGGGTTCTCCACTGAAATCTCGCGGGAAAAGCGAAGTGGGGACCTCGAGCGGCGAACCCAATCCTCGCGCGGGAGATTCTCGGCACCGCGCGAGAAACGCGTGAGCGCGAGTCGCGCGCTCTCGCGAGGGAATCGCGCTCGCAAAAACTCTGGGCAACTTGACCGCGTGGGGTCTCTCAAAACGCAGGCGCGGTGGTTGTCGCAGCGATTTTCCGCGCAGGTAGGTTCTCCCACGTCGCTATCGCTTCGCGCGGCTCGGCGCTGCCTGCCGAGGCTACACCGGTTCTTTGCCGACCCGGCGCGTCACTTGCCGCGCCAAGTGATGCGGCCCTTGGTGAGGTCGTAGGGCGAAACCTCGACCTTGACCGTGTCGCCTTGCGTAATCCAGATGTAGTTGACGCGCAGCTTGCCGGACAGGCGCGCGGTGACGATGTGTCCGTTGTTCAGCTGAACTTTGAAGACGGTGTTGGGCAAAACCTCCAGCACCTTGCCTTCCAGCTCTATCATTTCATCTTTCGGCAGAAAAATCCCCCCTTTCGTGAGGGTATCGGGCGCGAGGCGCGGATCGCAAGGTAAGGCGAAGGAATGACGCGGCGAGGGTACTCTTGGCGCGGTGTTCCGCGCGAGGCGGCGTTATCGGGAAAATTCGGCGGGCGCGAGGACTGCCCCCGGGAAGGGGCGGCGCTGCTCCGTGAGCCGCAAAGGATATGGCGGCAAGCCGCGAGCCAAGCGGCAGAATCCCGCATGCGGGGCGCGGCGGCGCGCGATGGTGGCGGGGTACCGTAAATCCCCGCGCGGGAAAACTCTCGCGGGGGTAATGGCCGGGGAGAGGCGGCGCTACTGCACCTCGGTGAGGAGGATAGGGTCGCCGTCGGTGATGGCAACGGTGTGCTCGTAGTGGGCGGCGAGGCTGTGATCGACCGTCACGACCGTCCAGTGGTTGCGCAAAATCTCGATGCGCGCGCTGCCCGCGCAGACCATCGGCTCGATGGCAATGACCATCCCGGCGGCAAGGCGAAGCCCGCGCCCGGGCGTTCCGTAGTTGGGGACGCTCGGGTCCTCGTGGATGTCGCGCCCGATGCCGTGCCCGGTGAACTCGCGCACGACGCTGTATCCGAGCGGGCGCAGGTAACTCTCGACGGCATTTCCGATGTCGCCGAGGCGGTAGCCGACGCGCGCGAAGGCGAGCGCACGCTTGAAGCTCTCGCGCGTCGCATCGATGAGCGCGCGGCTCTCCTCCGAAATCTTCCCGACCGGGAAGGTCGCCGCGCTGTCGCCGTGATAGCCCTTGTAGTGCGCGCCCACGTCAATTTTGACGATGTCGCCCTCGTGCAAAACGCGGGTTGCCGAGGGGATGCCGTGGATCACCTCGTCGTTGACGCTGACGCAGGCGGACGCCGGGAATCCCTCGTAATGCAGGAAGGAGGGCGTTGCGCCGTGACCCTCTATGGTGCGGCGGACGATGTCGTCGAGGTGGCGCGTGGTGACACCGGGGTGCACCGCCTCGCCCGCGGCGGCGAGCGCCTCCCCCGTGATTTTGCCCGCCTCGCGCAGGAGTGTGATTTGCTCGGGCGTCTTCAGATGAACCATTGCGCTACTCGGCCGCCTTGCCCGATACCTCATCGAGGACGGCGAGGACGAGCGCGCTCGTATCCTCGACGCTCGCCTGCCCCTCGACCGAGCGCAGAACGCCCGCTTTTTGGTAATACTCCTTGAGCGGCTCGGTCTGCCGGTGATAGGTTGCGAGGCGCTCGCGCACAACGGCGGGGTCATCGTCCGCGCGGCGCGTGAGAGGCGTGCCGTCTTTGTCGCAGGTCGCACCGTCTCTCGGGGGGTTGTAGAGAATGTGGTAGGACGCGCCGCACTTTTCGCAGACACGCCGCCCGCTCATTCGCTCGACGATTGCGTCATCCCCCACTTCCAAGGAGAGCGCGAGGTCGATTTTCACGCCCATTTTGTCAAGAGCCTGCGCCTGCGGCAGCGTGCGCGGGAATCCGTCGAGGATAAAGCCCTCCCGGCAGTCGTCCTGCGCGAGGCGCTCGCGAATGATGCCGATAACGACATCGTCCGGGACGAGCGCGCCGCTCTCGGTGTAGGAGCGCGCGGCGAGACCCATCGGGGTACCCGCTTTGATCGCCTCGCGGATAATCGCGCCGGTTGAGATGGTCGGAATGCCGCATTTCGCGCTGACCCGATCCGCCTGTGTGCCCTTGCCGGCACCCGGCGCTCCGAGGAAAAGGATGTTCATAGATAAGAAAATGAATGCGAGAGGAGAGCGGCGAGCGAGTTTTCGGAGAGAAGCGCACGATTTCGCCGCGCCGCGGGGCGCGGCAAGCTTTCCCAGGGCGGCGCGGGCAGCCGGGCTGCCGGGCGGTCCCGCGAGCGCCTCTTCGCGGCGCGCGGGGCGCGCCTAAAGGCGAAATGTTCGCGCACTCGCGGGCTAATGCGGCGACGTATGCCGTAAGTGACTGCGCGCTCGTGCGCGCGCCTCGCGCTTGTTTCGCGCCGGGCCGCCCGGGCGCGAGCGCGCGCGGGCGGCGGGGCAAATGTATTGAGGAAGCGCGAATCCGCTTGCCGGGAGGAAGGCGGTCGCGCGGGGCTACCGAGGAGGGCGAGGTCGCGCGAGGCGAGCGTTATCGCGCCCGGCGAAGGAGCGCGGCGGCAGGTCTGCCCTACCCGGGAGGCGCAGCTCTCTTACTCTAGGAAGCCCTTGAAGTGACGGACGGTCATCTGCGCCTCGATGTCACGAGCGGTCTCGAGGGCAACGCCGACGACGATGAGCAGCGAGGATCCGCCGAACGCGATGCCGGAGAGCCCGTCATAATCGAACAGCGACGCGATGCAGTTCATCAGGAGCGGCAGCCCGGAGATAATCGCGAGGAAGGCGGCGCCGATGAAGGTGATACGGTTGAGGATCTTCGTGATGTACTCGACGGTCGGGCGTCCGGGGCGAATGCCGGGGATGAACCCGCCGTTTTTCTTCAGGTTGTTCGCCACTTCCACCGGATTGAAGGAAATCGCGATGTAGAAGTAGGCGAAGACCACCAGCAGAATGAGGTAGATCGCGAGATAGAGGAAAGAAGTGACGTTGAAGAGCTTGAGGAAGCCGCCCCAGAATCCCGGGGAATCCTCTGTTTTGCCGAGCATCGTGCCGATCGTCGCGGGAATCGCGACAATGGAGTTGGCGAAGATGATCGGCATCACGCCGGACATATTGAGCTTAATCGGCAGGTTCGTGCTCTGCCCGCCGTACATCTTGCGGCCGACGACGCGCTTGGCGTACTGCACGGGAATGCGCCGCTCGCTCTCCGAGACGAAGACCATAAAGACGATCATCCCGATGCCGATAACCAGACCCGCAATCGCAACGACGGTGTTCCAGCCCCAGTCGGTGAAGAGGTCGTAGAGGTTCTTGGCGATCGAAGGACCGCTCGAAACGATGTTGGCAAAGAGGATGATCGAGATGCCGTTGCCGATGCCGCGCTCGTTGATCTTCTCGCCGAGCCACATGACGATGGCGGCGCCCGCGCTGTAGCAGGCGATCATGACGACCGCGCAGAACCACTTGGGCATCCCCTCGGGGACGCTGATCAGCTCTTGCGAGTTGAGGTAAACGTAGTAGCCGATGGCGGTAATGACACCGAGACCGACCGTAACAAAACGGGTGATTTTCTGGATTTTCTCGCGGCCGTCCTCCTCCTTCGACATTCTCTCGAGCGGAGGGATGGCAACGCAGAGCAGCTGCATCACGATGGAGCTCGTGATGTAGGGCGAGATCGACAGCGCGAGCAGCGTCGCTCGGCTAAAGGCGGAGCCGGAGAGCAGGTTGAGGTAGGTAAAGATGGTGTTCTTGTAGGTCTCGAACACCGCCTCTAACTGATCGGCGTTGACGTAAGGAACCGGAATCTGCGCCCCGAAGCGATAGATGAGGACAATCGCGATGGTGAAAAGAATCTTTCGCCGCAGCTCGGGGATGGAGAAGACGTTTTTCAGCGTCTCCCACACTTTTTTCAGAGCTTTCATGTCAGATTACCTCGGCCTTCCCGCCCGCCGCCTCGATCTTCTCTTTCGCCGCGGCAGAAAAGACGCGGGCGCGCACGGTGAGCGGCCGGGTGATCTCCCCGCGCCCGAGGATCTTCAGCCCGTCCTGCTCGTCGCGCACCACGCGGTCGGCGAGCAGGCGCGCAAGGTCGACCGTGCTGCCCGGCTCGTAGGCGTTGAGCTGCTCGACATTGACGATGGCGTATTCCTTCGCGAAGCGATTGTGAAAGCCACGCTTTGGCAGACGGCGATAAAGCGGGATCTGCCCGCCCTCAAACCCGGGGCGCACGCCGCCGCCGGAGCGGGCGTTCTGCCCCTTATGCCCGCGCCCAGCGGTCTTGCCGTTGCCCGAGCCGATGCCCCGCCCCTTGCGGAAGGGGGCCCTCGCCGACCCCGGTGCGGGGTGAAGTTCCGAGAGTTTCATAACGCAAACCTCCTTTGTCGATAGGAGAGAATAGTCAAAATTCAGTGCGCGAGGCGCTGCGAGCGCGCTGCGGCGCGATCTCGCGCGTGAGCCTCGCGGGTACCCGCTTCGATTTACGCTCGCGAACCGCGCGGGGGCGCGCAGG
>CAZYCC010000013.1:0-13492 GCA_964645985.1 uncultured Lachnospiraceae bacterium | reverse complement strand
ATTTACGCTCGCGAACCGCGCGGGGGCGCGCAGGGGCAAGTTCTCGCAAGAGAGACCGCGCGCCCGTGAGGGGAGCGCGCCCGCGAAGACCTCGCGGTAGGCGAATGCCCCGCGCGGGGTTATCACCCACGCAGCGCACGGCGGGGTGCCGCTGCGCGAGGCGTTGCGGGATACCGCGCCTCATCGCGCGGAGAGGAAACGTTCGTTTGCCCACCTCCGCGCGATACCCGGGGAGCCGCGCTCTGGCACTCATTGGGGACGATGTCGGGGCGCGGGCGTGGTTCAAGCGGCGGCGGCGCCGCGATAGTGGAATCGCGGCGTAGCGCTGCCGGTGCAAAGCGGCGCTGCGCGGGGCGGAAGAGGGCGCTTGCGCGCGATCCTCTTCCCTGCGCGAGGGATACTTTCCCGGGGGCGGGTATCTGCGGAGCGCAGTTTCCCGCCGCGAGATGGCGGCGCGCGATGTTCCCGCGCCGGGGATCGCACCCGCGAGGTCCTTGTGACCGGCTTTGTCCGATCGCCGGGGTCACAGGGCACAGTGGCAACTTCGGTGGCGTAGCCTGCCGCGGGGTTATCCCTCCTCCTCCACGCGGATGAGGTGGGAGATCGCGCGGATTTTGCCGCGCACGGCGGGGTTATCCTGCTGGAAGGTGCTGTCGCCAATCTTGCGCAGACCGAGCGACGCGGCGGTCGCGCGCTGGGCGGGCAGCGTCGCGATGAGGCTGCGCGTCAGCGTGATTTTCAATTTTGCCATACCGCCACCCCCTTATGCCTTAACTTGCGCGACTTCTTTGTCGCGAATGCGCGCGACCTGCTCGGCGGTGCGCAGCGAGCGCAGCCCCTCAAAGGTCGCCTTGACGACATTGGTCGGGTTGTCTGAGCGCAGGCACTTCGTGCGGATGTTCTTGATGCCCGCCGCCTCAACGACCGCGCGCACAGTGCCGCCCGCGATGATGCCGGTACCTGCGGGAGCGGGCTTGAGGAGAACCTGCCCCGCGCCGAACTTGCCGATCACCTCGTGCGGGATAGTGTCGCCGCGCAGGGAGACCGTGATCATATTCTTTTTCGCGTCCTCGATGCCTTTGCGAATCGCCTCGGGCACCTCCGCCGCCTTGCCGAGACCGTAGCCGACGTGCCCCGCGCCATCGCCCACCACCATAATCGCGGCGAAGCGGGCAATGCGGCCGCCCTTGACCGTCTTACTGACGCGGTTGAGCGAGACGAGCTTTTCCTGCAGCTCGTTCTCCTCGCTCTCGGCTTTTCTGTCTCTGTCTCTGCTGTTTCTCTGTCCTGCCATCGGTGTCTCCTATCAGAACTTCAGTCCGCCCTCGCGGGCGCCATCGGCGAGAGAGGCGACTCTCCCGTGGTACAAATATCCGCTGCGGTCGAAGACGACCGTGGTAATGCCTTTCTCGGCGGCGCGGGAGGCGAGAAGTTCCCCGACCTTGCGGGCGGCGTCCTTGTTACCGCCCTTGCCGGCGAAGGATTTCTCTTTCGATGTCGCGCTGCAAAGGGTGACGCCCGCGTCATCGTCGATAACTTGGGCGCTGATGTGGTTCTCGGAGCGGTAAACCGAGAGGCGCGGGCGCTCCGCCGTCCCGCGGATCTTCGCCCGCACGCGCGCGGCGCGCTTTTTGCGGCGCTTGTTGGCGTCTTTTTTCGTGACCATACTCCACACCTCCCTTTACTTCGCGGTCTTGCCCGCCTTGCGGCGGATGGTCTCGCCCGCGTACTTGATTCCCTTGCCAAGATAGGGCTCGGGCGGACGCTTGGCGCGGATTTGCGCGGCGATTTCGCCGACCTTCTGCTTGTCGGCGCCGTTCACGATAATCGTGTTCGAGTCGGGCACATCGAAGGTGATACCGTCGCCCTCGGTAAGACAATATTTCGCCTGGGGCTGACCGTTCACCTGCGAGTAGCCGATATAGAGCTGCAAGGTTTTGCCTTGCTTGACTGCGCGGTAGCCGGTGCCGACGATCTCGAGCTTCTTCGTGAAGCCTTCGGTCACGCCGACGACCATATTATGCAGAAGCGATCGCGTGAGCCCGTGGAGCGCGCGGTTCTCGCGCTCATCGTTTGGGCGGGTGACGGTGAGGACCTGCCCCTCCCGCGCAATGGTCATTTTCGGGCTGAGCGCCTGCGTGAGGGTGCCCTTCGGGCCCTTCACCGTGACGAGGTTGCCCTCGCCGATTTGCACATCCACTCCCGCGGGGAGCGGAATGGGTTTCTTGCCGATTCTGGACATTCCTCGCCCTCCTTACCACACGAAGGCGAGAATCTCGCCGCCGACATTTTCGCGGCGCGCCTGCTTATCGGTCATAATCCCCTTCGAGGTGGAGACGATCGCGATGCCGAGACCGCCCATGACGCGGGGCATATCCTCGCAGCCGGAGTAAATGCGAAGCCCCGGCTTAGAGACGCGCTTGAGTCCTTTGATCACCTTCTCCTTGCCCTTATATTTGAGGGTGATGCGCAAAACTCCTTGGCTGCCGTTGTTGACCACCTGATAGGAGCTGACGTATCCCTCGTCCACCAAAATTTGCGCGATGGACTTTTTGAGGTTGGAGCTTGGGATGTCGACCGTTTCGTGCTTAGCGTTATTTGCGTTGCGGATTCTGGTCAGCATATCCGCAATCACATCCGAAATCTGCATACTTGTTCTCCTTTGTGCAAGGTTTTTCCATCTTGCCGCCGCGAAAGCGGCCGCGAACCGGCGGTTAAAGCGGGAAGAGCCAGGCGCAATATCGCGGGGTCCTGCGCACTCATGCGCGCTTGGTACAGCGCAATGTCGCGGGGTCCGGCGCTCTCGCGCGAGGCGTCACGCGGCGGGAGAGTTCTCGCGGCATCGCCTTTGCGGGCGCGCTCGCTCTGCGCGCTTTCTTACCGGTCGGGGAGATCGCCCGAGGGCGATGGGATTGGGGCGAGGGCGCGGCGGTATCGGGAAATGCCGACCGGCCGCGCGGGAGCCTCGCGGCTTACCAGCTTGCCTTTTTGATGCCGGGAATCTCGCCCTTGTAGGCGAGGTTGCGGAAGCAAATGCGGCAGATGCCGTACTTGCGCATATAGGCGTGGGGACGCCCGCAGATTTTGCAGCGGTTATAGGCGCGCGTGCTGTATTTCGGCTTGCGCTGCTGCTTCAAGATCATCGCTGTCTTTGCCATAATCTCGATGTCTCCTTCAAAAATAGTGGGATGAGTGACGCCTCGGGGGTTTTGCCGTCCGCGCGGGGAACGATCGCGCCGACCTTGGCGCGGCGAGGTGAGAGCGGACGCTCGCGCGATCCGCACTGTTCCTCGCGGCAATTTGCCGGGGAGGGCGGGCGCGCGGGCTTTTGCGGGGGGCTATAGCCCCCCTTCTCGCGCGTGCCGCGCTATCGCCGCTCTTAGCGCGCGAAGGGAGCGCCCATCAGTGTGAGCAGCTCGCGCGCTTCCTCGTCGGTGCGGGCGGTCGTCACGAAGGCGATGTCCATTCCGCGCACGCGCTCGACCTTGTCGTAGTCTATCTCGGGGAAGATCAGCTGCTCTTTTAACCCGAGGGCGTAGTTGCCGCGCCCATCGAAGGCGTTGGGGTTAATGCCCTTGAAGTCGCGCACGCGCGGCAGGGCAAAGGTGAAGAGCTTGTCGACGAACTCGTACATCCGCTCGCCGCGCAGCGTCACCTTGACGCCGATTTTCATCCCTTGGCGCACCTTAAAGTTCGCCACCGACTTTTTCGCGTAGGTGGGCACCGCCCGTTGCCCCGCGATGGTCGTGATGTCCTCGATGACGCTGTCAATCGCCTTGGAGTTCTCCTTCGCGTCGCCGACACCGACGTTAATGACGACTTTATCGAGGCGCGGGATCTGCATCACGCTCTTATAGGCGAATTTCTTTTGCAAGGCGGGCGCGATGTCGACTTTGTAGGTTTCTTTCAATCTCGCAGACATCGGATCCTCCTCAAATTTCCTTGCCGCACTTGCGGCAAACGCGCGTTTTCTTGCCGTTCTCGAGCTTGTAGCCGACGCGCACGCCCTTTTTGCAGGAGGGGCAGTAGAGCTGCACTTTGGAGGCGTAGATCGCGCTCTCCGCCGTAACGATGCCGCCCTGCTCGCCCTCGCGGCGGGGTTTGACGTGCTTGCTGACCTGCCCGATTCCCGAGACGATGACCTTCCCCTCCTTGGGGGAGACCTCGATCACCTTGCCGGTCTTGCGCGCGCTGCCGCTGCCCGACTTTTCGTATTTGTCCTTGTAGTCGCCGGTGCGCAGGATCACCGTATCGCCGGTTTTGATTTGCATTTTCATCGCGATACCCCTCCTTTACACGACCTCGGGCGCGAGCGAGAGAATCTTCAGGTAGTCCCTCTCGCGCAGCTCGCGCGCGACAGGCCCGAAGATGCGGGTGCCGCGCGGGTTTTTGTCTTCTTTGATGAGCACGGCGGCGTTCTCATCGAAGCGCACTGTGCTGCCGTCCGGGCGGCGGACCCCCGCGACCGTGCGCACGACGACCGCCCGCACGACCTCGCCTTTTTTCGCCTGCCCCCCGGGCGCCGCCTTCTTCACGCAGGCGACGATGACATCGCCCACGCCCGCGTACCGGCGACCGGTGCCCCCGAGAACCCGGATGCACATGATCTCCTTCGCGCCGGTGTTGTCGGCGACCTTCAATCTACTCTGTTGCTGTACCAATTTTTCTACCTCCCGTCATCCGAGGGCGCCCCGCCCCCTCGTGGAGCGATCCCGCCGAAGCGGGGACTAATCCGCCGTCCGCGGCGGTGCGCGCCGCGCGGGCGCAAGCGATAGGGCGAATCCCCGCAAATCTCGCAAAGACCCGCGAAGTCCCGCGCTACCGGGCAACCCCGGCGCTACTCCGCAGTTCTCGCGGCGCGATGACGCGCAATAGCGAAGCGAGCGCTCGCGGCATCTCGCAGGGGAGCGGCGCGGCTTATCCGGGGATGAGCGTGCCCCTCGGGAAACCTCCCGTGAGGCTCGCCCTATCTCGGGCGCACCCTCCTTCTCCTCGCGAGAGCGTCCGCGCGAGGCCGCCATCGCCGCGTGAGAGTGAGCGGTTATTTCGCCTTCTCGAGAATGCGCGTCACGCGCCAGCGGATTGTCTTTGACTGCGGGCGGGTTTCCATAATCTCCACCCGGTCGCCGACGCCGCACTCGTTCTTTTCGTCGCGCACATGCACCTTGATGGTGCGGCGCATGACCTTGCCGAACAGCGGATGCTTGACATTGTCTTTGATGGCGACCGTGACGGCTTTGTCCATCTTGTCGCTCACCACGAGGCCCGTGCGCGTCTTGCGCAGACCCCGTTTTGCCTGTGCAACTTGTTCACTCATAGTTCTTTCCTTGCATATCTGCCGCCATCGCGCTGCCGCGATCCTTCTCCGCGCGGGTCAAATCCCCCGCGAGGCTTCCGCCGCGCGCGCGGCGGAGTTTCGCCGCGATCCGTGCCGCGAAGCGAGGCGCGTTAGGCGGACTTATTCTCGCCGGAGGCGGTATCCACCTCGCGAATGACGGTCATCACGCGGGCGATGTCGCGGCGCACCTCCCCGATGCGGTGGGGGTTGTCGAGCTGGTTGATGGCGAGCTGGAAGCGCAGATTGAACAGCTCTTCCTTGAGCTCGGCGAGCTTCTTTTGCCTATCCTCGCCGCTCATCGCGCGAATTTCGCTTGCTTTCATCCGCTCACCGCCTCCTCGCCGTTATCGGAGTCCTCGCGCGCCGCCTCGGCGGCAAGAGACGCCTCCGCCGCGCCCTCTTTCTCGATGAACTTGCACTTGATGGGGAGCTTGTGAGCGGCGAGGCGCATTGCCTCTTTCGCCACGTCCTCGGTCACGCCGTCCATCTCGAAGAGTACGCGCCCGGGCTTGACCACCGCGACCCAGTATTCCGGGGAGCCCTTGCCCGAGCCCATGCGGGTCTCGGCGGGCTTTTCGGTGATCGGCTTATCCGGGAAGATTTTGATCCAGACCTGTCCACCGCGCTTGATGTAGCGGGTCATCGCGATACGCGCCGCCTCGATCTGCGCGCTTGAGATCCATGCGGGCTCGAGTGCGACAAGACCGTAGCTGCCGTAGGCAAGCTCGGTCCCCCTCGACGCCTTGCCCTTCATCCTGCCCCGCTGCACGCGGCGGTATTTGACTCTTTTCGGCATTAACATAGCTTATTTCTCTCCCCCTTCCGCATTTTCGCCATTTCCGGCGGGTTTATTCCCCTCGGGGCGCGGAGCGCGCGCTCGCGCACCCTCGCGAGGCGGCCGAGGCGGCCGATCGCCCGCGGATCTGCCGTCAAAGCGACGCTCGCCCTGCCCTTGCGGGCGCGGCGGACGATCGCCGGCCGGGCGCCCGTCGAAACGGCGCTCGCCTTGCGGGCGGTCACCCTGTGGGCGGTCTCCCTGCGGGCGAGGGGGCCGATCGCCGAAGCGGCCTCCCTGCCCTTGCCCCTGCGGGCGGTCGCCGAAGCGGCCGCCGCCCGGGCGGTCCCCCCCGCGGCGATCCCCACCGCGGCCCCCGCGGCGATCTCCACGGCGGTCTCCGCGACGGTCTCCGCCGCCGCTGCGGCTGCCGCGCCGATCACCTCTCGGCGACTCCTCGCGGGGCGTATAGGTGGTGAAATGTTTCTTGACGTCGGGCATCACCTCGCCCTTGAAAATCCAGACCTTCACGCCGATCTTGCCGTAGGTCGTGTTCGCTTCGGCAAAGCCGTAGTCGATGTCGGCGCGCAGGGTCTGCAAAGGGATTGTGCCCTCGTGGTAATGCTCGCTGCGGGCGATCTCCGCGCCCCCTAAGCGCCCTCCGCAGGCGACCTTGATGCCCTTGGCGCCGGCGCGCATTGTGCGGCCGATCGCCTGCTTCATCGCGCGACGGAAGGAGGTGCGCTTCTCGAGCTGCAAAGCGATATTCTCCGCGACAAGCTGCGAGGAGAGGTCGGGGTTGCGAATCTCGACGACGTTGAGCGAAACGACCGTCTTGGGGTCGCCGATCATGCGCTCGATCTCGCCCTTCAGCTTGTCGATTGCCTCGCCGCCGTGCCCGATGACAAGACCAGGCTTCGCGCAGAAGATGTTGATTTTTATGCGGCGGGGCGCCCGCTCGATCTCGATCTTCGGGATGCCCGCGTCGTAGAGCTTTTTCTTTAAGAATTTGCGGATGTTGTAGTCGGACACCAGCGTGTCGCCGAAGGTCTCATCCGAGGCGAACCATCTGGAGTCCCAGTTCTTGATGACACCCACGCGAAGCCCGTGGGGATTGACTTTCTGACCCATTGTACTCCTCTCCTCTCAGTTCTCGCCGGCGGCGCGCTCAGCAAGCGCGATGGTCATGTGGCAGGTGCGCTTGCGAATGGTGTCGGCGGAGCCGCGCGCTCTCGGCATCATCCGCTTCATCGTCGGGCCCGCGTCGACGCTGCAGGAGCGAACGTACAGGCGGTCGCGCTCCATGCCGAAATTGTTCTCGGCGTTGGCGATGGCGGAGCGCAGCAGTTTGCTCATCGGCTCGCACGCCGCCTTGCGGGTGTTTTGGAGGATGGCGAGCGCGCTATCGGCGCTCTTGCCGCGGATGAGGTCCATAACGACCTTCACCTTGCGGGGGGAGATGCGCACATGTTTGACACGCGCGCTTGCGATTTTCTCGTCCATTGCGTCTTCTCCCTCCCTTTAGCGATTGCTCGTCTTGGAGCCGGCGTGCCCCTTAAAGGTGCGTGTCGGGGCGAACTCTCCGAGGCGGTGCCCCACCATATCCTCGGTGATGTAGACCGGAACGTGCTTGCGCCCGTCGTGCACCGCGATGGTGTGACCGACAAACTCGGGGAAGATGACCGAGGCGCGCGACCATGTCTTCAGCACGCGCTTTTCCCCCGTCTCGTTCATTTTGACGATGCGGGAGAAGAGCTTTTCTTCCACAAAAGGTCCTTTTTTCAGGCTTCTGCTCATAACTACTCTCCCTTATTTGCCGTTGCGGTGCTTGACGATGTTCTTCTCGGTGCGCGCCTTCTTGCTGCGCGTCTTGTAGCCGAGCGCGGGCTTGCCCCACGGGGTCACGGGGCCCGGGCGGCCGATCGGCGCCTTGCCCTCGCCGCCGCCGTGCGGGTGATCGCAGGGGTTCATCACCGAGCCGCGCACAGTCGGGCGGATGCCGCGGTGGCGGGTCTTGCCCGCCTTGCCGACCTTGATGATGTCGTGCTCGACGTTGCCGATCTGCCCCACCGTCGCCTTGCAGTTGAGCGGCACATAGCGGTATTCTCCGGAGGGCAGACGCACCTGCGCCTTGCCGTTCTCCTTCGCCATCAGCTGCGCCGCCGCGCCCGCCGCGCGCACGAGCTGCCCGCCCTTCCCGGCGGTCAGTTCGATGTTGCAGATGAGCGTGCCGACCGGGATCGCCGAGAGCGGCAGGGTGTTGCCGGGCTTAATGTCGGCGCCCTCTCCGCTCTGCACGGTGTCCCCGTCGGAAACGCCGATCGGCGCGAGGATGTAAGAGCGCGCGCCGTCTTCGTATTCGAGCAGGGCGATATACGCCGAGCGGTTGGGATCGTACTCGACGCCGATAACGGTCGCCGCGCCCTCCCTCTGGCGCTTGAAATCGACAATGCGGTACTTTTTCTTGTTGCCGCCGCCGCGGTGGCGCACGGTGATGCGCCCGTAACTGTTGCGCCCGGCGTTTTTCTTTCGCACTTCGAGCAGGTTGCGCTCGGGCGTCTTCTTGGTGACCTCCTCAAAGGAAGGGGAGGTCATGCCGCGCCGACCGTTGGTGGTCGGCTTGTAGGTTTTGACAGCCATAATCTCCTCTCCTTCTGTCAGCTCATGCCCTCGAAGAACTCGATGGGCTTGCTGTCCTCGGTCAGCGTGACGATAGCCTTTTTGCGGCGCGCGGTCTTGCCGATGTGGTAGCCCACGCGGCGCGGCTTGCCCTTGACGTGCATGGTGTTGACTTTTTTCACCTTCGCGCCCTTGAACGCCGCCTCAACGGCGCGGGCAATCTGGGGCTTTGTCGCTTCTGGCGCCACCATGAAGGTGTAGCGCTTGTCCGCGATGCGCGCCATCGCGTCCTCGGTGATCACCGGGGAGAGGATGACGTCGGCGGGGAAGTTGTGTTTCTCTTTCATTTGGTGTATACCTCCCCGATTTTCTCCACGGCGCCCCTCGCGAGGATGAGCTTGTCGGCGTTCAAAATATCGTACACGTTGAGCTCGTTCCACTGGGAGGTCTTCGTCCCTGCGATATTGCGCAGCGAGACGATGGTCTTCTCATCGACCGCGGGCAGCACAACGAGGTTCTTTTTTCCGCCGCCGACCTTGCCGAGCATCGCGACCATCGGCTTTGTCTTGTATTCGCCCGAGGTAATCTCGTCGACGACGATGAGGTCGCCCGAGGCGAGCTTATCGGAGAGCGCCCCTTTGAGGGCGAGTGTGCGCGTCTTGCGGTTGAGCGTCACGCGGTAGGAGCGCGGCTTGGGGCCGAGCGCAACGCCGCCGTGCGTCCACTGCGGAGCGCGCGTGGAGCCTTGACGGGCGCGTCCGGTACCCTTCTGGCGCCACGGCTTTTTGCCGCCGCCCGAGACCTCTGTGCGGGTGCGGGTCGACTGCGTCCCCTGCCGCTGATTGAGCAGATACGCCCGCACGGCGGAATGGAGGACGGCGGGGTTCACCGGCACGGCGAAGACTTCCTCGGGAAGGGTCATCGTTCCGACTTCCTCGCCCGCCATATTGACAACTTTTACTTCCGGCATAATCGTTCCCTATCCTCCTTCCTTTTAGGATTTTTTCACGGTGTCGACGAGCGTCACGATGCCGCCGTTCGCGCCGGGGACGGCGCCCTTGACGGCGATCAGGTTGTGCTCGGCGTCGATTTTCACGATGACTTGGTTTTGCACGGTCACCTGTTCGTTTCCGTACTGCCCCGCCATCTTCTTATTCTTAAAAACGCGCGCGGGCGTGCTGGTGCTGCCCATCGAGCCGACCTCGCGGTGGATGGGGCCGACGCCGTGCGTCGCGCCTAAGGTGTGGTGATTCCAGCGCTTAATGCTGCCGGTATAGCCGCGCCCTTTGGTCACGCCGGTGATGTCGACGCGCTCACCTTCCTCGAAAACGCTCGCGCTGACCGTGTCTCCGACCTTGTAGGGCGAGATGTCGTCGAGACGGAACTCGTGCAGGTGCTTCTTGCACGCGCCGCTCGCTTTGAGGTGCCCCGCCTCGGGGCGCGAGAGTTTCTTCTCGGGAATATCCTCGAAGCCGAGCTGGACGGCGGCGTAGCCGTCGTTCTCGGGCGTTTTCACCTGCGTCACGGCGCAGGGACCCGCCTCGATGAGCGTCACGGGAATGGCGGCGCCGGACTCCTCGAAGACCTGCGTCATCCCGACTTTTCGCCCGATGATGCCTTTGTTCATGCCTTGAAAACCTTCTTTCGTTATTGGTTGACGAGATCGCCAACATGACTACCCCGCAAGGGGAATACGGGAGCGCGCGGGGACCGCCCCGCCGCCCCGCCGCGCGAGCCTCGCTTACAGTTCCCTATATCAATAAGGAAGACGAGCGGGTATATATTTAAGGAAGATGAGCGGGCGGCGATGCCGCGCAAAGCACCCGCGGCGCTTCCGCGTGAGCGGGAGGTCTCCGACCCCAAGGTTTCGCGGGGCGCCGTTCGCCGTGATGGCGCGCGCGCCTCGCGCGGGGCGGAGGAAAACGGATCACCGCCAATCCGCCACGGGAGATCCGTGACAGGAGATCTCGCGCGCTCGAACGGTCACGGGCGACCGATCGCGATGATCGATCGCGGGCTTTCTTCCTTATTTATTACGCCTTGACATCCAGCTCGACACCGGCGGGGAGATCGAGCGCGGAGATCGCGTCGACCACTCTCTGCGTCGGGTGAATGATGTCGATGAGGCGCTTGTGAATGCGCATCTCGAACTGCTCGCGGCTGTCCTTGTATTTGTGCACGGCGCGCAAAATCGTTACGACTTCGCGCTCGGTCGGCAGCGGGACAGGCCCCGAGACGGTCGCGCCGGCGCGCTTCGCCGCCTCGACGATTTTCTCGGCGGCGGAGTCGATTAAGGTGTGGTCGTAGCTCTTCAGCCGAATGCGCAGTAGGTCTTTCTTAGCCATGGAATTTCCTCCGAATCGGTTTTGCTTGTCTGCCCGATGGGAGAGGTTCGCGCTCCGCGCGGGCTGCGCGCGGAGCGAAACACGCGCGGGAATGCCGAACTGTGCTCGCGCCGCACCACCACGGAGAAGCGGCGCGGGGCGCGCCTCACACCCTGCCGTGTGTTTCTTTTTTACCCCCCAGAAAAACGGATCGCAAGCTCGCGCAAAAGAGCGCGCGCCGGATCCGGCGAGGGTCCCCCGCCGCGCAAAGCGGCGGGAAAATGCCGTATCGCCCGTCAAGCGGACCTGCTCCACGCGAATTCCCCGCGCTCCCTCGGCAGAGAGGTGGCAACCTCGCGCTTCATCGCACATCAAGCTTTGGTATTATAGCATAAGAAAATCCCCGATGCAAGCGAAAACGAGGAGATATTGCCGAGAAAATGGAAAATTTACAAAATGGACATAATTGGGAGGGAGGCTTACACCCACGATGATTGTGCGGCACAGCGCAAAATCAGGGGCGAGCGGCACTGACCTAACCACGACACCCCGCTCACGAGGGAGCAGTGAAAATGTCGACAGAGGCAGTAGAGTTTTCCCGAAAACTGAATCAAAGACGTAGCAGCGCAAAATCCCGCTAATCCTCACCCCGCTCCCCGAAAACACCCCCATCCCGAAGGGCAAGGATTTGTTTCGCTTCCGAAAATCCTATCAATCTCTTTGCGCTTTCCCCCGCGCCGCGAATCTACTTCGCTTTGAGGAAAACACCCCGCTCACCGTAACAGTTCGTTATGTAGGGGTTCCAAGGGGGAGCGTAGCTCCCCCTTGGCGTGAGCTCCTATGGAAGGGCAAAGCCCTTCCATGGCCGCTTCTCGAGAGAGCCGGGGGAGGGCTCTTTTGGGAAAGAGCACTCCTCCGGAGGAGCGAGGTGGCGGTTCCCGCCACGAGAACAGTAGGTGCGGCGCGGAGCAGTGGAAATGACCGTGCGGAAGTAGAGGTTTCCCGAAAACATAACTTAGACACGGCAGTGACACGGCAGTTCACCTTACGACAGGAGCAGTGGAGCTTCCTCAAAAAAACATCCCGAAGGGATCAGCGCAAAATCACGACAAAGCGGGAGTTTCCCCACAAACTCCCTTCCCCTAGAGCGGGCACGCTCCCCCAAATAAGACGGGGAAAATCCCCGGTCTTGACTTGCCTCGCCTTTTTCGAACAAATGTTCTGAAATCGAACAAATGTTCTTTTTTACTCTTGCGTTTCCGCGTGATGTGTGATATAGTATGGGCTGATGAGTAGAACATTTATTCTTTTTGGAGAAAGGAGAGGTCATTGAACTTGATTTCTTACTTTGAGCGCTACCCGCGAGACGCGCGGGAGCTGCGGGTGCTGCTCGCGAAGATGCGGCGGGAGGATGAGGCAGGCGGGGTCGCGGGGAACCCGGCGCTGCGCGCCGCGCGCGAGGAGGACGCTCGCCGCGCAGAGGAACTAAGAGCCGAAATGGAGCGCATTCGCGCGGCGATCGCGCGCCGCACGCCTCCGCCGAACTCGCCGCGCAAGGACTGCTATCGCCTGCAGGACGAGCAAATCTTCCTGCGCTGCCGTTATCTTGAGGGGATGACGATGGAGCGCGTCGCCGAGGAGATGTTCGTCAGCCGCGACACGGTCTACCGCATCCGGCGGCGGCTCGCGCAAATCGAGGTGGATGAGAACGGCGACCCCGTGGAGGGGAGCGGCGGCCCTCTCGCTTGACAGGCGGAGCGGCGCGGGGTATACTGACGGCGGGGCTTTCCTAGGCAATATCGGGGGCGGAGCATTTTTCGCGAAAAGAGGCTTGCCGTGGCAGAGATAGCAAACGGAGAAAAGGACGAGGAGAGCAAATGTTCGCCTCGTGAGAACAAATGTTCTAATGAATGCGATGAGGGGCGGTTCTTCGCGATGCTCTTCCGGCAAAAGTACATTCGCCGCTGGAGCCTCATGCGCAACGTCACGCCCGAGACACTCTCCGAGCACGCCGCCGAAGTCGCCGTGGTGGCGCACGCGCTCGCGCTGATCGGCAACCGCTCGCTCGGAGCATCGCACGACGAGGGGCGGGCGGTGCTGCTCGCGCTCTATCACGACGCGGCGGAGGTCTACACCGGGGATCTGCCAACGCCTGTCAAGTATTTCAGCCCCCGCAGCCGCGAGAGCTACCGAGAGCTTGAGAGGGCCGCCGACAGGGCGCTGCTCGAGGGGCTGCCGCCGGAGCTGCGCGCCGCGTACGAGCCGCTCCTCTCGCCCCCCGAGGGCGAGGGCGAGGGAGAGAGGCGACTCGTCAAGGCGGCGGACAAAATCTGCGCCTATCTCAAATGCGTCGAGGAGGAAAAGTCCGGCAACCGCGAGTTCTCCTCGGCAAAGGAGAGCTCACGCGCGGCGATAACGGCGCTGCACTGCCCCGAG
>CAZYCC010000012.1:0-33690 GCA_964645985.1 uncultured Lachnospiraceae bacterium | reverse complement strand
TGAACCGAGTGACGGTTACCACGGTGTTCTTGAGCTGAGCGGAAACGGTACCTTTGAATGCAATAATGTGAACCTCCGCCGATCTGGTTATAATGTAAGTACCTACGATTCTGTTATTTGCGCGACATCCGGCGCCCCGAAAATTCATCTCAACGGAACCGAGATCGGAGGCAATGCCAACAGAGGAATTTTCATCGAGGGAGTTACGGGCGGCGAGCTGATTATCGACGGATGCACGATTTCGGCGTTGTACCCCTTTAATGTGAGCGGATCGAGCAATCCGGGTTATAACTTCAAAATCGAAGTGAAAAACAGCACGCTCGCCGGGCACACTTCGTATGGAGAAGGGCAAACAGAGCCGGTCACCTTTGAGAATGTTACTTTTCAAAGTTACGGTTATGGATTGGATGCGTATAACGACGTGCGCGGATATGTAGACACGGTGTTTACAAATTGCATATTTGCGGAGGGCTTTTACTACTACACGAATTCGGAAGAGCTCACAAGCGAAGCGGTTTCGGTTGACTTCGTTGACTGCGTGAAAAGAAGCGGGTACCCCGCCACAGATACGCCCATTACAGCCGACAACATCCGGGAAATCCTCCCGGAGAAGAATGATTACGATGACAACGCAAAGCTCGATGTTAAGGTCAACGGCACTTCAACCGGAGCCAAATATAAGTACGAGTAATCCTTTCTCATTTCCCCCTCCCGCGCGGGAGGGGGATTTTTTTGCCTCTTGATATTTTGCCGCCGGTGTGGTATACTGCGCGCGGTGGGCTTGCTTTGGAGGAGTTTATGTATAAAATCAGCATCATCGGGACGGGGAGCGTCGGCTCGACCATCGCCTATACTCTGACGGTCACGGGCCTTGTCTCGGAGATCGTGATGATCGACATCAACCTCGAGAAATCGATGGGCGAGGCGATGGACATTCAGCAGGGCGTGCCCTTCTGCTCCCCCTGCTCGGTCTACGCGGGCAGCTACGCGGACACCGCGGGCTCCGACATCGTCATCGTGACGAGCGGCATCGCACGCAAGCCCGGGCAGTCGCGCCTCGATCTCGCGCAAACCAACGTCAACGTGATCAAGAGCATTATCCCGCAGATCACCCGCTACGCACCAGACGCCACCTACCTCATCGTCTCCAACCCCGTCGATGTGCTGACCTACACCTTCTGCAAGCTCTCGGGGCTGCCCGAGAACCGCATCATCGGCTCGGGCACCATCCTCGACACGGCGAGGCTGCGCAGCCGCCTCGCCGAGCACTTTTCCATCAATCAGCAGAACGTGCACGCCTATGTCTTGGGCGAGCACGGAGACTCCTCCTTTATCCCTTGGTCTCTCGCCAACATCTCAAATATTCACATTTCCGAGTGCGACAAGGCGATGACCCACACCGAGGGCGAGCTGCCCCCGCTTAACTACGAGGAAATCGAGAACTATGTGCGCAAATCCGGCGCGCAGATCATTGAGCGCAAGGGCGCGACCTTCTACGCGGTCTCGGTCTCGGTTTGCCATATCTGCCGGCGGCTGCTGAGCGGTATCGACACGACGATGACCGTCTCAACGATGCTGCACGGCGAGTACGGTATCGACGACGTTTGCCTGAGCCTGCTCAATGTCGTCGGCAACCGCGGCGCGCACAGCAAGTTGCTCATCCCATTGACAGAGGAGGAGCAGGCGCTCCTGCACAAGAGCGCGGGGGTCCTCAAAGATATGATAGCCACGCTCGACATCGCCTGAGCGGCCCCGCGTAGCAGCCATACTTCTCTTTTTATGACAAACGATATGTTTGACCCGGCGGAGGGCACTCGCCTCGAGCACGACTCGATGGGCGAGATGCGCGTGCCGGTGAGCGCGCTCTGGGGCGCGCAGACACAGCGCAGCGTGGAGAACTTCCGCATCGGCGTCGGTGAGGAGACAATGCCGTGCGAGATAACGCGCGCCTTTGGCATTCTTAAACTGGCGGCGGCGCGCGCCAACCGCGCTCTTTTGCCCGAGAAAATGACCGCCCCGAAGCTTGCCGCGATCGAGGGGGCTTGCCGCGAGGTGATAAGCGGGGAGCTCGATTGTCATTTTCCGCTTGTCGTTTGGCAGACTGGCTCGGGCACGCAGTCGAATATGAACGCGAACGAGGTGATCGCCCGGCGCGGCACGCAGCTCGCCGGGGCGGCGCTCGCACTGCCACTGCACCCGAACGACGACGTCAACATGAGCCAGTCGTCAAACGACACCTTCCCCACGGCGATGCACATCTCGGCGGTCCTCGCGATCACAGAGCGCGTGCTCCCCGCCGTGGAGGGGCTAATCGACACCTTCCGCCGCCTTGAGCGCGAGAACGAGGGCGTTGTCAAGAGCGGGCGCACCCACTTGCAGGACGCTACACCGATCAGCTTTTCGCAGGAGATCTCCGGCTGGCGCTCCTCTCTCGAGCGCGATGCGGATCTTCTGCGCCTCTCCCTGCCGCCCTTGCGAGAGCTCGCGCTTGGCGGGACGGCGGTGGGAACAGGCCTCAACGCGCCGCGGGACTTTGCCGAGCGGGTCGCCGCCGAGGTGAGCGTCCTTACCGGGCAGGAGTTCGTCAGCGCGCCGAACAAGTTCCACGCGCTCACGTCAAAGGACGAGCTGGTCTTCGCGCACGGCGCGCTGAAGGCGCTCGCCGCCGATATGATGAAAGTGGCGAACGATGTGCGCTGGCTCGCGTCGGGGCCGCGCGATGGCCTCGGGGAGATTACCATCCCGGCAAACGAGCCGGGCTCTTCGATTATGCCGGGCAAGGTCAACCCGACGCAGTGCGAGGCGGTGACGATGGTCGCCGTGCAGGTGATGGGCAACGATGCGACGATCGGTATCGCCGCGTCGCAAGGGAACTTCGAGCTGAATGTCTTCATGCCGGTGCTCGCCTACAACTTCCTGCAGTCATCGCGCCTGCTCGCCGACGCGATTACTTCTTTCAACAAAAACTGCGCCTCCGGCATCACCGCCAACCGCGAAAAGATGGCGAGCAACCTCCATAATTCCCTAATGCTCGTCACCGCGCTCAACCCCTATATCGGCTACGAGAACGCCGCGCGCGTCGCGAAGAAGGCGTTCTCCGAGGGTACCTCGCTCAAAGAAGCTTGCGTCGCGCTCGGCTACCTCACGCCCGAGCGCTTCGATGAGGTCTTCCACCCCGAGCAGATGATATAAGCGTCCCCGCGCGCTCGCCGCGCCGCTTGCTCCTGCGAAGAGCCGCCTTTTTTGCTTTTCCCCGCAATCCCGGGCAGCTTTTTCTCTTCTGCGTTTTTCTTTCTATGACCGTATCCTATTTCCCCGGATGTACGCTGCGCAATACCGCGCGCGCGCTCGATACCTGCGCGAGGGAGTGCGCTGAGGCGCTCGGGGTGACGCTCGAGGAGCTGCCCGACTGGCAGTGCTGCGGCGGGGTCTATACCACCGCGCGCGACGAGATTGCGACCAAGCTCGCCGCCGTGCGCGCCCTGCGCGAGGCGGAGAGGAGAAATCAGCCGCTCGTCAGCGTCTGCGCCGCCTGCCACAATGTCCTTAAGCAAACAAACGAGGCGTTCCTGCGCGAGCCTGACTTTGCCGCCGCGGTGAACGCCTATCTTCCCCCCGAGGAGCGCTACAGCGGCGGAGCGATCGTGCTGCATTATCTTGAGCTGCTGCGCGATGTTGTTGGGTTTGAGCGGGTGCGCGAGGTGGCGGAGCGGGCGGGATTTCCGCTCGCCGGGCAGAGAGTAGGCGCGTACTACGGGTGCCTCCTGCTGCGCCCCTCCTCGGTGCTCCACACCGACGACCCGGAGAACCCGCGCCTGCTCGAGAACCTGCTCACCGCGCTCGGCGCCGAGCCGATGCGCTACGCCTCGCGCAATGAGTGCTGCGGCGGCTACACCCTCCTCGAGGACGGCGGGGTCGCCGCCTCCGCCCACGCCGGGGCAATTCTGCATGACGCGCGCGCGGCGGGCGCAAAGATGCTCGTCACCGCTTGCCCGCTCTGCCGGTACAATCTCGAGCGCGCGAAGGGAGATTTGCCGGTGCTCTACTTCACCGAGCTTCTTGCGCGCGGCATGGGTCTACCTACCCCGAACGAAGAACCCGCACCCGGGCGCTGCTCCGGCACGAGCGCGCGCTCCTCTTCTCCCGAAAGGAAGACGGCCGTATGAGCGAGAGCAGCTTTGACCTGCGCGAGCAGGTTCTGCGCATGAGCGGGGTCAATCCCGCAAAGTGTATGTGCTGCGGCAAGTGCTCCGCCACCTGCCCCGCCTACGGCGAGATGGAATACCACCCGCACGAGTTCGTCGCACTCATTGAGCGCGGCGACATCGCGCGTTTGATCGCCTCGCCTTCCTTTACCAAGTGCCTATCCTGCTTTGCCTGCGTCGATCGCTGCCCGCGCGGCGTGGAACCGGCGAAGCTCGTCGAGGCGATACGCCTACTTTCCGAGCGCGCGCAGGGCGGCGACCGCTTCACCCCGCGCGACCTTCCCCCTCTCGCGGCTGCGGCGGCGAGCGCGGGAGAGGATCTGCCGCAGCAGGCGGTCGTCTCCGCTTTCCGCAAGTACAGAAAATAATCGGCGCTTGCGCGGCGCGCCTATCCTCTCGGTTTCGTTTTTATGCAAAGAATCGGCGTTTTCGTTTGCCACTGCGGCAGCAACATCGCGGGCACAGTCGACGTCGAGCGGGTGTGCGACGCCCTCTCGCGCGAGAGGGGGGTCGTTCACGCCGCGCACTACCCCTATATGTGCTCGCAGGCGGGGCAGGATCTGCTGCGCGACGCCATCCGCGAGAAGCATCTTGACGCGGTTGTCATCTGCTCCTGCTCGCCGCGTATGCACGAGGCGACATTTCGCCGGGCGGCGGAGGCGGCGGGGCTGAACCCCTATCTTGTCGAGATTGCCAACATCCGCGAGCAGTGCTCCTGGGTGCATAAAGATAAGATGATCGCCACAGAGAAGGCGATCGTCCTCGGGCGCGCCGGCATTGCGAAGGTCTCGCGCGCCTCTCCTCTCACGGCGGGGAGCACCCCGGTGACCCACCGCGCGCTCGTTATCGGCGGGGGGATCGCCGGCATTCAGGCGGCGCTTGACATCGCCGACGCCGGCTATCCGGTCGACATCGTCGAGAAGAAACCGACGATCGGCGGCAAGATGGCGCAGCTTGACAAGACCTTTCCGACGCTCGACTGCGCCGCCTGTATCCTCACGCCGAAGATGGTCGACGCCGGCAGCAGCGACAAGATCCGCCTCTTCACCTACAGCGAAGTGGAGCGCGTTGACGGCTTCGTCGGCAATTTCGAGGTCACCATCCGCCGCAAGGCGCGCCATGTGCGAGAGGACTTGTGCACCGGGTGCGGCGAGTGCACCGGGAAATGCCCGCGCCGCGGCATTCCGAACGAGTTCAACCTCGGCATGGACACGCGCCGCGCCATCTATATCCCCTTCGCGCAGGCGGTGCCGAAGGTCGCGACCATAGACCCGGACGCCTGCAATATGCTGCAAAAAGGGGTCTGCGGGGTGTGCGCGAAGGTCTGCGCCGCCGGCGCTATCGATTATGCGCAAAAAGATGAGCTGCTCACCGAAAAATACGGCGCGATTGTCGCCGCGACCGGCTACGAGCCGATTTCGCTCGAGAAGTTCGATGAGTACGCCTACAGCCTCTCCCCGGATGTTATCACCTCGCTCGAGTTCGAGCGGCTGACCAACGCGGCGGGCCCGACCGGCGGCGAGCTGCGCCGCCCCTCGGACGGGCGCCATCCGCAGAAGATCGTCTTTGTACAGTGTGTCGGGTCGCGGTGCGCGGCGGGCGCCGAGAAGGGCAAGGAGTACTGCTCCAAGGTCTGCTGTATGGTGACCGCGAAACACGCGATGCTCACCCGCGACAAATACCCCGATACCGATGTCACCGTCTTTTATATCGACGTGCGCACGCCCGGCAAGGGATTCGACGAGTTCTACCGCCGCGCCGTTGAGGAGTACGGCGTGCATTATATCAAGGGGATGGTCGGCAAAATCACCCCCGAGGGAGAGAAGCTCCTCGTGCGCGGGGCGGATCTGCTGCTCGATGAGCAGGTGACACTCGAGGCGGACCTCGTCGTTCTCGCGGCGGCGATCGAGCCGGACAAGAGCGCGCGCCCGCTCGCTTCGATGCTGCGCGCGAGCATGGATACAAACGATTTCTTCACCGAGGCACACCCCAAGCTTCGCCCGGTTGAGAGCCCGACCGCGGGAGTGTATCTCGCCGGCGCTTGCGTGGGGCCGCGGGACATCCCCGAGACGGTCGCGATGGCGGGCGCCGCCGCCTCCAAGGTGATAGGGCTGCTCTCAAAGAACACGCTCGCCGGCAACCCCTGCGTCGCCGCCGTGAACGAGGAGATGTGCAACGGCTGCTCCTCCTGCGAGAAGGTCTGCCCCTATGGCGCGATTACCTACGAGGATAAAGACTTTCGCGGCCCCAATCGAGAGGTGGTGCGCCGCCGCGTTGCCGTCGTCAACGAGGCGGTCTGCCAGGGGTGCGGCGCCTGCACGGTCACCTGCCCCTCCGGCGCGATGGATCTGCGCGGCTTCACCAACGGCTCTATTCTCTCCCAAATTGACGCGGTGTGTAAGTAAGGGCAAGCTCGCCCCCCCGCTCTATTCTCCGCCCGGCTCGCGCTCCCTTCGATAAAGAGCGCCTCGCGCCTGCCGCTGCCCGATAATTTTTCCCGCCCCGCTCCCTCTCCCGCTTCTATGTCTGCTTCCCCCACACCCAACGCGCCGGCATATCGCCCGCGGATCGTCGCGTTTTGCTGTAACTGGTGCTCCTACGCGGGGGCGGATCTCGCGGGGAACAACCGCGCCGCCTACCCCGCCGAGGTCAAGATTATCCGCGTGCCTTGCTCCTGCCGGGTCAACCCCCTCTTTGTCCTGCGCGCCTTCGGGCGCGGCGCGGACGGGGTGATCCTCTGCGGCTGCCACCCCGGCGATTGCCACTACACTACCGGCAACTACTACACTCGCCGGCGCATGACGCTGCTCTTTTCCCTGCTCGACTACCTCGGCATCGAGCGCGAGAGAGCGCAGGTCGCTTGGATTTCCGCCGCCGAGGGGGCGAAGTTCGCCGCGACAATGAACGACTTCGTGCGCACGGTCGCCGCGCTCGGCGAGAACCGCCGCCTGGAGGATCTGCGATGCAAAACGACCGTTTGAGTTCTTATCGCGAAGCGATGGTCCACCGCGCGGCGGACCTACTGCGGGAGGGGAGCGTCGCGCGCGTCCTCGGCTGGGCAAGGGGCGACGCACCCGAGGACCCCTCTCCCGCCGTCTTCCGCACGGCGCAGGAGCTCGCGCAAAACTTTGTCTACAACGACTACTGCGGCGCGAACCTTTCGAAATATCTCATCGCGCTCGGGCGGGAGGACGGTCGCACGCTCGTTTTCCTCAAACCCTGCGACAGCTACAGCCTCAATCAGCTGCTCACCGAGCACCGCGTTTCGCGTGAAAAGGTCTTCGCACTCGCCGTCCCCTGCGAGGGAATGCTCGACCGAGACCTTGTATGGGCGGCGGAGGAGGACGCGGTGCCCGGCGAGGGCTGCTCGCCCGAGGGCGGCGCGCGCGCGCGCTTTCTTGAGGAGCGCTGCCTTGTCTGCGACAAGACAGCCGCGATTTACGACGAGCTATTAGTGCCCGATGCCGACCGCGCCCGCCCGCCGCAGCCCCCGCGCGATCGCTTCGCGCGCGTGCGCGAGCTGGAAGGGATCTCTGCCGAGCAGCGGTATGCCTTTTGGCGCGGGGAGCTGTCGCGCTGCGTGCGCTGCAACGCCTGCCGCAATGTCTGCCCCGCCTGCAGCTGCGAGAAGTGCGTCTTCGATAACCCGAGCTCGGGCGTGGCGGGCAAGTCCTCGCCCGACAGCTTCGAGGAGCAGCTCTTCCACATTATCCGCGCCTTCCACGTCGCGGGGCGGTGCACCGACTGCGGCGAGTGCAGCCGCGTCTGCCCCGCGAAAATTCCGCTTCACCTGCTCAACCGCAAGCTGATTCTCGACAGCGACCGCTTCTTTGGCGAATACACGGCGGGCGCGCGCGAGGGGAGCGTCTCCCCGCTCACCGCCTTCGACCGGGGCGACCCCGAGCCGGGCGACGCCCCCGCCATTCTCTCCCGCGAGCGAAAGGAGGGAGTGTGATGGGTTTCGCGCCTGTTTTCTGCGCGGCGGGAGATCTCCCTGCGCTCTTTGCGGCAATATCGGAGAGAATGCCGCTCTATCTTCCCGCCGAGAGCGCGCCGGGCATCGCGGCTTTCCGCCTATATGAGGAGGGGGTCGCTTACTGCGACGCTATCCGCGGCGTGAAGAGCCCGAAGGAGCTCTTTTTCCCGCAAAACGAGGACATCGCGCGCTTCACCGTGGGAGGCGAGGGTCTATCGGTGGAGGAGGCACCGCGCGCGCGCGAGGACTTCGCCGTTTTCGGGGTGCGCGCGTGCGACCTGCGCGCGCTCGAGGCGCTCGACCGCGTCTTCCTCGACGAGCCGCGCGACAGCCTCTACGCCGCGCGCCGCGCGCACGGCATTCTTCTCACGATGGCGTGCGAGCGCCCCGCGCGCTCCTGCTTCTGTCGCACCTTCGGCATCGACCCCGCGGTCCCTGCGGGAGATGTCTCCTGCATTCGCCTCGCGGGTGGATTTCTCCTCGAGCCGCGCACTGACCGCGGCGCCGCTCTACTTGGCGGCATTGCCGTCCTTTCCCCGGCGGGGGAGGAAGTTCTCGCCGCGCGCGAGAGCGCGCGGGAGAGCATTCGCTCGCGCTACGCCGCGCTGCCGCTCGCAGATCTTTCCACCGATGGCTTTGGCGCGGGGATGACCGAGCGCTATTTTGACTCGCCCGCTTGGGAGAAGTTCTCATCGAGCTGCCTTGGCTGCGGCAGCTGCACCTTCGCCTGCCCCACCTGCCAATGCTACGACATCCGCGACTTTGAGGGGGGGCAGGGCGTCCTGCGCTATCGCTGCTGGGATTCCTGTATGTACAGCGATTTCACGCTGATGTCGGCGGGGCAGCCGCGCACGACCCAAAAGGAGCGTTTTCGGCAGCGCTTCCTGCACAAGCTCGTTTACTTTCCCGAGCGCTACGGCGGGATGTTCTCCTGCGTGGGCTGCGGGCGCTGCCTGCAAAAATGCCCGCAGTCTCTGCACATCGTCAAGGTGATGCGCGCCCTGCGCGAGGTGGAGAAAGCGGGCTCTCCCGCGCCGGGCGAACCGAACAGCGGCGCGGCGTTGTCCCCCGCGCCGGGTTCTCGCGCGGGGGGCGCGCCGCCCGCTCCTCCCGCCGACATCCCGCAGGAAGGGGGTGGGCGCGATGTGTGAGCGCAAGGATCCGCTCGTTCCCACGGTCGCCGTGATCACCTCGATTCGGCGCGACACACCGGATGTCAAGACCTTCCGCGTCGCGCTCCCGGACGGCAGCAAGCCTTTTTCCCATATCCCCGGGCAGTGCGCGATGCTCTCGGTGCCGGGCCTCGGGGAGGCGATGTTTTCGATCACCTCCTCGCCGACCGAGCCGTTTATGGAGTTCTCGATAAAAAAGTGCGGCGCTCTAACCGACTGGCTCCATGCGGCGCAGGAGGGGCAGCCCATCGCCCTGCGTGGCCCTCTCGGCAACGGTTTCCCGGTCGAGGGGGAGGATTTCCTGGGGCACGACCTTCTCTTTGTCGCCGGGGGGATCGGGCTCGCGCCGTTGCATTCTGTTATTAACTACGCGCGCGCCACGCCCGACCGCTACGGCAAGTTAACCGTGGTCTACGGCGCGCGCAGCAAGGAAGACCTCGTTGACGCGGGGGAGATCCTCCGCGTGTGGCAGAGCGACCCGCACCTTGATGTGCGCCTCACCATCGACCGCGCGCAAGAGGGCTGGGAGGGTCACGTCGGCTTCGTCCCCGACTATGTGAAGGAGCTCTCGCCCGACCCCACGGCGACCGCCGTCCTCTGCGGCCCGCCGATTATGATCAAGTTCACTCTCGCGGCTCTGCGCGAACTTGGCTTCCCAGAGAACCGCATTTACACGACGCTTGAAATGCGCATGAAGTGCGGTATCGGCAAGTGCGGGCGCTGCAACATCGGCAGCAAGTATGTCTGTCGCGACGGCCCGGTCTTCCGCCTCGACACGCTGGGTACCCTCCCGGACGAGTATTGAGCCGCGCCGCGCGCATTACACGCGCTCCGCACGCGCGGAGCGCGGACTATCTCACGAGCTCGCGAGCTTCGCGTGAGTTTCGCGCGGATTCCCCGTTTTTTCGCGCTCTCCCCGGCGCCGCGCCGGGCGCGCGAGACGCGCCTGCTCTTCCCAGACATTTTCTTTTTCCTATGCAAACCCCAAACGATCCCGCCCCCGCAAGGGAGGCGGACGCGCTCGTCACGGTGTCTTTCTTCGGCAAACCCTACCGCGTGCCGGGCAACCTGACGATTATGCGCGCGATGGAATACGCCGGCTACCGCCTTGTGCGCGGGTGCGGCTGCCGCGGAGGATTCTGCGGCGCCTGCGCGACGGTTTACCGCGTCAAGGGCGAGCGTGAGCTGCGCTTCGGCCTTGCCTGCAGCACCAAGGTGCGCGACGAAATGATCGTCGCGACGCTGCCCTTCTTCCCGATGGAGCGCGAGGCGTACGACATTGAAAAAGTGCGCCCCGCGCAGTCGCTGATGATGCAGCTCTACCCCGAGATTTACGCCTGCGTCGGCTGCAACGCCTGCACGAAGGCCTGCCCGCAAGGCTTATCGGTGATGCAGTATATCGCCTACGCGCAGCGCGGGGAGATCGAAAAATGCGCCGACGCCTCGTTTGACTGCGTGATGTGCGGGATCTGCTCGGCGCGCTGCCCCGCCGGCATTTCGCACCCGCAGGTGGCGATGCTCGCGCGGCGGCTGAACGGCAAATATCTCTCGCCCGACTGCGCACATCTGCGCGAGCGCGTCGCCGAGATTCGCGAGGGCAAGTTCGAGGATCTGCTCGACGATCTCACCGCGAGGACGGACGATGATCTGCGCGCCCTCTACGAGGCGCGCGACATCGAGAAGTAGAGTTTCGCATCGCGGGAGAGCACCTGACCCGCGCAGATCCCCGACCTGCCGCTCCTGCCGATTTCTTGCGCCTCGCGCCCGCCCGGGAAGAGGGGGAACGGCTCCGCGCGAGCGCGCGGGATTTGCCGCCTCGCGCGGTTTGTTATTAGAAGAGGCTATCGTTTATGTATTCCGAGAGTTTTCGGGAGTCGCTGAGCGCCGCTTCGGCGGCGCGGGAGAGCAACCTCGCGCTCGAGCCGAAGCGCATGCGCGCTGAGGAGAAGGACGCGCTTCTCGCCTCCTTCCACCCCGACTACAAAGAGAGCGCGTTCACCCGCCTGAGGGTAGGCGCGAACAAAGGAGACAAAGTTCCGCTGGAGCTTGCCGACATTTTGCAGGCAGGCAGCCGCGTTGACCCCTCCCTTGACCTTTCGCACCCCGATATTGACACCGATGTGCTCATAATAGGGGGAGGGGGCGCGGGAGCATCCGCCGCGATTGAGGCGGACGAGGCGGGGGCGCGCGTCACGCTCGCGACGAAGCTGCGCCTCGGCGATGCCAACACGATGATGGCGGAGGGCGGCATTCAGGCGGCGGACAAGCCAAACGACTCTCCCGCCATTCACTATCTCGACGCGTACGGCGGCGGGCATTTCGCGGCGAAAAAAGATCTGCTGCGCAAGCTCGTGACGCAAGCGCCGGACGCGATCGCCTGGCTCTCCTCGCTCGGGGTGGAGTTCGACAAGACCCCGGAGGGCGAGATGATCACGACGCACGGCGGCGGCACTTCGCGCAAACGCATGCACGCGGCGAAGGACTATTCCGGCGCGGAGATCATGCGCACGCTGCGCGACGAGCTGCAGAACCGCCAAATTGAGGTCGTCGAGTTCGCGGCGGCGGTCGAGCTGCTCCTCGATGAGAGCGGAAGGGCAGCGGGCGCGGTGCTTTTGAATATGGAGACCGGGGATCTGCTCATCGCGCGCGCGCGCGCGGTCATCCTCGCGACCGGGGGCGCGGGGCGCATGCACTATCAGGGCTTCCCGACCTCCAACCACTACGGCGCAACGGCGGACGGTCTTGTCCTCGGCTACCGCGCCGGCGCAAAGCTGCTCTACCCCGATACTCTGCAATATCACCCGACCGGCGCCGCCTATCCCGAGCAGATCCTCGGGTCGCTCGTCACCGAGAAGGTGCGCTCGCTCGGCGCGAAGCTGGTCAACGCGCGCGGCGAGGTCTTTGTTCACCCGCTCGAGACGCGCGACGTCGCCGCGGCGGCGATCATCCGCGAGTGCGATGAGCGCGGCCTCGGCGTTGAGACCGGGAGCGGGCGGGGCGTTTGGCTCGACACCCCGATGATCGAGGCCCTCGGCGGCGAGGGGACAATCGAGCGGCGCATCCCGGCGATGCTGCGGATGTTCGCGCGCTATGACATCGACATCCGCCGCGAGCCGATCCTCGTTTACCCGACCCTGCATTATCAAAACGGGGGTCTGGACATCACGCCCGACGGGGAGACGGCGGTGAAGAACCTCTTCGCTGCGGGCGAGGTCGTCGGCGGCATTCACGGGCGCAACCGTCTGATGGGAAACTCCCTGCTCGACATCATTGTCTTCGGGCGCACGGCGGGCCGCAGCGCCGCCGCGCGCGCGAGGAGCGCATCCCCCGGAGATCTCACCCTCTCCCACGTTACCGCATTCGCGCGCGCGAGGGCCAACGCGGGCCTGCCGGATCTGCCCCCCTCGCCCAAGCTCTTGCCGGACTATACGCATCAATAAGGCGCGCGCGAGGAATCCGATAAAGAGAATAGCGCGGTGCTCCTTCGCGCACGCAGTCAGGGCGCAGTGCTCCGGCGCGTGACATTGTCACAGAAAGCCCGCGCGCGCGGGTGTATACTTTGCGCGGTGGGGCGATCGGTTTTCTATTTTCCCGAAAGGACAAGGCAAAATGGCAACCAAAGATTTAGGCGTGCAGCCGCTGCTCTTCCCGATGCCGACCTACATGATCGGCACATATAACGAGGACGGCTCGGTCGACGAGATGATGATGGCGTGGGGCGGCATTTGCGGGGAGGACCGCGTCGCGCTCAACCTCAGCGCGGATCACAAGACTGTGGCGAACCTGCGCCGCACCGGCGCCTTCACGCTCGCGGTGCCGGGCGAGGATACCCTCGCCGAAAGCGATTTCCTCGGCACCGCCTCGGCAAACGATCTGCCGGACAAGTTCGCGCGCACAGGTCTTCACGCGGTGAAAAGCTCCCGCGTAAACGCGCCGGTTGTCGCCGAGTACCCGCTCACGCTCGAATGCACGGTTGAGCGCTTCGAGGAGGAGCCGTACGGGCTGCGCGTTTTGGGGAAGATTGTCAATGTCCTCGCCGATGAGAAGGTTCTCGACGGGGAAGGGAAGGTCGATGCCGGCAAGCTTTGCGCTTTCCTCTTTGATCAGAGCCGCTTCGGCTACTATGCCATCGGCGAGAAGATTGGCACCGCTTGGCAGGCGGGCGCAAAGTATCTCAAAGATTAGCCTCGCGCGCCGATTTCGGCGAGCCTACTCTTCGCATCGCAAAAACAGACCCTCGCGCGAGGGTCTGTTTTCTTCGATTCGCGCGCCTTACGTCCTATCGTACAGCCGGTTCCACGCGGCGAATTTGCCCCAGTCAATCCCCTCCAGCTGCGCGCGAGTCACGCGGTAGCTCCAGTTGCCGCCGCGCACGCCCGGGCGGTTCATGCGCGTGTCCTCCCCGAAGAGCAGCAGGTCTTGCACCGGGAAGATGACCCACCCCGCGCTTGACGCGAGCATCGTGCGCAAAATGGGGTCGTAGCAGCGCGAAAGATCCTCCCCCTCGTAGCCGACGTAGGAAAATAGCCGCCGCCGCGTCTCCTCGGGCAGGCTCCAGACGTAGCCGAGAAGGGTGTTATTGTCGTGCGTGCCGGTATAGGCGACGCAGTTGCGCTCGTAGTTGTGCGGCAGATGCGGCGAGCGCGCGTCCCCGAGGAAAGCGAACTGCAGCACGCGCATCCCCGGCAGCCCATTTCTCGCAGCAAGGTCCCGCACGGCGGGCGTGATGTCGCCGAGATCCTCCGCCACGAGGATTTTCCCCGCGGTGAGCGGCAGTAGAGCGTCGAGCAGGGCCTGCCCCGGCCCGCGCCGCCACTCTCCCTCGCGCGCGCTCCTCGCGCCCGCGGGAACGGCGAAATAGCTCTCTAAGGCGCGGAAGTGGTCGATGCGCAGCCCGTCGAAGTGCGAGAGCATCGCCGCAATCCTCTCGCGCCAGAAGCGGTAGCCGCCGCTTGCCATCTCCTCCCAGTCGTAGAGAGGGTTGCCCCACATCTGCCCCTCGGGCGAAAAGTAGTCGGGCGGCACGCCGGCAACGGCGGTCGGGCGCCCCTGCTCATCGAGGAGGAAGTCGCGGGGTCTTTCCCAAACGTCGGCGCTATCGCCATCGACATAGAAGGGCAGATCCCCGAGGATGCGCACGCCCCGCGCCGCGGCGTAATCCTTGAGCCTCCGCCACTGCGTGAAGAAGGCAACCTGCGTGAAGAGCGCCGCGCGGTAGGCGGGCATTTCGCTCTTAGTGAGTTCCCGGCGCGCGGGGTAGCGCCAGAGCTGCCATGGTTTGCCCTCCTCCGCCTTGCGGCGTGCGAGAAAGCGGCAGGCAAGGTCCACGCGCGGGTTCTCCTCGGCGAAGCGATCAAGCTCGAGCGCGAGGGCGGGGTCGGCGAACGCGCGCTGCGCGGCGCGCGCGAGGGTTTCCTCGCGGGAGGAGGCGAGGCGGGCAAACTCGCAGGAAAAGGGCGAGGTCTGCCGCTCGGCGGCAAGCTCCTCCGCCGTGAGAAGCCCCGCCTCGCGCAGGGTCGGCAGATCCACAAACGCCGGGTTGCCGGCGAAGGAGGCGGGCGACTTGTAAGGCGAGGCGAAGGGGTCGGGCGGGCAGAGCGGCAGCACCTGCCACACCGAGAATCCCCCGGCGGCGAGCAGGTCGACGAACTCACGCGCCTCCCGCCCGAGCGACCCCTCCCCGTACTCTCCCGGCAGAGAGGAGATATGCAGCAGCACGCCGCTCGCGCGCGATGTGATCATAGACGAAGCGGGAGATCCCGCAGTAGGGAAAAAGGAACCGCCGCGCGGGGAGGATACCCCTCGCGGGCGGTGAGGTTATCGGGCGGGCGCGAGCCTCGCACGGCGTATATTTCGGGAAAAGCGCCAAGGCTGCGCTACTATCGTGAGCGAGTTTCGCCCTTCATATTTCGGCGGCGTTTTTCTTGCGCGGCTTTCCCCGCGCGCCCTCGCGCACCTGCCCCTCCTCCGCCGATGCCGCGCTCGCCGCTCCCTCGGTTATCGGGTCGCCCGATGCCGCGCCCGCCGCCGCACTTGCGGCTCTTTCCCGCGAGCCTGCGCGCGCCGCGATGTTCTCCGGCGCGCGCGAGGGCGGGGACTGCTCCTCGGAGGCGCACCCCTCCTCTCGCGCGGCGCGCTCCTGCGCCATCTGCTCCCGGCAGCGCGCGAGGAGCAGCTTAATGCGGTTCTCCTGATTGACGGCGGTCGCGCCGGGGTCGTAGTCGACCGCGATGATGTTCGCGCCGGGGTTGCGCTCCTTGACCTGCTTCATCATCCCCTTGCCGACGATGTGGTTGGGTAGGCATCCGAAGGGCTGCGCGCAGATGACCCCCCTCGCCCCGTTTTGCAGCAGTTCGAGCATCTCGCCGGTCAGCAGCCACCCCTCGCCCATTTTCGCGCCGTAGTTGATGTAGTCCCCCGCGAGGTCGCGGATCTCGCGGAAGGAGGAGACCGGCGCGAAGCGGCTCTCTTTTTCGGTAATTTTAATGAGATCCTCCTGCCGCGCCATCAAAAAGCGCAGCAGAATCTTGCAGAAGAACCCTTTGACGCGCCGCAGGCGGTAGAGGTGTGTGTCCCAGATCCCGTCGAAGACCGAGTAGAGGCAAAAATCCACAAGGCCCGGCATCACCGGCTCCGCGCCGTTCTCGAGCAGGAGCTTTTCCAAATTGTTGTTGCCGAGCGGGGAAAACTTGACGAAAATCTCCCCTACGATGCCGATTTTCGGCTTCTCCTCGCTGTCAACCTCTATTCGCGCAAAGTCGGCGAGGATCTTGCGGTAATTCTCCTTCACATGGTGATAGTTGAGGTTGCGCGGGCGCGCCATTTCGCCTGTGAGGCGATCTGTCCAGCGCTCGGCAAGCGCGGAGCTTTCCCCCGGGCGACGCTCGTGGGATCGCACTTGGTTATTGAGCGACATCAGAAGGTCGCCGTAGAGCGCGGCGTACATCATCCGGTAAAGCATCCCGAGCGTCAGGCGGAAGGCGCTCTTCTCTGTGCCGACCACATTGAAGGAGATCACCGGGACATAGCCGTACCCCGCGCGCTCGAGCGCCTTGCGCAGCAGATGGATGTAGTTTGACGCGCGGCAGCCGCCGCCGGTTTGCGAAATCAGCAGCGCGACCTTATGTGGGTCATATTTGCCGGAGGACAGAGCGTCGAGGAACTGCCCGATAACGAGCAGCGCGGGGTAGCAGGTGTCGTTGTGGACATAGCGCAGCCCGAGGTCGGCGAGGCGCTTGCCGGTCGTGGTGAGCAGCTCCGCCTTGTAGCCGTACGCGCGAAAGATGTTGAGAAACATCCGAAAGTGCATGGGCAGCATATTCGGCACGAGGATGGTGTGCGTCCTCTTCATCTCCTCGGTGAAGACCGGGTACGCCGACCTCGCGCCGCTCTCGCACGCCTCCCGCTCGGGGCAGGCATCGCGAGGTACCTCGCACGCGCCCGCCGCGGCGGCAGAACCCGGCGCGGTTTTCTTTTCGGGGGGATTTTTCTTGCGTTGACGCATAAGATGAGTGAAGAAAATTCGGGAAAGCGCGTTCTATTTTCGGCGCGGCGCGAGAGGGATCCCGCGCGGGAGGGCGCGAAAAGCGGCGCAACCCTAATATTATACCAAAATCGCACCTATCTCGCAAGCGCCGCACCCTCCCGCGCCGGGGTTATTTCACCCTTAGGAGGGCGCGGATCTTTTGCAAGCGAAGGGAGTGGGAGCGCTTGCCGAGGATGCGCGCTCCCCTCACGCGGAGGTGCGGCGCGGCGCGAGTTTCCCCTCGCGGCGCTCGAGCGTGCCGAGGAGGCTCCGTAGGCGGATGTTGACCGCGCCGAGGTTGGTCACCTCGTCGATTTTGATTTGCGTGTACAGTTTGCCGGCGCCCTCGAGGATAGATCGCACCTCGTCTGTCGTGATGGCGTCCACCCCGCATCCGAAGGAGACCAGCTGCACGAGACAGCAGTCATCGTGCGTGGCGACATAGTTTGCCGCCGCGTAGAGGCGCGCGTGGTAGGTCCACTGATTGAGCACGCGCACGCGCGGCATCGGCGAGAGGTGCGAGACGCTGTCCTCCGAGACGACGGTGAAGCCGAGCCGGGTCGCAAGGCGGTCGATGCCGTGGCAGATCTCCTGATCGATGTGGTAGGGCCGCCCGGCGAGCACCATCACCCGCCCGCCGCGCGCGCGTGCGTCGGCGAGCGCCGCCTCCCCCGCCTCCCGCACGGCGGCGCGGTGCTCCTCATAGAGGGCGAAGCCCGCCGCGACCGCCTCGCGCACCTCCCGCTCGCGCGGGGGGTCAGGGAGGTCCCGCAGGGCGAGGGTCAGCTCGCGCGCAAGCTCCTTTTGATTATTGATGTTGAGATAGGGGTAGAGCAGGCGCGTTTTGCCGTCGCGCAGGTCGTCGAGGTTCGCGTGGAGCAGTTCCGCGTAATAGGCGACGACCGGGCAGTTATAGTGATTGTCGCCGCGCCCCTCGTCGATATTGTAGGTTAGGCACGGGTAAAAGATGAGGTCCACCCCGTCGGCAATCAGCTCCTCGATATGCCCGTGCATAATCTTCGCGGGGTAGCAGGCGGTGTCCGAGGGGATGGTGTACTGCCCGCGCTCATAGGTGGCGCGCGTCGAGGGCTGTGAAAAGCGCACGCCGAACCCGAGGTTTGTGAACACCCCGTACCAGAGAGGCGCAAGCTCATAGTTCGATAGGCACAGCGGCAGCCCGATTGTCGCTCCCCTCCTGCCCGCGACCGGGGAGAGTGTGGCGAGCAGAGCGCGCTTAGTCTCGTAGAGGTTAGGGAGAGTATTTTGCTCGCTTTGCGCCTTGCCCTCGCCCTTCTCGCACTTGTTCCCCGAGATAAAGCGCACCCCTCCGGGGAAGAGGTTTACCGTCAGGTTGCAGTGGTTGGCGCACCCCCCGCAGACCGCCGATCGCGCACTGTGCGTGAAGCGCTCGAGCGCCTCCCGCGAAATGAGTGAGCTCTCCGTGAGCGTGTCGCGCGCATAGAGCGCGGCGCCGTACGCGCCCATGAGACCCGCTATCGCCGGGCGGATGACCTGCCGCCCCATCTCGCGCTCGAAGGCGCGCAGCACCGCGTCCGAGAGGAAGGTCCCCCCTTGCACGACGATATGCTCTCCGAGATCGGCGGGGTCTGCCGCGCGGATGACCTTGTACACCGCGTTCTTCACGACGCTGACGGCAATGCCCGCCGAAATCTCCTCGACCGTCGCGCCGTCCTTCTGCGCCTGCTTGACCGAGGAGTTCATAAAAACGGTGCAGCGCGATCCGAGGTCGACCGGGGCGGGCGCGAAGAGCGCGGCGCGCGCGAAGTCCTCCGGCTCGTAGCCGAGCGAATGCGCGAAGGTCTCAATGAAGCTGCCGCAGCCGGACGAGCAGGCCTCGTTTAGCATAATGCTATCGATCGCGCCGCCGCGCACGCGAAAACACTTGATGTCCTGCCCGCCGATGTCGAGGATGAAGTCGACCTGCGGGCAGAAATGCTCCGCCGCGGTGAAGTGGGCGATCGTCTCGACGATACCGAGGTCAACGCCGAAGGCGTGGCGAATGAGCTCCTCGCCGTAGCCTGTCACCGCGCTGCCACAGATTCTAATGCGCTCGCCGCACAGGTCACGCAGGCGCAGCAGCTGCTCGCGCAGCAGCTCCACCGGCCCCCCGCGGTTCGAGCTGTAGTAGGTGTGGAGGATCTGCCTCTCCTCGCCGATGAGCGCGAGCTTAGTCGTCGTCGAGCCGCAGTCGATGCCGAGCCATGCCCTCCCGCGGTAGAGCGCGATGTCCTCCTGCGGCACGGTCGCGGCGGCGTGGCGCGCGCGGAAGGCGTCGTATTCCTCCCGCGAGGAAAAGAGCGGCGGCAGGCGCACGGTCGCGGGCGCTCCCGCGGCCGCCTTTTCAAGACGCTTAATGAGCTCATCGAAGGTTGTTTCCTCGCCGCTCTTGTCGGCGTAGAGCGCCGCGCCGATGGCGACGGCAAAGAGCGAGTAGTCGGGGAAGACGGCGTCTTGCGGCGATAAGTGCAGGGTCTGCACGAAGTGCTCGCGCAAGCCCTTGTCGTAGTAGAGCGGCCCGCCGAGGAAGAGGATTTTCCCGAGACCCTCGAGGCGCCTGCCGCCGGCAAGCCCGGAGATCGTTTGGTTAACGACCGACTGATAGATGCTCGCCGCAATGTCCTCCTTGCGCGCCCCTTGATTGATGAGCGGCTGAATGTCGGACTTGGCGAAAACGCCGCAGCGCGAGGCGATCGGGTAGATGCGCTCGTGGCGCAGCGACAGCTCGTCAAGCTCGTCCGGGGTGAGGTTGAGCAGGGTCGCCATCTGGTCGATGAAGGCGCCGGTCCCCCCCGCGCAGGAGCCGTTCATCCGCTCATCGACCCCGCCCTTGAAAAAGATAATTTTCGCGTCCTCGCCGCCCAGCTCAATGACAGCGGCGGTATCCGGCTCGGTTCGCTTGACCAGCTCCCCGGTCGCGAAGACCTCCTGCACGAAGGGAATGCCCGCGCTCTCGGCGATGCCCATCCCGGCGGAGCCGGAGAGCGCGACGCGAAAAGGCGAGGAGGCAAGGGTGGCTTGCACCTCGCTCTCGCGCAGCATCGAGAGGGTCTTTTGCCGCACGGCGGCGTGGTGCCGCTCGTACTTTTGATAGACGATCTCCCCATCTCGAAAAATGACGAGCTTGGTCGTCGTCGAGCCGACATCCAGCCCCACTCGCACTCCCGCCCCCACCGCGAACCGATTCTCGCTTTCAGCCATAAAAATCGAAAAATCACTCGAAAAGCAGCGCCACGCTCCCCTCGCGCTTTTTCACGGGGAAGGGAATCGCGCGCCGGTTTGCCCGCCGCGAGGAGGGGCGGTCTCGCCGCGGCTTTTCGCACTTTGTTGCGCCGCCCGCCTCCGCTTCCCCGCTCTCGCCCGACCGGCCCGCGCCGCGCAACCTCCCCGACGCGCCGATTTTTTCTCCAGCTTGACTTTTCAGTATACTGTGGTAAAATAAACGCGGTGTGAACTCTCTATGGTTTTTTTGAGAAAAAAACCGATGTTTTGCGCGCCGCACGCCGAGTTTGCCCCGAGAAATCCCCTATCTGCGGTCAAAAAGGAACATTTATGAAACACTGTCATCCCCTCGCGCGCGCCCTTGCGCTTTGGCTCGCGCTGCTCTGCGCGCTCGCTATTCTCTCCTGCGGCGGCAAGACCGAGGCGCCCGGCGGCGCCGCGCAGACCCCCGCCCCTCCCGCGGGGGACAAAACCCCCGCCGATCCCGATACCCCCGCCGCGAGCGGCGGGGATGATCTCCCGGCGGGCGATCTGCCCCCGGTCTCCCCCGCCATGTCCGGGGATCTCGATGCGGCGAGCGACAGCTCGTCTGCCGGGATAGTGATTACGCTGACCTTCGCCGGGGCCGACGGCAAGAGCAGCATCATCGAGGAGGGAGAGGGGGCGGTGACGCTCTTCCCCGGCAGAGAATACCGTGCGGGAGACAAGATTACGCTCACGCTGACCTCGCGGGACGGCTCCACGGCTCCCACTCATGTCGCCCTCTCGCTCTGCGAGAAGACCGGGGAGGCGCTGCTCACTCTGCCGCAGGGAGAGCTTGTCTACACCGTCCCGCAGGGCGGCAAAAGCTACCTGCCCTCCGCCTTTTACAATGTCGAGAATATCATCACCGCGCGTATCCCAGACGAGGAGGAGCTCGCCGCGCCCCGCAACATCGCCTGCAACCCCTACGACGGCAACTTCTCCGAGGGTGTCTTCCCGCACGCGAGCTCAAACAATCAGTATAACGCCGCCGAGTTCGGCGCGCACAATGTCCTTGACGGCATCAAGCGCAACACCGGGCACGGCACCTATCCCTACCAGTCATGGGGGACGGCGGAGCACGTTCGTGAGGACGATAACCTGACGCTCGACTTCGGCGAGGAGATGACGCTCTCCACGCTGACGCTTTACCTGCGCGCCGATTTTAGTACCAATCACGATGCCTACTTTTCGGAGGTGACGGTACTCTTCTCGGACGGCAGCAGCACGGTCATTCACCCGGTGCGCTCCTCCGAGCCGCAGAGCTTTGATCTCGGCGGAGTGCGCTCGCGCAGCCTTGTCCTCACCGGCTTTGTCACAGACAAGACGAGCGGCACTTGGGCGGGCTACACCGAGGTGGAGGTCACCGGCGCGCCCTGAGTGCGAGCCATCGCCGGGGCGTATCGGTTTATCCCGCGAGAGGGGGGAAAGGTTACCGCCTCCCCCGCCCCGCTTACGCTGCGAAAAGTTTTGCTCGATTTGTCTTTTTTCCGCCACCGCGCGCTTTGCGCTTGACTTTTGCACTTTTTTCGTGTAGAATTCACTCGTAGATATTTGCGCCGACGGGCGCCTCGGGAACCGAGACTATTCTCAGGAGGGACTATTGTGAAACACTCGCATAAAATCTGCAAGGGAGGGGCGCTGCTGCTACTCCTTGCGATGCTCGTGCAGCTGCTGCCGGCTCTGCCGATCGCGGCGAGAGAGACGGCTGCACCCGATACCAAGTACATTACCGACGGGCTCGTCTCGCTCTTTGAGGGGGGCAGCCACGGCGAGGACGACACCGTATGGGAGGACCTTGCCGGCGAGAACGACATCACCGGCCTTGTGGCAAACCCCGACACCGGGGTCGGCTGGACAGGCGATGGCTGGCATGTCGTCGACAGCAAGCACGAGATGCCGACCGCTCTGCTTGACGTGCTCAAAGGCGAGGAGTACAGCTTCGAGATGGTGCTCGGCGACGTGACGCTGCACGGCTCCACTTACGCCACTTTCATCGCCAACAACGGCGGACTGACAAGCGAAAAGTTCTGCCTGTACTATCAGCCGTCCTACGGGAAATTCTTCGCGAAGGCATCGGGCCTCGCGCGCGCGAGCGGCTGCCCGACCATCGCCGGGGAGAGCGAAAAAATCGTCGCCAACTCCACGATTACGGTGACCTTCCGCGCGGGCGGGCAGTGCAACCTCTACCAGAACGGCAAGCTGATGTCGAGCGCCGCCGCCCCCTTCACCAATGAAAATACCCAAGGGACGACGCTCGCCTTCGGCGAGGACGACCCGGCGAAGACCTCCGACACGCTCTTCAAGGGATTCCGTTTCTACAGCAAGGCGCTCTCGGCGGGCGAGGTCGCCTCGAACTACGCCGTCGACGGGGGCGGAGAGCCTACCTATACGAAAACATTGCGCGGCGACTACATCACCGACGGGCTCGTCTCGCTCTTTAACGGCGTCGGGCACGCGGCGAAGGACACCACCTGGGAGGATGAGTGGGGCGAGAACGACATCATCGGCCTCACGCCCGATGAGGGGACCGGCGTCGGCTTTGAGGCGGAGGGCTGGCGCTCGGTCAAGACCAAGCACAAGTTGCCTCTGCCGCTGCTCGAGGCGGTCAGCGGCGAGGAGTTCACTCTCGAGGTGCGTCTCGGCGACATCACCGAGGCGCGCGAAACGCCGTCAAGCGGCAACAATTATATCACCTTCCTGTATGCAGATCAGGGCGACACGAATAGTGAGAAACTTGCCTTCTACGTTCAAACGAAGGCAAGCGGCAGCGAGGATCCCCTCGACATCCTCTACTTTAAGACCTCGGGCGTCGACACCGCCGATCGTCCGAAGGTCGAGACCGGCGGGCGGGAGCTCGCCGAGAACTCGACGATTTCTCTCACCTACAAAAGCAGCGGCAAAGTCACGATGTATGTCGACGGCGAGCAGGTAGCGCAGGGAAGCGCCCCCGCGAAGAACGCCAACGCCGATGTCCTCTCCGACCGAGAAAAGGCGGAGTTCGTCTTCGGCAATAGCTTGGCGAACCGCGACAGCAACACGCTCTACAAGGGCTTTCGCTTCTACACGCGCGAGCTGTCGGCGCTCGAGGTTGCCCACAATGTCGCGGCGGACGCGACTATCCAGTCTGAGGGCGGGCAGAAAGAGACCGACTATGTCAGCGACGGGCTCGTTTCGCTCTTTACCGGAGCGGGGCACGACGCCGCCGAGACCACATGGGAGGACGCGTGGGGCAATAACCCTATATCGAACCTCCCGGTAGACGATGACAACCACTTCACCGAGGAAGGCTTCCAAATCAGCGGCAAGCAGGCGGTGCTGCCGGGGAATCTCCTAAGCGTCCTCAAAGGGAGCGAGTTCACCGTTGAGGTTGCCCTGGGGGACCTCGCCGTCCTTGACGCGGCGACCAACCGTTACATTCCCATCCTCAGCAACCTTGCGACCGAGGTCTTCTCGCTCTATGTGCAGACCGAGATGGGGACGATGGACAAGCTCATTCTGAAAACGAGCGGCATCGCCTCCGCCGATCGCCCGACCGTTGCCGACGGAGGGCTGGAGCTGGCAAAGAACAGCACCCTCTCTGTCACCTTCCGGGCGGGAGGGCAGGTCTGCCTCTATGTCGACGGCGCGCTTGTCGCGCAGGCAAACGCCCCCGCGACCAATGGCAACAACGCCTCCGGCACGGGAGATCTTGTTATCGGCAACGAGAACGAGCTGCGCCTCTTCCGAGGGCTGTACAAGGGAATGCGCTTCTACCGGCGCGCGCTTACCGCGGGCGAGGTCGCGATGAACAGCTATGTCGACAATCCCGCCCTCAAACCGGCGCTCGAATATGTCGACGAGGGGCTCGTCTCGCTCTATGACGGCGAGAAGAACACGTTCGGCGGGCACGACGCGGCGAGCACAACCTGGTACGACCTCAAAGGTGAGAACCACATCATGGGGCTTCCGAGCGGCGCGAGCCACTTCACCGACGACGCGTATCATGTCGAGAAGACCCAGCACAGCTTCCCTTCGGCTCTCTTAAACCTCGTCAACGGTAACGCTTTCACCGTCGAGATGGTGCTCGGCGAGGTGACACCGGTCGGCGGCAGCTACACCACCTTCCTCAACACCGCCGGCAACGACAGCTTCGCGCTCTTCCTGCGCCTCTCGGACAACACGCTCGAGCTGAAGACCTCCTCCTCAACGACCGGGCGCGCTAAGGTGAGCGACGGCAAGAATCTCGTGCAGAACGCGACCGTGACCGTCACCTTTGAGGTCGGCAAGGAGGCAAAAATCTATGTGAGCGGGCATCCGCTCGCCACAGGAGACGCAAAGGCGGCGATCGGCGGGACGGCGCCCCTCATCTTCGGCAACGAGACCTCATCGAAAACCCATAGCGCCGATTACAAGGGCTTCCGTTTCTATAATCGCGCCCTCACCGAGGAGGAAGTCATCGCCAACGCGACGACCGACGGCACCTACGACCCGGATATGAAAACCGTCAAGGAATATGTGCAGGTCGCCCAGCCGGACACCGGCATTATCGGCGACATCACCTTCTCCGAGCCTGTCGAGAGTAAGGCGGCGCTCACCGCGCTGACCACCGCCGAGGTCAAACCCGCGAATCTCATCTTCTACATGGGCGAGGACCTGCAGGCGACCGACGCGAGCGGAGAAAATCCCTTCGCGACAATCGGGGAGATCTTCACCGCGCTCGATAGCAAAATCATTCCGACCTTCTATGTGAGGACCGAGGCGGCGGCTCTCGCGATCACCGGCTATCTCAAAACCGAGAAATACGAGGATGTCTTCATTGAGAGCGATGACCCGGCGGTCGTTAAGGCGGCGCGCGAGGACGATAACGTCATTCGCGGCATTCTCGACTGCACGGCGAAATACACCGCCCCGCTCGACCGCGCGGCGCTGATGGATCTGCGCAAGACGGTCAACACGAACCTTTGCAAGGTCGTCGTTCTGCCGTGGGGCAAGGTCAGCGCCGAGAACGTGGACTGGCTCAACGACCGAGGCCTCACCACTTGGCTTAACGCGGGCGAGCTTGAGGACGATCGCGCTACCGTGGAGCTGCTGCTCTCGGGGTGCTACGGTATCGTCTCCTCCTCCACCGCCGAGATTTACGCCGTCTGCAAGAAATATCTGCCCGAGGGGACGATGACGCGCATGCCGGTCAACGTCGCGCACCGGGGCCTGTTTGAGGTCTCCGCAAACAAGGCGGACGAGAACACGCTCGAGGCGATGATCGCCGCTGAGCGCGTCGGCGCCGAGATGGTGGAGATCGACATCTACCTCACCACCGACGGCTACCTCGCGGTCAACCATAACGCGACGACCACCGCCATCTACGACAAGGGCGTGACGGTCGAGAACTGCACGCGGGCTCAGCTCAAAGAGCTGCGCACCAAGAAGTACGGCAACCAAATGCCGATGCTCGATGAGGTCTTTGAGCAATTCAAAGATAGCAGCCTGCGCTTCATGATCGAGATTAAGAGCCAGAAGACGGCAATCGTGCCGGTGCTGAAGGCGCTCATCGACCAATACGACTACTATGACCGCTGCACGGTGATCACCTTCAACGAGCCGATTGTTCTCGAGATGGCAAAGAGCTACCCCGAGATGCCGGTCGGCTACCTCAGCAACGCCGCCAACCCCTTCCCGAGCGACCCCGCCGAGGCGGTCAAGTATGTGCAGGAGTTCAATCTCCCGGTCAACACCAACTACGCGCCGACCTACTCCAAATATGACGACGCCTACGTCAAGGCGACGCTCAAACGCGGTATCACCACTTGGACTTGGACGATTAGCACAACCGGGCTCATCTACGAGTACCTCACCTACGGGCACGCCGGTATCACCGGCAACCGCACCGACTATCTCGCCGTTATGCCGAAGACCGTTACGGCGGAGGTGAATGGCGGCACCGTCCTATCGGAGCGCATCGCCAACCCGGTGACGCTGCACAGCTTCAGCTATGCCGGAAAAGAGGTGCGCACCTCCAAGGCGGGGATGACCGTGCAGGTGCTCTCGGGCAACGCCACGGCGAGCGGCAATGTCGTCACGCCCACCGGCGCGGGCGAGGTGGTTCTCCTTTGCTCAGCGAAGACGACGAAGGGCGCCTACTACTACACGCTCCACACGATAGTCACCTTCACAGTAGCCGAGCCGGATGTCACGGGCGACCATGAGATGACCATTGCCGACGCGTCGGCTCTGCTCACCGCCCTCTCGAGCGGTGAGAGCGCGGCGCCCGACCCGGGTGTCGATGTCAACGGCGACGGTGTCGCGAGCGTCAAGGATCTCGCGCGCACGCTCGCCTACCTTGCAAATCCCGCCACACCTATCTACCCTCTCCCCGCCGCCTGAGCGCCGGGGCATTGCAAAACCCGGGAGGAGCCCCGCTCCTCCCGGGTTTTCGCGAGAAACGGGGGAGCGATACGTCGGGGCGCGCACGGCGGACATTTCGCGGGAGCGCGCCTATTCCGCGTGGCACCCCCGGCGAAATTTGCGCGGGAGGAGAAGCTCCTCCGGGCGCGCCTCGCGCACGAAATGAGCACGCGATGGCGTGCGGGGATGACGCAGGTGGCACTCGCCCGGGCGCGCCTCGCATTGGAGCGAAATGAGCGCTGTCTCGCGCCAAAAAGTTGCACTACACTCCCACGTCCTCGCGGGAAAAAGGCGCTTTTCGCGAAAAATTTACAAAATGGTCACGCGGGAATCTCCCCGCGCGCGCGATTTTTTGATAAAATGGACAAATACTAAGATAATATCCCCCACCCTCGCCCGAACGCCCGGGGTGAGAAGGAAACACGCCGCGCGGGCGGTCCCCTCCCCGCGTTGCCTTCCCGACGGGGCAGATCTTTTCCCTCGCGCTCCGCAAGCCCGCGCGTGCCTATCGAAACGACCTGCGCGAGTTTTTAGAGCCCACGTTGGCTCGCGCTTCGCGCGAGCGCGCGTGCCTATCGGTTCTCGGCCCCGTTTGATAGAGAAGGCTCCCGCCCCGCGCTCCGCGCGCGACATATCTCCCCCGCGACCGACCCAGACCGTGAGGGTGACTCGCGCTCCGCGCTCCGCGCGCCTATTCGGCGCGATTTCTCCCTCGCGCCCGCCGCGCCGCCCTCGCGCGGCGATGTTCTCCCGCCGCTGCCGCCCCGCCCGCCCCCGATGAGCCTTTTTCGCAAGTTCCGCGACAATTTCAAGATCGCTTGGAAGAGCGTGCGCTCCTCGCGCAAGGAGTACGCGGTCTTTTTTGCCGCACTCCTGCTCGTGCAGCTGCTTCTCGGAGTGGCGACGCTCGTTCACGGCGCGAACGCCCGCATTGAGGAAAAGACGGTTTCGTCGCGCTACGACTATCATCTCGAGGTGAGGGGCCTTACCGAGGAGCAGTTTTACCTCCTGCGCAACGCGCACACGGGCGAGCAGGAGAAGGATTGGCTCTTCGAGCCGGAGTTTTCTTATGTGGAGTACGAGGGGGAGAGCGGCGCGAAGCGCTACGACGCGCACCTGCGCCTGCGCGGGAATCCCATAAAGAGCGCCGCCGCCTTCCGCTCGACCTATGAGAGCGCTCTTGCCGGCGCGGCGATCGGCGAGACGCCGCTGCTTGCCCTCTCGCGCGAGGCGGGAGGAGGGCGCGCGGGGTTCGCCCTACTGCTCCTGCTCCTCGCCGCGCTCTCCTTTTTGCTGCTCACCGTCCTTTATCGCATCAAGCTTAAACACTACAAGTTTACCTACGGCATTTATCTCTCCTTCGGCGCCGATTTTCCTCGCCTGCTGACCACCGCCCTCTTCGAGATGGGGGTGATCGCAGCTCTAACCGCACTCCCGGCGACGCTGCTCACCTATGTGGTCGGGCTCGCGCTCTATCTTTCCGCCGGGTCCTTCCCGGGATTCTCGCTTTTACCTGTTCCGGTTCTGCTCGGAGGATCGCTGCTTTGCGCGCTGCTGTCGGTCATCCTGCCTCTGCTCGCGCTCTCGCGCACAACTCCCGTGAAGCTCCTCGCGAGCGAGAACAACGCGGGCTTGGTCGTCTCGCCGCGCCGCTCCTCGCGCCTCATTGAAGCGCACTCGGTTCTCCCGGTCGAGGCGCTCTCGCTCTTCCGCTTCCGCCGGCACCTCGCGGGGCTGCTGCTCTCGGGGACGCTCTTCGGCGCGTTTTTCGTTGCGGGAGCCTATTTTTCGCGCGCGAAGAAGACCGTTGACTTTTCGCCCACTCCGCGCTACACGCTCGACTTCTCCGCCTCGGCCATCCGCGCCGAGGATGTCCTCGGCGACCTGCAAGCGCTTGACGGCGTTCTCGCCGTGACGCGGCAAAACGAGGCGCTCGGCGGGAGTGTCCTTTTGCCCTCGAGCGCTCTGCGCGCTGGGAGCGGGTTCAAGGATTACCCTAAGAAAAAGGGTTACAAGGGCAGCGCACTCGTGCAATTCTCCCCGGCAGACGAGGACACCCTTTCGGTTTGGCGAGATTTTTGCGGCTACCGCCTGCGCGGAGACCCCTCGCGCCTGCTCGAATACCCCGAGGACAGCGTTATCCTCTCGGACGCGGTCGGCGGGAGGAGCGTGACCGATATTCAGCCGGGCGAGAAAATCTACGTCGAGGTCGAGCGGCATATCGTCGGCTTCCTTAAAACGCAGGGCGAGGCGTTCGGTTTCAGCCGAGACCTGGAGGGCAACGACCTTTTGCCCTCGCTCTACGAGTCGGCCGACTTCACCTTCCGCGCCTTCACCGTGGCGGCGGTTATCGAGAACGCCCCCGCAGACGAGAATCTTTCGCTCTTCTTCGCGCCGGACACCTTCGCCGATCTTGCGGGAACCGACAGCGCCGGCTCCCCCGGGGCGATGGTGTATCTTGACCCTTCTCTATCCGAGGGGGCGCTTACCGCGCTCGATGGGCAGATGGGCGCGCTCGCGAACAGTCACCCGGGGGTTCTGCTTACAACCAGCGATGACGCCGGCGCGCGGCAGATTGCCGCGCGGCAGAACGGCAGCGGCGCGATTGCTCTTCTTGCGGCGGCGCTCTTTCTCGTCTTCCCGATGATCCTCTTCTTCTCGCAATCGCTCTTTTATTCCGGACGCGCGCTCGAATTCGACATCTACCGCGCCGTGGGAGCTATCCCGCGCGAGGTTCGCGCGCTGCATCTGCTTGACGGCGCCGTGCTCGCTTTGCTCGCGGGAGGTCTCTTCAGCCTTCTTTCATGGGGCGCGGTGCATCTTTGCAGCTATCTGCTCGGGCGCGGATGGGTGCAGACGCTCCTCTTCGGCGCGCCGGGCAGCTTCCGCTTCTTCCCGACGATTCCTCTCGCGCCCTTCCTTATCGGCCTTGCCCTGACGCTCGCCGTCACCTTCCTCGCCTCGCTCCTCCCGTATCTTTCCTACCGCAAGAAGATCGCGGCGCAGCTTTCTCTGGATCTCACCGACGTGTCGCTGTGAGCGCGGCGCGCCCGCTTCTCCCCATTTTCGCCATGCCCATTCTCGAAGCCTCCGAGGTCGTCAAGCTGTATAAGCAGTCCGACTCCGCCGTTTACGCGGTCAACCACGCCGAAATCAAAGTGGAGGACGGCGAGTTCGTCGCCATCATCGGCGCGTCGGGCAGCGGCAAGTCGACTTTCCTTCAGATCTGCGCCGGTCTTGACAAACCGACGAGCGGCACTGTCAAGATTCGCGGGCAGGACATCGCCAAGATGAACGAGCAGGAGCTCTCGCGCTTTCGCGGCGAGTTCATCGGGTTCGTCTTCCAGCGCCACAACCTCCTGCCGCAGCTCACCGCTATAGAGAACATCCTCCTGCCGACCGTGATGCGCGGCAAGGAGCCCTACCGCTACGAGGAACACCTCAAAAAGCTTCTCTCGGGGCTGCAGATCGAAGACCGCCTGCATCACCTGCCCTCGGAGCTGTCCGGCGGGCAGCAGCAGCGCGTGGCGATCGCGCGCGCGCTCATCAACCGCCCGCAGGTGCTCTTCGCCGACGAGCCGACCGGCAACCTCGACCGCAAAAACGCCGACGAGGTGCTCGAATTGCTGCTTAAAATGCGACAGATGATTGGGCAGACGCTAATTATGGTGACGCACGACATTTCTATTGCCGAGCGCGCCGACCGCATCCTCAAAATGGAGGACGGCAGGCTGACGCTCTTCAAGGATAAAGACGGCTACAAGCGCAACTCCTACGAGGAGGCGGCAAGAATGGCGAGCCGCATCGCCTCGCCCATTCCCGCCGCGCGCGAGGAGAGAAAGTAACGCCCGGTACGAGCCGCCCGACCTTGCCGCGCAGATGTTTGCCGCGTTGCCACCATGAGAGGCGCGATCAACCGCGAGGAGCACGCTGCTCCCCGGCGGCTCTCGCGCCGACCCCCCTCGCGGCGCATCGCGGTAGCGACCCTCTCCCTATTCCCGCGCGCTGCGGCTTCCCCCGCAAAACTTTTCGCGAATTTCCCCCCGGGCGTAACTTTTGCTCCCCCCGCGGAATTAACCGATTGTCGGCGAGTGCGGATTCCTCTTTGCCCCCGCTCCTCCGTCCCCCGCGCCCGCCGACCGCTTCTTTTCGCGCCAAAGTACTCTTCTCGGATTTCACCCGACAGCCGCTCCTTTTCCCCTATCCTATCGCTCCCGGCGGCGCGCCGCCCTCCCTTCCCCAGAGGCCTATGTCCGACTATATTTTGTACACCGACTCCTCGGCGGATCTCACCCCCGAGATGGTCGCGCAGACCGGCGTCAAGCTGCTGCCGCTTGTCTACACGGTCGGCGGTGTCTCCGCGCAGAACGATGTCAACGACCCCGCCATCGTCCGCCCCTTCTACGCTAAGCTTCGCGCGGGCGAGATGTCAAAAACCTCCGCCGTCAATTCCTCTGTCTTCGAGGACGCCTTCCGAGCGGATCTTGCCGCCGGATATGACATCCTCTACCTCGGCTTCTCCTCCGGCCTCAGCGCCACCGTGGACGCCGGCAAAAAGGCGGCGGAGAACCTTGCCGCCGAGTTTCCCGATCGCCGCGTCGTCGTCGTCGACACGCTCTGCGCCTCGCTCGGGCAGGGGCTGCTCGTCTATCTCTCGGCGATGAAGAAAAACGAGGGCGCGTCGCTCGATGAGGTCGCCGCCTTCGCCGAGGAGAACAAACTCCATCTCTGCCACTGGTTCACGGTGGACGACCTGCACTTCCTCAAGCGCGGCGGGCGCGTTTCGGCGGCGACGGCGGTTGTCGGCTCGATGCTCAACATCAAGCCTGTCCTCCACGTCGATAACGACGGGCACCTCATCAACGTTGCCAAGGCGCGCGGCAGAGCGGCGTCGATCCGCGCCCTCGCCGAGCGGATGCGCAAGACCGCGACGCCGGATCTTTCCCGGCAGACGATCTTCATTTCCCACGGCGACTGCGAGGAGGACGCGCAGACCCTCGCCGGGATGGCGCGTGAAATGGGCGCGAGCGATGTGCGTATCGGCTATGTCGGCCCTGTCATCGGCTCGCACTCGGGGCCGGGGACGCTCGCCCTCTTTTTCCTCGGACAGGAGCGCTGAGCGCGCCTTTTGGTTCCCTACTCTTATGAAAATTCGCTCCTCGAAACTCCACGAAATGCTGCTCTCGGCGGCAAACCTGCTTGAAACCGAGAAGGAGCAGATCAACGGCCTTAACGTTTTCCCTGTCCCAGACGGAGACACCGGCTCGAACATGAGCATGACGATGTCCGGCGTGCGGGAGGTCTCCCTCTCGGGAGGAGAGGGCGCAGGCGATCTCGCCGCCGCCGCCGCCGGCAAGATGCTGCGCTCGGCGCGCGGCAACTCGGGCGTTATTCTCTCGCTCTTCTTCAAGGGATTCGCAAAGGCGCTCGCCTACCTCGACGAGATCACCGTCGATGACCTCGCCGCCGCCTTCCGCGCCGGCTGCGAGAGCGCCTATCGCTCTGTGATGAACCCGACCGAGGGCACTATCCTCACGGTGATGCGCCGCTGCGCCGACCGCGCCGTCGCACTCACCTCGTCCTGCGGCGATGCCGCCGACGGCTCCCGCATGGAGCCCGCTCCCTTTTTCGCGGCGCTGCTTGAGGAGGCAAAGGACGCACTCGCCGAAACGCCGGAGCTGCTCCCGGTTCTCAAGAGCGCGGGGGTTGTCGACGCGGGAGGGCGCGGGTTCGTTTCGGTACTCGACGGAATGCTCGCCGCGCTCGAAGGCAGACCCTACCCCCCGCCGGAGGAGAAAGCCGAGGTCAAGGACAAGGCGGACTTCTCCCGCTTCGCGACCGAGGACATCACCTTCCCCTACTGCACCGAGTGCATCGTCAACAAGAGTGCGCGCTATCGCGGGGAGGGCAGCGCGGACGACTTGCGCGCCTTCCTTTCCGGCATTGGCGACAGCCTCGTCTTCGTCGACGACGAGGAGATCATCAAGCTCCACGTTCATACCGATGACCCCGGGCGGGTGCTTTCGCGCGCGATCTCCTACGGCGACCTCGCCACCGTCAAGGTGGAGAATATGCGCCTGCAGCACACAGAGCTGCGCGACGCGGAGCTGCTCCGCGCGGCGAAGGAACAGGAGGAAGCCGAGCTGCGCGCCACGCGCAAGCCATACGGATTCGTCACGGTCGCCGCCGGGGAGGGGATCGCCGCGGCGCTGCGCGACCTCGGGGCGGATGCCGTCGTTGAGGGCGGGCAGACGATGAACCCCAGTATGGAGGATATTCTCACGGCGATCGGCGAGACGAACGCCGAGGTGGTCTATGTCCTGCCGGGAAACGGCAACATCATTCTCGCGGCAAAGCAGGCGGCGGCGGAGGTGCGCGGCAAGAGTGTCCTCGTCCTCCCGGCGAAGAGCATCCCCGAAACGATCGTGGCGATGCTCGCTTTCGATGAGGAAAAGGGCGCCGACAGCAACTTCTCGCGAATGCGCGAGGCGATGGCGCGCGTGCGCTCACTTTCGGTGACCTACGCCGCTCACAACTCAGTGCTCGATGGCAGGGAAATTCACGAGGGGGAGATCCTCGGTCTTGTCGACGGGGAGGTCACCGTCATCGCGGAGAGCCGAGAGCAGTGCCTGCGGGAGTTCGCGCCGCTCCTAGCGGACGCGGAGTTTCTCACGGTTTTTTGGGGAGAGGACGTTACGCCGGAGGAGGCGCAAAACGCGGCGGATCTTCTGCGCTCTCTCGCTCCCCGCGCCGAGCTCACGGTCCTGCCCGGCAACCAGCCGGTCTACGCCTACCTCATCTCGGTGGAATAATACAAGCGTTCCCTTTTGCGTGGTACATAGCAAAAACCGCCCCCGAGGGGGCGGTTTTTGCTGTACCTCCCCGGCAGTCGAGAGGCGAACTCCCCCGGCGCGGTTTTGCCTCCCCCCTCTGATGAAAGTTAATGCGCCGCCGGGGGTAACCTGCGCGCGTGTTTCCCCCCTCGCTCTCGCGCGTTCTCCCGCCGTCCACGCGCGACCTCCCGCCGTCCTCGCGCCGGAACGACCATGCCGCGCGAAGAGGTCTTTCGCGCCGGTGAAAGGCCGCACGCGAGAGGATTCTCGCGCGCTAAGTAGTGTACGCTCAATAACCGCCTTTTTTGACAGTACCGGCACTATGCCAGTTTCA
>CAZYCC010000011.1:25619-35763 GCA_964645985.1 uncultured Lachnospiraceae bacterium | reverse complement strand
GAAGAAAAGCCGAACTTTTTCAAAAGAATAAAACAATCCAGCACCCGTCAGCAAACCGAAAAACAACCCCTCCGCTTGGAGGGGTTGACTTTTTTAGCTTAGACGGCGAATGAAATAGGAACCGCCTTTTGACCGTTCGCAAGTGGAAAGATTGTCCCTTCTCAAAAAAATGTTAGCCGCTGAGTTTTCCCTTCTCTTTCACGCGCATCGCGCGCAGAGCGTTGAGCACCGCGAGGATGGCGACGCCGACATCGGCGAAGACCGCGAGCCACGCCATATAAGGCGCGAGGAAGGTCAGCGGAGAGAAGGCCGAAAGCAGGTCGAGCGCCATCACCGCCGCCTTGACGGCGAGTGCGAGCACGATGTTCTCCCGCGCTATGCGCATTGTTTTCTTTGCGATGCGGATGGCGAGCGGCACGCGCGAGAGCTTGTCGTCGGCGAGGACGACATCAGCCGCCTCGATCGCCGCGTCAGACCCGAGCGCGCCCATCGCTACTCCGACATCGGCGAGTGAGAGCGACGGCGCGTCATTGATTCCGTCCCCGACGAAAACGAGCGTCCCCGCCGCGCGCCGCGCGCCGCGGCGTTTTCCTTTGCGAGGTGCGCGACCTCCCGTGCTGCCTCGCTCCCCCTCCCCGGAGGAGGTTTTCGCCAAATTTGTGTTATCCTCATCCCGCGCGCAAGCGGATGTCCCCGCCCCCTCCGCAGCCCGCGACGCTCCGCGCGCCTCCGGCGATAGATTTGCATTTTTTTGCGCGGGCGCGTCCACCCGCCCGGCGCTTGCGATATGCTGATCGAGATTTGTCGCATCTCCGCTTTGCACAAATTTATCGCGCTGCGCTGCTTGCGACTCTGACGCGCCGGATGAGCTCAGCTCTGCCGCGCGGGGCTCCGATTCTCGCGCACCAAAATTACTGCTATCCCCACTTTGCACAAATTCCGCGCCCGCGCGCTGTCCCTCGAGCAGGGCCGAGACTGCGGCAACCTTGTCCTGCGGGAGCAAGCCCGCGCGGTATTCATCAATACTGAGGCGCTCGGCGAGCGCGCGCGCCGCCTCCTCTCGATCGCCTGTCAGCATCACGAGCCGCCTCACACCGGCCGCACGAAGGTCTGCAATCGCGACCGCGGTGTCCTCCTTTGGCTCATCCTCAGCCGAGAGCACCCCGAGATACCGAAGGCTCTCGCCCTCCGAGAGCGCGACGTGCACCGCTGTTGCCTCGTTTTTTGCGGGATTTGTCAGCAAGCCGAGCGATCGCAGCCAGTCCTCCCGCCCGGCGTAAAGAACGCCCGTTCGCTCCTCGCCGCTTTGTCCTTTTTTCAAAAAAATGGTACGCACGCCCCTGCCGGGAAAGTTCTCGGACGAGAGGATTGCCCCGGCGGGAACTTCCTTATTATACGCGCGCAAAATGGACTGCGCGACCGGGTGCGTACTGCGGCACTCCGCCGCCGCGGCGGCGGCGAGGAGATCCTCGCGCGACACACCTTTTGCGGGGTTCAGGTCGGTGAGCGAAAAGCTACCGCGCGTGAGCGTGCCGGTTTTGTCGAAGACTACTGTGCGCGCATTCGCGAGCTGCTCGAGATAGTTCGATCCTTTCACAAGGATACCGTGCGAGGACGCGCCGCCAATGCCGCCGAAAAACGCCATCGGGATGGACAGAACAAGGGCGCATGGGCAGGAGATGACGAGGAAAATCATCGCCGCGTGCACGAACTGCCGCCAGACCGCCCCGCTCGTCGGACCTAAGATCAGAGGGGGAACCACCGCGATGAGCAGAGCCGCCGCGACCACCGTTGGCGTGTAAATTTGTGCAAAACGTGATATGAAATTTTCTGTCTTTGCCTTGCGTGAGGAGGACTCCTCTACCATCGCGAGCACGCGCGACACGGCGCTGCTCTCAAAGGGGGAGGTCGTCTCGATGCGTAAGGTTGCCTCGCGGTTGACGCTGCCCGAGAGCACGCTGTCGCCGACCGTCACCTCGCGCGGCAGGCTCTCGCCGGTGAGGGCCGCAGTGTCAAGAGAAGACGCGCCGCCGATGACCTTTCCATCAAGCGGAATTCGCTCGCCCGGGCGGACGAGAATCGTCTCGCCGACGGTGACCGTCGAGGGGGCGACGGTGACAAGCGCCCCGTCCCGCTCGACCGTCGCGCTCTCCGGGAGGATGTCGACGAGTGCGGTGATGCTGCGGCGGCTGCGCCCGACCGCGACGCTCTGGAAGAGCTCGCCCACCTGGTAAAAGAGCATCACGGCGACCGCCTCGCTCGCCTCGCCCGTCGCCATCGCACCGATCGACGCAATCGACATCAAAAAATTCTCATCGAGGAATTTCCCGGTGGGGATCGCGCGGATCGCGCGCCAAAGTACATCGTACCCGACGAGAAAGTAGGGCAGCAGATAAAAGAGCACATGCAGCCACTGCCCACCGGGCAGCAGTTCCAAGTTGTCGAGCACAAGCAGTACTGCGAACAAAACCGCCGCGGCGAGAATTTTCGCGAGCTGCCGCTTTTGTTTGGTGGTCATAGGATAAGGAGGAAAACAAGATGCGGGGCGCGGGAAATTCTCCCTAAGCCTTGATGATTGAGAGGGAGGAAGTTTAACACTTCTTCGGAAAAGTGCAAAATAGGTGGAACTGCCGCGCGGGCGATGGCCTATTTTCCGCTCTCCCCGATAGTGCAGCCGGGTAGCCTCCCTCGGGATACCGGTGGGCGAGCCGACAAGATGGAAGCGCACCTTACAAATGTCACTTTTTCGGAAAAGAGCAACAATTCACGCCGAGACGTGCCGGGCGAGTTTGCGGCGCGAGCGAGGTGCGTGAAGGAAAGCCTCGTTGCCGCCCGGGAGATCCGGGCTGGAGCGTTGCGTACTCTTCCTGATGTAACACTTTCTCGAAAAAGTGTAATTTCTTCTCGCGCTGCGCGGCGCTTCGTGAGTGATCCGCGCCGAAGGGGTAGCTCTCTCCTGTAAATGACTTTTTCAAAAAAGTGCTACGCTTGGGGCGCGCGGCGCGTCACTTCAGAATAACGCGGCAGTCCGGCTCGACCTTGCGGCAGACCTCGACCGCCTGTGCGAGCAGGTCATCGAAGCGCTCGTCCTCCGCCTCGAGCGTCAGGCGCGAGGTGAGAAAGCTCACCGAGCAGTCAATAACGCCCGGCAGCTTGCGAATGGCGGTCTCCATCTTGGCGGCGCAGTTCGCGCAGTCAAGGTCTTGCAGGCGATAAGATTTTCGCATAGAAAGCCTCCTGTGAAAAGAAAATGCAGTATATCGATAGAGGGATACCTCAACGGAAAGCCGGGTTTTCTCCCATTCGGGAAGCACCTCTCGCCCCGAACGGCGAGCGTTTCCTCACACAATGGCGCGCGCCGCGCAAGGAATGAGGTTCAATCAGATAGAGTTCCGCGCGCGGAGTGCCGCCGGGCGCGAGGGTTCAGCACGCCACGATGAGGTACCGCACTGCCCCGAGATCTTTTCGCACCGGCGAATGGCGCGGGAGGAGTGCGCCTCAGCGGAAAGGAACGTCGCTGCGAGTGTGGAAGGCTCCCTCTCCCGCGAGAAAAAGTACACACGCAAATTGTCTTTTTCACGAGGATGTGACGAGGGAGCGGGTTTTCCCCTCCTTATCCCGCGCCGCGCGCGGAGCGGGCGGGGGACACCCCGGCAGGTTTCTTTCTTTTATAATGGACGCACACGGGGATTCCACCGCGCGGACGAATGCCCACCTCATTCGCAGATATGCTCCATCCCCTGCCCGAGGATGGTGCGCACATGATCGTCGGCGAGGGCGTAGATCACCGCCTTCCCGGCGCGCCGAAAGCGCACGAGCCGCGCGCCCTTCAGGATTCGCAGTTGGTGCGAGATCGCCGAGACCGACAGCCCGAGCAGATGCGCGATGTCGCAGACACACAGCTCACTTTCAAACAGACAATAGAGAATTTTGATTCGCGTGCTGTCCGCGAAGATTTTGTACAGCTCGGCCAGGTCAAGGAGCAGCTCTTCGTCGGGCAGCGCCTCGGTAACGCGCGCGAGCGTCTCGGCGTTCTCGTGCGCCTGCCGGCAGATCGGAACAGAATCGGGCATAGGGCGAAAATAGGGGGAAGTGGGAAAACCGAGGGAGATTTTCGGGGCAGATAAGGGGATTTTCTGGGGAAAGGAGGCAGCGTAGCGCGGCTGCGGAGGCGCGTTTCCTCTCTTTTACATTTGCTCATTTGAGCGACTGTGCAACTGTTGAGGACAGTATACTCCCTCTTGCGCGGTTTTGCAAGGGGGTGCACGTCAAAAATCGAGATTTTTTTGAGAAAAATTTTCGCGAAATCCTCCCTCCCGCGATCATCCCCCTTGCGCGCGCCACCGCTTTGCGCTATGATAAGGGCAGAAAAGCGCGCGAGAACGCTGTTGTGGGGCGCGGGTGCTCGCTCGCGGCGATGACGTGGTTGATTTCCCCGCGGGCGCGGGGCGCGGACACGGCCCGTCCGCCATCGGCGGGAGAACTCTCTGGGGCATGGACGTGCGCTCACTCGCCAATCCGAGAGGAGAACTCATCGGGGGGCGCGGGCCATGGGCTTTCCCGCCGGTCGGGGGGAGAGAACACCCAGGTGGCGCTGGGCGCGTGGGAGCGCTCGCGCGGTTATTCGGCGCAGAGTTTCCCGTGGGCGCGGGGCGTGCTCGTCCGCCATTTGTGAAGAACTCCGGGGGGCGCGGCGCGCGAGAGATTCCCCGCTTCGTAACGGGAGAGGGATTACCTCGCTTAGCGAAGCGCTGCTGGTTTGCCCCCTTTGTTAATCTATCGCGCGGATTCATTGCGAACGCTCGGGCGAGGCTCTTTCGCGAACCCCCGCGCCGCGCGGCGCGAGCGCTCCCGGCAGATTCGGCCTCCTGAGGTCGACCTCTCGCGAGGTTGGTCTATCGCAAGACCTGTCTCTCACCGGGGCGAGCGCCGGGCAGCGCCCCTCGGGGGGATCCCTCTCGGCGTTCCATTGAGCGGGCGCGACGGGGCATTTCGGTTGCGTCGAATACCGGAAAGCCCCGCGTCGCAAATCGCCGCCGATCCTCTCGTCCGCTCGGGCAGCCTACGCCGCGCGCGGTGCGCGCAAGCGTCTCCCCCACCGCAGCGGCCCTCGCGCGCAGGAAATCACCTTTTTTGGAGGACCTTATGCAAATCGGAAAAGTCACTCTGCCGGTCGCTCTGCAGCTCTACTCGGTGCGCGCCGATGCCGCGGCGAATCTCTATGGCACGCTCAAGCGCGTGCGCGCGATGGGGTACGACGGCGTTGAGTTCGCCGGGCTCTACGGGCACACGCCCGCTGAGGTTCGGGAGGTTTGCAATGACCTCGCGCTCGCCCCCATCTCGGCGCATGTGCCCTTCTCGGAGCTGGTCACCGACGGCAAGGTCAATGAAAAGACGCTCGATGACTACGCCGCGATTGGCTGCCGGTATATCGGCATTCCGTCGCTTTCGCGCGCGCGCCTGCCCGGCGGGGAGCTCTTCGAGGAGACGGCGCGCCTCATTCGCGCGATTGCCGCCGCCGCCGCGCCGCGCGGGATCACGCTCCTTTATCACAACCACGACTTTGAGTTTACCAAAGTCGACGGAAAGTATGCGCTCGATTTGCTCTACGAGGCGCTGCCCGCCGATGTCCTGCAAACAGAGATTGATACCTGCTGGGTCAATGTCGGCGGAGAGGATCCCGCGGCGTATCTGCGAGGATACGCGGGGCGCTCGCCGGTCGTCCACCTCAAGGACTTCGCCGGGAGCGCGGGCGGGAAAATGTACGCTCTCATCGGTGTCGACGCGGCAAATGAGCAGAAGAGCAAGGACGCTGCAGGCGAGTTTGAGTACCGCCCGCTCGGGGCGGGTCTACAGGACATCCCCGAGATCCTCGCGGCATCCCTTGACGCGGGCGCGGCTTGGCTCGTGGTCGAGCAGGACGAGCCGTCTCTCGGCAAATCGCCGCTCGACTGCGCGCGCATGAGCGCCGACTATCTGCACGGGCTGAAGTAAAAAAGTGCAAAGCGCGCTTTGACCTTTTCCGCGAGAGAGCACTCCGCGAGGGCGGGGGAGGGTGAGGAGAACCCCCTCGCGCGTAAGGCCGAGCGCCCGCGCGCGGGAACGCCCGTTCTGGGCAGGTTTCCCAAGCGGGAAAGTGTGCTCTCTCTGAGAATATCACGCAGAGCGCACTCTACCGGAGGGAAGGCGCTCCGAGGGGCGCGGCGCGGGGAAATGCCACGCGCATCCGTACATCCGGCTCCTCTCGTTAATCTCGTGGCGCACGGCGAGAGGAAACGCCTCCCCCGGGAATGGGAAACTCGCGTTCTCTCGCGCGGTTTTCCCGAAAATCGCGCCCGCGCTTTATCTATCGTGAGAGGCGCGCCTCGCCCCCCTCGCGGCTACTCTGTTCTCTTTCACTTTTCCCATATTGTTCGCATTAAGGAGGTTTTATGGTCGAAGCAATGGATCCCGCTCTGGACTACTCGGTTCGGGCGGAGGAGAAACAGTCCTGCGCGGGCGGGCGCAAGCTGCGCGTCGGCATCATCGGCTGCGGCTGGATCGCCGCCTCGCACATCGCCTCGTATAAAAAAATGCCGGACGTTGAGATCGTCGCCGGCGCCGACCTCATCCCCGGCAAGGCGGCGAAGTTTTTCGCCGACCACGGCATTGAGGGGGTCAAGACCGACTACCCCTCGCACAAGGAGCTGCTAGATGACGAGAGCCTCGCGCTCGACGCCGTCTCGATCTGCACCTACAACCGCCAGCACGCCGGCCCCGCGATTTACGCCCTGCAAAAAGGGGTTAACGTCCTGCTCGAAAAGCCCTTCACCGTCACGCTCGATGAGGCGGTCGAGGTTATGCGCGCCGAGCGCGCGAGCGGGAAGGTGCTGTCGATCGGCTTCCAGCCGCGCCTTGACGCAAATATGCAAATGATCGGCAAGGTGGTGCGCTCGGGGGAGCTTGGGCGGGTGTACTACATCCAGACAGGCGGCGGGCGGCGGCGCGGCATCCCCACGCCCTACGGCACCTCCTTCATCGAGGACGAGACGGCGGGGCTCGGCGCGCTCGCCGACATCGGCTGCTACTCGCTCGATATGGTGCTCAACGCCATCGGCTACCCCAAACCCCTCACGGTGACCGGCTACACGAGCGACTTTTTCGGCAAGAATCCCGCGAGCTACCCCGGCCACCCTGAGTACGCCGCCAAGTTCGGCGTCGACGACTTCGCGGCGGCGTTCATTCGGCTTGAGGGCGGCGTGATCCTCGACTTTCGCATCGCGTGGGCGATGAACATCGACACGCCCGGCGACACCATTTTGCTCGGGACGAAGGGCGGCCTGCGTATCCCCTCGACCGACTGCTGGAACGGCACGGTCGGCGGCCCGATGACTCTCTACCACGAGATTTGCGGCGAGCAGACCGAGACGGTCATCCCGATTGTCGGCGACGGCAAGAACCTCTTCGACAAGAAGATCCGCTCCTTCCTCGACGCGGTCAAGAGCGGCGGCCCCGCCCCGGTTCCCTCCTCGCAAATCCTCTACAACCAGGCGATCCTCGACGGCATCGCCCGCTCGGCGAAGCTCGGCCGCGAGGTGGAAATTACCATCCCCGAAATATAACCGCGCGAGGGCGCCCAAGGCGCGCCGACGCAAAGAGAGCGTGAGAGTGCTCTTGCTCCGCGATGTACACCCCGGAGGGCGAGGGTACTTTCGCACGGGCGCGCGTCACGGCAGGGTGTGGCTTGTGCGCTCCGGCAAGGAAGAAATTTCACCCGGTCTATTGATCGCAATGAATGCGCGCGGCCTATAAAAAATCGCGTGGCGCGCGACGTTGTGGGGAGTGAGTAGCGAGTAGTGGATAGTAACGCAGTTCGCCCGGTCGCGCGACACGCGAGCAACACCGGCATTCTCAACGACCCACCCCGAAGGGCGTGTTTGCGCGCCCTAGCGCGTTCGCGCGACATACGAAAAAAGGCACCCCCCGGGGTGCCTTTTGGCTGGGATGGCCGGATTTGAACCGACGGATGAAGGAGTCAAAGTCCTTTGCCTTACCGCTTGGCGACATCCCACGGGGGGAAGTATACCACGAGGGGAGGGGGCTGTCAAGAGGGCGCCGCGCGAGGGGCATTCCTTCTCTCCGCGCCGCGCCCGCTCGCAGCTCATTTCCCGTTTGTCAACTATAAGTAAACTTTTGATTCTTTTTCCGCGCGAGGGGTTTCTTTTTCCGCCGGGATGTGTTATACTGCCCTTTGAGGGAAAATCGCTCTTTTTTGTGCGGGAAAATCGCCCCGCGCGCCGATTGAACATCGCGCGTTCATCCCCTTGCGAGGGGACGCTCTTCGGGACTGCTCGCAGGTCTCTCTCAAAACAAGCGAGTGCCGCAGGGCAGTGCATTGCCCGCACCTGCGCGTGCCCGCGCGCGCTTTCGCGCGGGTTCTTCGCGCGACGGGTTCGCTTCGCGCCGCGCTGCCGTGGAACACCGTTCGTTCAGCGTTTCTCGCGAGGACAGGGAGCGCCGGGCAAAATCGTTTTCGCCCGGTTGTACGGCATCGCCCGGTTTTGCCGTACTCGCTACTTGAACATCGCGCGTTCACGCTCTTACGAGGGGACGCGCCACGCACACTTGCGCTTTGCCGCGCTTGCGCGCTCTCATCTTCGATTTCTTTCACCGAACGGCCCCGCGCCGGGTCGGATCGCTTTGTCTGAAGGAACTGCGTGTTCCTTGCGCTCCCGCGTTTTCGCTGCGGGAGACGTGCCCGTTTTTTTCACGGGCTTGGGGGTTTTATGGAAAAATATCTTATTCGCGGGGGGCGGCCGCTCGAGGGGACGGTTGAGGTCAGCGGGATGAAAAACGCCGCTCTCCCCATTATCTACGGCTGCCTGCTCGTCGAGGACGACGTTGTCATCGAGAACCTGCCGGCGATCGACGATGTCGCCGTGTCGCTACAAATCCTGCGCAAGATGGGCGCGCGCGTGACGCTCTTGACGCGCCACTCGGTCAAAATCAACTGCAGCGGCTGCGTCGGCGGCAGCTCTCCCTTCGATCTCGTGCGGCGGATCCGCGCCTCCTACTATCTCGTCGGGGCGGAGATCGGGCGGTTCGGCGAGGCGAGAGTCGGTTACCCCGGCGGATGCGACTTCGGCGTGCGTCCGATCGATCAGCACATCAAGGGCTTTGAGGCGCTCGGCGCGCAGGTGCGCGTGGAGGGCGGCTATATCTGCGCCGAATGCCCGGAGGGGCTGCACGGCTCATCGATCTTCTTCGACCTCGTCTCGGTTGGCGCGACGATGAACGTGATGCTCGCCGCAGTGCGCGCCGAGGGGACGACGCTCATCGAGAACGCCGCGCGCGAGCCGCACATCGTCGACCTTGCCAACTTCCTCAACACCTGCGGCGCGCGCATCTCGGGCGCGGGCACCGACTCGATTAAAATCAAAGGTGTGCCGGATCTGCACGGCTGTACCTATGCCATTATCCCCGACATGATCGAGGCGGGGACCTATATGATCGCCGCGGCGGCGACCGCCGGGAGCCTGCGCGTCAACAATGTGATCCCGCGACACCTTGAGTCGATCACGGCAAAGCTTCAGGAGATGGGCGCCACCGTCGTTGAGGAAGACGATGCCGTGCGCGTTTCGCGCTCCCGGCCTCTCAACCGAGTGAAGATCAAAACGATGCCTTACCCGGGCTTTCCGACCGATATGCAGCCGCAGATGAGCGTGCTGCTCTCGCTCGCCGACGGGGTCAGCTACCTCAGCGAGAGCGTCTTCGACAACCGCTTCAAGTACACAGACGAGCTGCGCAAGATGGGTGCGAACATTCGCGTCGACGGCAAAACCGCCATCTTTGAGGGGGTGCACGCGCTCTCCGCCTCCCGCGTAACGGCGACAGACCTGCGCGCCGGCGCGGCGCTCGCGATCGCGGCGCTCGCGACCGAGGGGACGACCGAGATCGAGCAGATCCACCTCATCGAGCGCGGGTACGAGGCGTTTGTCGAGAAGTTGCAGGGGGTCGGCGCGGACATTCGCCGCGCCACCGAAGGCGAGGAGGACGTTCTCGCGTTCGCCACCTGAGAAGTGCGGTGCGGTCGAGTTTTCCCGAAAAATGAAGATAACCTTTGCCGGCGGCAAAGGTTTTTTGTTTACGAGAACGAGGACGCAGG
>CAZYCC010000011.1:0-25519 GCA_964645985.1 uncultured Lachnospiraceae bacterium | reverse complement strand
ATTTAGTTCGCGGGGCGCGCAGAATGCGCCCGGAATTTGCTGCCCGCAGGATACTCCCTCACGGGGAAGAAAACAGTAGCAAAAGGTAGAAAGTTTGCGCCGTATTCGGGACGAACCTCCCCGGGAGGAGCCGCTTCGCCAAGATAAGGGATTCACGGGAGAGACGCGCACAACGCGGGGGAGATCGAGATCGCCCGAGGCGCTCTTAGACGGTGCCGCATAGCGGCCGTTTGCCGCCGCGCGCCGCGCGCCGCACGCGGGGTCACCTGTCCCCGGCAAGTCCCGGGACGGGCTGCCGCCAAAGCGGCGAGGGCAGGGTTTGCGCGCGCTTCGGAATGCCGCGGCATATCGCGGGGAGGCGGCAGGGAAATATCGCGCGGCACATTCCGAGGAGGAGAACCCCGGCCGTCCCGCGCCGCACCTTCCCCCAAACGAGCACCCCGGCGAGTACCCCGATGAGGCAGAACGTCGAGTCTCCGGGGAATCAAATCAAATAAAAAATTTTTTCTCTCTCACCCACCAACGCACACTGCGGGAGCCGTAGGCGGACGCAATGTGACGACGCGAACTGTCAGCGCGCGCCCAACGCGACCGAAGGGAGCGTCTGCGCGCTACAAGTGCACGTCAAACAATCGTCCGCCGGGGCGGACACCTATTTTCACTCCCCGAGGCCCCCGACCTACCAGAGGGAACCCTGAGAGATCTCCCGCGCCCTCCTCCTCACACAGCTGCACCCGTGGGGGAAGGTCGCGCGTACATACACGCGCGCACCCGCGCACGCCCACGCGCCTACGCACGCGCGGTATCGCAGCGCGCCCCCGGCCGCCGTCTGTTTGTGAGAGAACGTGGATTGCGGTTTTTGTATCGTGTTTGTGTTTACAGGCGCAAAAAGCGAACGATTTTTCGCTTTACGGGGTAAGGTCTCGCGCGGTTGCGCCTCCCTTGCTTCCGCCCCCGGGTGAGTCACCCCGGGATTCTCCCGATCTCCGCGAGGGGTTTACTCCGCCGAGCTCTGCCCGACGAGGCGCTTGCCGGAGAAGTTGGCGAACTTGAAGTAGAGCAGCGTGGCGATGCTGCAGGACATCCAGCCGACCGGGTAGCTGAACGCCATCGCGAGGATGTCGACCGAGACCCACCGCGAGATGACCATAAGGTAAATCTGCCGGAAGACGACGAGCGTCCCGAGCATAATCACCATCGGCGCGCGGCTGTGCCCCGCCCCGCGCAGAGACGCCGAGAAGACCTGATTGATACAGGGGAAGAGATAGAAGGGAGTCAGCGTGCGCAGCAGGAGCTTCGCAAAGTAGACGACATCCGGGTCGGGGTTGAAGATACCAGCAAGGGTCGGCGCAAAGAGCATCACCGCTGCGATCACCACGACCGTTACGGCGGTTGCCATCCCGTAGGCGATATAGGTGCCGCGCCTCGCGCGCCGCTCATCCCCCACGCCGAGGTTCTGCCCGACAAAGGTCGTCGCCGCGAGCGAGAGCGACTGAATCGGCAGGAAAATGAACTGATCGATTTTCGTGTAGGTCGTCCAGCCGCCGAGGCAGTAGGTCTGCACGTCCTTCTCGCCGACGATAGTGTAGCCGGCGTGGCCGTCCGCGCGCGCGATGTAGGACTGCACGAAGACATTGGAGAGCGCGGTGATCGCCATCTGAATGGCGGAGGGAATGCCGACCGAGATGATTTGCCCGAGAACCTTGCGGTGGATGCGCAGATCGCGCAGGCGCAGGCGCACGCAGGTGGGAGTGCGCAGGAGGACGATGACCGTCAGCACGGCGGAGACCGCCTGCGAGAGAATTGTCGCGTAGGCGACACCGGCGACCCCCATATCGAAGACAAAGACGAAAACGAGGTCGAGCACCGTATTGAGCAGCGAGGAGACGACGAGGAAGTAAAAGGGCCGCGCCGAGTCTCCGACCGCCCGCAGGATGCCCGAGCCCATATTGTAGATCATCAGCCCGGCCACGCCCGAGAAGTAAATAGTGAGGTAGGTCCTCGCGTAGGGCAGGACATCGCTGCCGCTCTGCCCGCCGGTTTCGAGCATCAGGCGCAGCATCCAGGGGGCGAGCAGCACACCGGCTATCGTGAAGACGACCGAGAGCAGCGCGGTCACCGCCATCGCCGTGTGCACGGCGCGCGAGACGTTGCGCTCGTCCTTCGCGCCGTAGTATTGCGAGATAACGACCCCCGCACCGCTCGAGAAACCGAGGAAGAAGCCGATTAAGGTGTTGATGATCGGCCCGACGCTGCCGACCGCCGCGTAGGCGCCCGACTGCCCGGTCTGCCCGATCACCCAGGTGTCGACCATATTGTAGAGCTGCTGAAAGAGGTTCCCCGCGAGCAGCGGCAGCGCGAAGCGAATGAGCTTGCCGGGAATGCTCCCGACCGTCATATCGACGTCGTGCCGCTTCATCGAAAACCGCTTGCCACGAGTTGCTGTAGCGCAGGACATAAGGATCCTCGGGAAAAGAGCGCCGGAACCGCGAGGCACGGCGCGAGAAGTTGCAGGGGAACGCGCGCGGCGCGGGAGATCATCCGTGCGCTCGCAGCGAGTGAAAAAGGCAGCGCGGGGCGGGTACGTCGCCGGAGCAAAAGCCCATTTCCTTTTAGTATAGCACGAGGGAGGCGGTAATTTGCGGTCATTTCGTGAACGAAAACCCCAAATTTTATGCGCGGGGTCGCGTGGAGCGGGCGCGCGGGGATGAGGGGGGTCGCAAGCTGCCGCACGTTCCGCGCGCCGCGCAAAATTTTCGCGAGAAGGTTGTCGCCGTAGATAGCAGCGCTCTCCCCCGCCGCCGCAAGATGCGCAAAATTTTTTGCGAAAAAAGGCGCGAGGGGGTTGACATTTCTCGCGGATGTGGTATAATGACTGCATAAAGAAGTGCATATTATGCAAAGAATCCTGCATAAATGCATAAAACGATGCATAAAACTCGTGCAGACCGTGCCGCGCAGGAAACGAGGGACGTGGCGCGAAGCGCGAAGGCGTGGTGGCGCGGCGTGGAGCGCGGGAGAGCGCGAGGAGCGCGGCACGAGGACCGGTTTTGAACGGAGCGCGCATCCCTGCGGGGGGACGATCGCGCTCTGTTGACTCTGACGGCTTTCGCGGTGGCGCGTAATCGTGACCGGCACCTCCTCCAAGCAGCCGGGCACGTTCGCGGGGGTGCGAGACGGGCGTACGGGTTCTCCCAAAAAGGTAAACCGGGCCGATGCGGCGGGGCGCGCCGGGCGCATGAGCGGAGCGGGCAGTCTTCTATTCATCCTATGAGCAAACCATATCGCATTTTTATCGACGGGAGCGCGGGGACGACCGGCCTTCGCATTCGCGAGCGGCTCGCCGCGCGTGAGGATGTTCTCCTGCTCGACATCGACGAGGCGCACCGCAAGGATCTGCGTGCGCGCCTGGCGAGAATGAACGAGGCGGACGCGGCGTTTCTGTGCCTACCCGATGAGGCGGCGCGCGAGGTCGCGCGCGAGGACCCCGACACCATTCTGCTCGACACCTCTACCGCGCACCGCACAGATCCGCTCTGGGCGTACGGCTTCCCCGAGCTCTCGCCCGCCCACCGCGCGGCGGTCGTACACGGGCGGCGCATCGCGGTGCCTGGCTGTCACGCGAGCGGCTTCATTGCGCTCATTTACCCGCTGAGGGAGGCGGGGCTACTCCCGGCGAACGCGCTGCTCACCGCCTTTTCCATCACCGGCTACAGCGGCGGCGGCAAGAAGATGATAGCGCAGTACGAGGACGCGGGGCGCGCCGCGACGCTCGACTCGCCGCGGCAGTACGCGCTCTCTCAGCGCCACAAGCATCTGCCCGAGATGCGCGCCGTCTGCCACCTTGACGGCGACCCTCTCTTCTGCCCGATTGTCGCCGACTACCCTAGCGGCATGGAGGTGACCATTCCCCTCCCGCACGAGTTTCTGCCTGCGGGAGTCTCGCGCGATGACCTTTGTGAACTTTACCGCCGGCACTACGCGGGGGAGCCGCTCATCTCGGTGCGCGCGGGCGAGGCGGAGGGAGATGGTGACGGGTTCCTTTCGGCGGGGGCGCTCGCCGGGCGGGACGGTATGGAGATTTTCGTTGAGGGGTGCGAGGAGCGGATATTGCTCATTGCGCGCTTTGACAATCTCGGCAAGGGCGCGTCGGGCGCGGCGGTGCAGTGCATGAACCTCGCCCTCGGCGCCCCCGAGACGACCTCACTCGTTTTTTGAAAAAGCGCAAAGCGAGAGGGAATTTTCGGGGGGCGCGCGCAAAGGAGTAAAGAGAATGAAGGAAGAATTAGTAGAAAACTGCGCCCCCGAGGAGGGAACAATTACTCCCGTTGAGGGGGGAGTCTGCGCCGCGCGGGGATTTTTCGCGGGAGGGGTGCACTGCGGCATTCGCAAAAACAAAAGCAAAAAGGATCTCGCTCTCATCTGTGCCGACACCCCCTGCGCGGCGGCGGCGATGTTCACCTCCAACCTTGTGAAAGGCGCGCCCCTGCGCGTTTCGCGGGAGCACCTTGCGGACGGACGGGCGCGGGCAATCGTCGTTAACAGCGGCATCGCTAACACCTGCGTTGCCGGCGGGGTGGAGAGCGCGCGCGAGATGTGCCGCCTCGCGGGCGAGGCTCTCGGCATCCCCACGGAGGAGGTGCTCGTCGCGTCGACCGGGGTGATCGGGCAACCGCTCGACATTTCGCCGATTGAGGCGGCGCTGCCGGCGCTCGCGCGGGAGCTCTCGCACTCCCCGGCGGGCTCGAGGGCGGCGGCGGAGGCGGTGATGACCACCGACACCCGCCCGAAGGAGGAGGCAGTCCTCGTAAAAAGTGCAAACGGCGAATTTACCATCGGGGGGATTGCCAAGGGCTCGGGGATGATCGCGCCGCACCTAGCGACCATGCTCGTCTTCCTCACGACCGACGCGCGAATGAGCTCGGATCTGCTTGGCAAAGCCCTTCGACACGCTGTCGCGGGGACTTTCAACCAAATTTCCATTGACGGGGATACCTCAACCAACGACACGGTCGCCATCCTCGCGAGCGGCAGGGCGGACATGCCGCAAATAGAGGAGGAGGGCGGTTCCTTCGCACTCTTTGAGCGGGCATTGACCACCCTTCTCACCTCGCTCTCGCGCGACATTGCGCGCGATGGTGAGGGCGCGACGAAGCTCCTCACCGCAACGGTCGAGGGGGCGGCGAGCGTCGAGGACGCAAGGCGAATTGCGAAATCCGTCATCGGCTCGACGCTGACCAAGGCGGCCATATTCGGCGAGGACGCCAACTGGGGGCGGATTCTCTGCGCTGTCGGCTACGCCGGCGTCCCGCTCGACCCCACAAGCGTGCGCGTCGCGCTGCGCGGCCCCGGCGGCGGGGAGGTTCTCGTCTGCGAGGGTGGAGAGGGCGTGCCCTTCTCCGAGGCGCGCGCCGAGGCCATTCTCCAAGGCGATGAGGTCGATATTCACATCACCCTCGCCGAAGGGGAGGCGAGCGGTGTCGCCTTCGGCTGCGATCTCTCCTATGAGTATGTGCGCATCAACGGCGCGTACAGAACATGAGGGGAAACTTTTCCGAAAAAGGAAGCGTTGCGGGGGAGCAGGCGCGGGGTGGGCTGGCGCAAACTCCCGCGACGTTTTACTTTTTTGAAAAAGTGTTATTTATTTGCCGGTGGAGCGACGGGATTTTTTGAGGTGACGGAATGAAGTTTACAAAGGCGCAGAGCGCGGAAGTGCTCGTTGGGGCGCTGCCCTACATTGAAAAGTACGCGGGGAAAATCGTCGTCGTCAAATACGGCGGCAACGCGATGAAGAGCGAGGAGCTCAAGCTCGCCGTGATGCACGACATTGTGCTGCTGCGGCTGGTCGGGGTCAACGTTGTGCTCGTGCACGGGGGCGGGCCCGAAATTTCGGCGATGATGTCGCGGCTCGGCAAGGAGTCGCGCTTCGTCGGGGGGCTGCGCGTCACCGACGAGGAGACCGCCGACATCGTTCAGATGGTCGCCAACAAAATCAACAAGCGCCTCGTCAACATGATCGGCGCGATCGGCGGGACGGCCGTGGGCCTTTCGGGCACCGACGCGCATATGCTGCGCTGCTCCATGCTCGACCCCGCGCTCGGTTACGTCGGCAAAATCGAAAAAGTGAAAACCAGGGTTATCACAGATCTGCTCGAGCGGGGGTACATCCCGGTGATCTCCACCGTCGGCTACGACCCCTCCGGCAAGTGTTACAACGTCAACGCCGACACCGCCGCCGCCGCGATTGCCGGCACCCTCGGCGCGGAGTGCCTGCTCTCGATGACCGATGTCGAGGGCCTGCTGCGTGATGTGAACGACCCCTACTCGCTCATTCGCGAGGCGACTGTGGAGGAGGTTGCCGCCTACAAGGAGCAGGGCATTATCCGCGGCGGGATGATCCCGAAGGTCGATTGCTGCGTCGACGCGCTCGCCGCCGGGGTTGGGAGGGCGTTCATTATCGACGGGCGCGTGCCGCACGCGCTGCTCATCGAGATGCTGACGAGCGAGGGCATCGGCACGATGTTCGTGCGCGAGCACACCCCGCCCGAGCCGCCCGCCCTCGAGTGGGACCTCTCGGAAAAGGATGCGAGCGGCGAGGAGTAACTTTCCCCCGAAAATTTGCGTTTTTCGAAAAAGCGCAAAAAGAAGAGCGCGGCGCGAGGGGTTGATACTCCGAAAGCACCCGCGCGGCGAAGATGTCGCGTGCAGGACTTTACGGGGTAGGACGGCGCGCGAGGGCGAGGGATAAGATCGCACAGTTGAAGCGACAGGGCGAGCTGGGAAGGTGAGGGATAAGATCGCGCGCGCAATTTGACGGGCGGAGTTATTTATATTAAGGAAGCTCCCAAGCGAACCTCTGCGGGAGATACCCGGAGGTCAGGCGCGGCACGAGAGACGTGGGGGAGCGGCGTGGGGCGGCAGGAGTCGCGGGGGCTTGATTTTTTCGGCGAGAAGTGAGAAAATGGGGGAGCGCGGAATGCGCTCCCGGGGCGCGATCGTGCCGGATGAGCGGGGGCGCGGCGCGCTCTCGCGGCAACCGGCAGGGAAAACGGGGGGCAAGCGGGAGGGGGCACGGGAAGAGACACCCGGCGGGAAGGCTGGCTTTCTTTAGACGTGAGCGCGGTGGTATGCGCTGTGCGCGGCGCTTTCCCATGAGAGGGGAGTACTGACGCGCAGGGGAAAATCGATGGCGGGGGCAGTTTGCACTTTTAATCCGTGAAATTTGTACTTTTTGCATTGAGAGCATTTTTCGGGGGTGATAATGGCTGAGTTTTCAAGCGGGGAGGAGCTGCGCGCGCTGGACGAGCGATATCTCGCGTCAACCTACGCCCGGTATCCTTTGGAGATTTCCGAGGGTATCGGCAGCATTGCCTATGACGAGCGCGGCAGATCCTACATTGACCTTGGAGCGGGCATCGCGGTCAACACTTTCGGGTACGCAGACCCCGCGTGGGTCGGCGCGGTGAGCGCGCAGCTCCAGCGCGTGCAGCACACCTCGAACCTTTACTACACCGAGCCTCAGGCAAGGCTCGCGCAAATGCTCTGCGAGAGAACCGGCGCGCGGCGGGTCTTCTTTTGCAACTCGGGCGCGGAGGCGAACGAGGCGGCGATCAAGGCGGCGCGCAAGTACTCCTCCGACAAGTACGGCGAGGGCAGCGGCCGCTCGACCATCGTCTGCCTCACCGGCAGCTTTCACGGGCGCACGGTGACCACCCTCTCGGCGACGGGGCAGGAAAAGTTTCATCGTCACTTTGCACCTTTCACCACAGGGTTTGTCTTTGTTTCGCCGAACGACATCGATGGGATGCGCGCCGCGCTGAGCGATCCGAGCGTTTGCGCCGTTATGATGGAGCTCATTCAGGGCGAGGGAGGGGTCAACCCCCTCTCGCGCGACTTTGTCGAGGAGTCAGCTCGCCTCGCCTCCGCGCGCGACATTCTGCTCGTCCTCGACGAGGTGCAGACCGGCAACGGGCGCACCGGGCAGCTCTACTGCTACGAAAACTACGGCGTCACGCCCGACATCTTCACCACGGCGAAGGGCCTAGGCGGGGGCCTGCCGATCGGCGCGTGCCTTTTCGGCGAGAAGACCGCCTCGGTACTCGGGCGGGGTGATCACGGCTCGACCTTCGGCGGCAACCCCGCCGTCTGCGCGGGCGCGGTCTCTATTCTTGAGAGAATCGACGAGGAGTGCCTTGCCGGCGTGCGGGAGCGCGGAGAGTTCATCCGGCGCGCTCTCACGGGCGCGCCTGGGGTACGTCTCGTTACCGGGATGGGGCTGATGGTCGGCGTCGAGCCGGAGGGGCGGACGGCGAGCGATGTGGCAAGCGAATGCCTTGCGCGCGGGGTGCTGGTCCTCACGGCGGGCAGCCGCGTGCGGCTCCTGCCTGCGCTCAACATCCCACAAGCCGAGCTGGAGACCGGTATCTCTATCCTGCGCGATGTCCTCGCGGGCAAGTGACCCGATAAGGCGCAAAACGGAGGGGTATTTGTGACGAGAGGGGCGCGCCGGGAGCACGGGCGCACGAGCGGGGGCGCGGAGCTTCCCGCTCGCGGGAGCTTCCCACAGGACGTGCGGCAGCTTCCATAGCGACGGCATTCTCTCACGGCGCGGGCATTCTCTCTCAATGAAGGGGGCGTGTTACTGTCGCGCGGAGCGGGGTTTTCCCAATGCCCGAGGTACTTCCTATAATATGGAGGAGATACCGGGCGCGGGGACGAGCGCCGTTTCCCAAACGTCACGCGCGGGAGCTTGCCATTTTTCCAAAAAAGCGCAAAACGGGGGTTTCCCCTGACGCGCGGGCGCACGAGCGGGGTGCGCGGAAGTTCTCTTTGCTTTTCTCATCTTTTTTCGGTTGTCTTTTTCCTCTTTGTCTTTTTTGCGATGAAAAATCTACTCAAACTCTCAGATTTGACGCCGGACGAAATCGAGGGGCTCCTCGATCTCGCCGCCGACCTCAAGCGCGCGCACGCCGACGGCAGCGAGACGCCGCGCCTGCGCGGGAAGGTCCTCGGGATGGTGTTCACCAAACCCTCGACCCGCACGCGCCTCTCCTTTGAGACGGCGATGCTCCACCTCGGCGGGCACGCCATCTTCCTCTCCGACCACGACAGCCAGATCGCGCGCGGCGAGCCGCCCCGCGACACCGCCCGCGTGATGTCGCGCTACCTCGACGCGATCACCATCCGCACCTTCCGCCAAGAGGATGTCGAGGAGTTCGCCGCCTACGCGACCGTTCCGGTTATCAATGCGCTGACCGATTACGCGCACCCCTGCCAGGTCCTCGCGGATCTGCTGACCGTGCGCGAGCGCAAGGGCAAGCTGCGCGACCTAAAACTCTGCTACATCGGGGCGGGCAGCAATGTCGCCAACTCTCTTATTGTCGGGGCGATCAAGACCGGGATGACCGTCTCTGTCGCGACGCCCGACGAGTACCCGCCGGACGCGGGGGTCGAGGCGTTCGCGCACGCGTCACAAAGATACACGCGCGGCTGCGACCCCGCCGCCGCCGCCGAGAACGCCGATGTCCTCTACACCGACGTGTGGACTAGTATGGGGGAGGAGAGCGAGCGCGCCGCGCGCATGAAGGCGCTCTCGCCCTTTTCTCTGACGAGCGACATTGTGGAGATGGCGTCGCGCGATGTTATCGTGCTGCACTGCCTGCCCGCGCACCGCGGCGAGGAGATCGAGGAGAGCGTGCTCGAGCGCTTCGCGCCGGTCATCTTCGACGAGGCGGAGAACCGCCTCCACGCGCAAAAAGCGGTGCTGCTCACGGCGATAGGATAAAACCGGGAGCGGCGCGCAAAACGGGGCGGGCCGCGGGCTGCTTGCGGCAGTTTAGCTTTCCCTTTGGGAGTTCCAATCGTCAAGCCCGCATCGCCTTGCGAGGCGAGCATGCTCGTCGCGTTTTGCGAGACGAGAGTTCTCACATCGCTTTGCGTGGGGAGTGTCGTAGCGCGAGCGGCGGTCGCGACAGAGGCGGTCACGCGAGCAACGCGTCGCGCGGGCGACTCGCAGCGCGAACGGCGGGAAATCCGCCGTGGCGGTTCCCACGCCCCTGAGGGTGGGGTTTCGCGCGTAGCCTTAGAGTATCGGCACGCTCTGCATGAGCGTTCCCCGGCATTTGTAGCGATCCGCGTAATCGTTGCCTATTGCGGGTACCGGCAAGGCGCGCGATTACCCTCGCCCCCCATTCCCGGATCAATATCGCCGCGGGGGCGCGGGGGCGGCAGTTTGGCACCCGCGCAGTTTTTACTTTTCTTTTTCTTATGTCCGCGCTATATCTTACGCTTGCGAGCGGGGCGGTCTTCGAGGGGGAGGCGCTCGGCGCGCCGCTCACCTCGCCGATTGTCGGGGAGCTGGTCTTCACGACGAATATGGAGGGCTACCTCGAGACGCTGACCGACCCCTCCTACTACGGGCAGATCGTTCTGCAAACCTTCCCGCTGATCGGCTGCTACGGCGCGATTCCCGAGGACGCCGAGAGCGGCAGCTGCCCGCTCTCCGCCTATGTCGTCGCCGACCCCTGCCCCGATCCCTCTAACTTCCGCTGCGTGGGGACGCTCGACGATTTTTTGCGCGAGCGAGGCGTGTCCGCCATTAGCGGCGTCATGACGCGCGAGATCACCCGCCTCATCCGCGAGGAGGGCGTGATGAACGCGGTTCTCGCCGATCACCCGGCGAGCCCCGGAGAGCTCGCCCGGGCGCGCGATTATCGCGTGGGAGGGGCGCTCGCGGCGACATCGCGAAGGGAGAAGCTCGTTCTCCCGCCAAGTGCGCACCCGCGCCGCCGGGACTACCGCATCGCTCTGCTTGACTGCGGGGCGAAGCGCAACATCGCGCGCGAGCTCTGCCGGCGCGGCTGCGAGGTCACGGTGCTGCCGTACACCTCGGCAAAAGAGGAGATCCTCGCGGAGCGGCCAGACGGGGTGATGCTCTCCAACGGACCGGGCGACCCCGCCGAGAACACCGCCGTCATCGCGATGCTGCGGGATCTGCTCGGGACGCTGCCGATTTTCGGGATTTGCCTCGGGCATCAGCTGCTCGCGCTCGCTGCGGGGGCGCGCACGGTCAAGCTCAAATACGGCCACCGCGGCGCGAACCACCCGGTGAAGGACCTGCGCGGCGCTCGCACCTACATCACCAGCCAGAACCACGGCTACGCCGTCGATGCGGAGAGCCTCGCGGGGACCGGAGGCGTCCTCACGCATGTGAACGCCAACGACGGCACGGTCGAGGGGATCGACTACCCGAACCTCGCGGCGTTCACCGTGCAGTTCCATCCAGAGGCGGCGGCGGGCCCGCACGACACCGCCTTCCTCTTTGACCGCTTCCTCGACCGCATCGACGCGTTCGCTTCCTCTACCGCGGAGCGGGCGTAGCCCTCGCGCACGCCCTGCGTTGCGGCGAGCGGGCTTCTCCCCCCTTTGCCGCCACTTCCCTCCGATCGCGCGGTTTTCCCACGCTGCGCTTGCTTTTCTGTCAGACGGCAACAGTCCTGTATCATCCGCACTATCTGTTCCATCTCGAGCGCGCCTGCTTTCTCGTCAGTAGCTGCGGCAGGGGCTGCGGCACCGCCTCTCCTCCCGCCGCGTTTTTACGATATTTTTTCGGGTGTTCCTATGCCGCTTTGTTCGGATATTCACAAGGTACTGATGATCGGCTCCGGGCCCATTGTGATTGGGCAGGCGGCGGAGTTCGACTACGCGGGGGCGCAAGCCTGCCGCGTCCTGCGCGACGCGGGCTTGGAAATCGTCCTCGTCAACTCCAACCCGGCGACGATTATGACCGATCAGGCGCTCGCCGACCACATCTATTTAGAGCCTCTGACCGCCGCGACATTGGAGCGGGTCATCGAAAAGGAGCGCCCCGACTCGCTGCTCGCCGGGCTCGGCGGGCAGACCGCGCTCAACCTCGGTATGGAGCTTGCCGAGAGCGGCTTCCTCGACCGCATGGGCGTGCGCCTGCTCGGCATCAACCGCGACGCCATCCACCGCGCCGAGGATCGCGCCGCTTTCCGTGCGGCAATGCGCAAACTTCACCAGCCGGTCATCCCCTCGGAGATCGCGACCACCTTGGAGGAGGCGCTCGCCGCGGCGCGCGACATCGGCTACCCGGTGATCATCCGCCCCGCCTTCACGCTCGGGGGAGGGGGCGGAGGCGTGGCGCGAAACGAGGAGGAACTGCGCGTCATCGCGGCAAACGGGCTGCTGCTTTCGCCGATCACCCAGATTTTAGTGGAAAAATACATCTACGGGTGGAAGGAAATCGAGTTTGAGGTGATGCGCGACCACGCGGGCAACGTCATCGCGGTCTGCTCGATGGAGAACGTCGACCCGGTCGGCGTGCATACCGGAGACTCGGTCGTTGTCGCGCCGGCGCTCACCCTTTCGGACAAAGAATATCAGATGCTGCGCTCCGCCTCGCTCGACATCATCACGGAGCTCGGTATCGAGGGCGGGTGCAACTGCCAGTTCGCGCTCAGCCCGGACAGCTTCGATTATACCGTCATCGAGGTTAACCCTCGCGTCTCGCGCTCGAGCGCGCTCGCCTCCAAGGCGACCGGATACCCCATCGCCAAAGTGGCGACGAAAATCGCCCTCGGGTATACCTTAGATGAGATTCGCAACGACGTGACCGGCAAGACCTGCGCCTGCTTTGAGCCGGCACTCGACTATGTCGTGCTCAAAATGCCGAAGTGGCCTTTTGACAAGTTTGTCGCGGCGCCCCGCACCATCGGCACGCAGATGAAGGCGACGGGCGAGGTGATGGCGATCGGGCAGAACTTCGAGAGCGCGCTGCTCAAAGCCGTACAGGGCAACGAGATTAAGTGCGACACGCTCAACCACCCGCTCATCGAGGACGATCCGCACTGCGAGGAGGAGCTTGACCGGCTCGATGATTTGCGGCTCTTTCGCGTCTTCACCTGCCTCAAACGCGGCGTTTCGCTTGAGAAAATCCACAATATAACGAAAATCGACCGCTTCTTCCTCGCGAAGCTTCAGCGCCTCGCGCGCTTTGAGCTTGCTATCGCCGGGGACAACCCCCCGGAGAACTGGTACGCGCAAGGGAAGCGCTGGGGCTACACCGACGCCGCGCTCGCGCGCCTCTCGGGCAAGCCCTTGCCCGAGGAGCGCCTGCACGCGGTCTACAAGATGGTCGATACCTGCAGCGCCGAGTTTCGCGCGCAGACCCCTTACTTTTACGGCGTGATGGGCGGGCGCGAGTGCGAGGCGCGCGAGGTCAAGCGCGAGCGGGAGGGAAACGGCAGGCAGACCGTGCTCGTTCTCGGGTCCGGCCCCATCCGCATCGGGCAGGGCATCGAGTTTGACTACTCCTCGGTGCACTGCGTTTGGACGCTGAAGGAGCTGGGCTACGAGGTCGCCATCATTAACAACAACCCCGAGACCGTTTCCACCGATTTTGACACCGCCGACCGCCTCTATTTCGAGCCGCTCACCCCCGAGAGCGTCGCCGATGTCATTCGCGCCGAGAACCCGGTCGGGGTGGTCGTCGCCTTCGGCGGGCAGACGGCGATTGCGCTGACCTCCTTCCTCTCAAAGAGCGGCATCCCGATTTTGGGCACCTCCGCCGAGGGTATCGACACGGCGGAGGATCGCGAGCGCTTTGACGAGCTGCTCGGGCGATACGGCTTTCGCCGCCCGGAGGGGCACAGCGCCCTCACCGCCGAGGAGGCGCTCGCCGCCGCGCGGGATCTGGGGTACCCGGTGCTGCTGCGCCCCTCCTATGTCATCGGCGGGCAGAATATGATTATCGCGCACGACGACGAGGATGTGCGCAAGTATATGGGCATCATTCTCTCGCAGAAAATCGAGAACCCGGTGCTCATCGACCGCTACCTGAAGGGTCCCGAGCTGGAAGTCGACTGCATTTCGGATGGGACCGATGTGCTCATCCCCGGGATTATGGAGCACATTGAGCGCGCGGGCGTGCACTCGGGAGACTCGATTGCGGTCTACCCGCCCTACCACCTCTCGGACAAACTGCGCGAGACGATTGTGCGCTGCTCGACAGACCTCGCGCTCTCTCTCGGCACGAAGGGGCTTGTCAATATACAGTACCTTGTCTACGAGGGCGAGCTGTATGTTATCGAGGTCAATCCCCGCGCCTCGCGCACCATCCCCTACATCAGCAAGGTGACCGGTGTGCCGATGGTCGACATCGCAACGCGCGTGATGACCGGCACGCCTTTGCGCGCGCTCGGCTACGGGACAGGCCTCTACCGCCGACCGCCCTATTTCGCGGTGAAAGTGCCGGTCTTCAGCTTTGAGAAGCTCTCGGAGGTCAACTCCATCCTCGGGCCGGAGATGAAATCGACCGGCGAGGTGCTCGGTATCGCCTCTTCGCTTGACGAGGCGATATACCAGGGCCTTGTCGCCGCGGGATATCAGCTGCGCGCGCCCGGGGAGGGGGAGGAGGTCGGCGTTTTCCTCTCGGTCGACGATCACGACTACCCGGATCTGCTAACCACCGCGAAGCGCCTGCTCGACCTCGGGATGACCCTTTACGCCACGCACGGGACAGCGCGCGTCATCGCGCGCCTCGGCGCGCCGGTGCGCGACGTCGGGCATATCGACACCAATTTTAGCGACATCACGGCGCTCATGGAGGCGGGGAAAATCTCCTACGTCATCTACACCGGCGCGATGTACGACTCGACACTCTCGGACTATATCCGGTTGCACCGGCGCGCGGTGCAGCTCTCCATCGCTTCCTTCACCAGCCTTGACACCGCGAACGCGCTCGCGCGGGTGATCGCGCGGCGCTACACCGAGCGCACGACAGAGCTTGTCGACATCTGCGCCCTGCGCCGCGCGAGGGCGCGGCTGCGCTTCTCCAAAATGGAGAGCGCGGGTGATGATTATATTCTCTTTGACAACTGGGAGGGCAAAATCACCTTCCCTGAGCCTCTCGCGCTTGCCGCCTGCGATCGCGGAACCGGGGTCGGCGGGTCGGGGATCGCCCTGCTCGAACCCTCGGAGGTTGCCGACGCGAGAATGCGCGTCTACCGCGCGAGCGGGGAGAGGGCGAGCGAGAGCGGCAACTGCGCGCGCCTCGCGGCAAAGCTCCTTTACGAGAGCGGGCGCGTGCCGCGGCGCGAGATGACCATTGAAGCGCGCGAGGGTATCCTCACCGCGACGCTCTTCACCGAGGAGGACAGCGTCACCTCGGTGACGACAAAAATCGCCCCGCCGAACTTCTCCCCCGCCGCGCTCGGCGCAGCTCTTCCGGGAGACCGCATTCTCGCGCGCCCTTTCCCGGTGGGGGAGGGAAGTATCGCCCTCACCTGTCTCTCGCTCGGCGAGGGGCACGCCGTCTTCTTCGACGATCACCCGGACGAGCGCAGCCTCGCGCAGGTCGGGCAAGCCCTTGCCTCCTCGGGGATATTCGCGGTGGGCGCCTCGCCGACCGTGAGCGTCGCGCGCGTTGTCGATCGCACTACGCTGCGCTTGCGCAGTTACGCGCGCGGGCGCGGAGAAGCGCTTTCGAGCGGGGCGGGCGCCTGCGCGGCGGTCGCCGCGGCGGTCGCGCTCGGCTACCTCGAAAAGGATACCGACATCACGGTGAAGGTACCGGGCGGAGACCTCATCGTTTCCTGCGGGGAGGACGGCATTTCCCTCACCGGAGACGCCGCCCTCGTCTTCGAGGGGGAGCTGGCTTACTGAAAGGAGCAATCTCGGGACCGCGAGGGGAGTGCGGTTTCGGGAGAGGCCCCGCGCGGGGCGCGGTGGGGGTGGCAGAACAAAAAAGAACCCGCGAGGCGGGTTCTTTTTACTGCGCGCGGGGAAGGGCGGGGGGTGCGCTTGGCGCGCTTAGATTTCGATTGCGCGCAGGAGGGCGGAGAGGTCTTTCATTCCGAGCGCGCCGTCTCCGGTGAGGTCAAACGCGGCAAGATCTTGCGCGGGGCGCGAGGAGAGCAGCGCAAGGAGAAAGCTCGCGTCCTCGATTGTGAGCGCGCCATCGCCGTTTGGGTCATTTCCGCTCCCGGCTACGGTCAGATTCGCGCCACGATAGTCGGGGGTGTAGCGCGTCACGAGATCGCCCTCCCAGTAGGAAAGGACGCTGCCCGAGAGGGCGCTGACCGGGTTAACGCGCAGCGTCCCCCCGCGCGCGCTCTCGGCGACGCGAAAGGTGACGGTTGCCGCGACGAAGCGATCGCGCGAGCAGTAATCCGGGGGGAAGGTGCAGCCGATCGTCAACGGGAAGCCATCTCGCTCGGGGCTTTGGCGGGAGAACCCGTAGACATCGGTGCCGGGGTCGCGCGCGGGGACGTGCGTGACGGAGAGCACCTCAAGCGCGGCGGGGTCGTAGTCAAGCGAGAACTGCCAGTTGGTGAGGGGCAGGCCCGCAGGATCGAGGACGAGGTCGAGCGTGAAGCTCTCGCCCGGCAGGAGCGCGCGCATCGGCGCGACCACTTCAACCGCGATAGTCGCGCCCTCGCTCTCGGCAAGGCTAAGGAGCGGCGAGAGCAGAACTGCGAGCGTCATTGCGAGCGCGAGCAGAAGGGCTGCCGCGCGCGGGGAATATATGGTGCGCAAGGGAAAGGAGAGGGGAGAGGGGGAGGCGGAAAAGGAGCGGGACGCACGCGCGGGGAAGGGGCGCTATTTTGCACCGCCCTTCGCGCGCGGGGCGGATTTGCGCTTGCGGCGCACCGAGAAACCGAAGTCGCCGAGGCTCGCGCCGAGCTTGACATAGCTGCCATGAAGATAGGCGGCGAGGTGCGCGCGCTCAAGGTGCAGTTTGCCGCTCTCATCGATTAGGCTCTTCTCCACCGTGACCGAAATCACCTCAAGGAGAAAGAGATCGTGCGTCGCGGGGCTGCCGCCCTCGTCCTCGCCGAGCGGCAGGACGCGGCGCAGCTTGCATTCCAGGCACAGTGGGCTCTCGGCGACCGACGGGCATGCGACCTCCCGCGAGGGGGCAGGCGTCAGCCCTGCCGCCGCGAATTTGTCGGGGAAGCGTTCTCCCCGGCGGGCAGCGGGAGAAATATCGGCGGGAGAGCTCTCGCAAGGCGAATAAGCGGCGAAGTCGCGCCCCGAGCGCACGCCGCAGAAGTCGGCGGCGCGCACAAGGTCGGTCGACACGAGGTTAACCACCGCCTCACCGCTCTCGCGAATGAGATCATAGGAAAGGCGCGAGGGGCGCAGCGACAGCGCGAGATAGGGCGGGTGCGTACAGACCGTGCCGACCCACGCGGCGGTCATCAAATTGGGACGCGCGAGGCTGCCGCAGCTCACGAGCACCACCGGCGTCGGCGCGAGCAGCGCGCCCGTTTTTAAGGAAGTTTTCATACAGAAGAAGAGAAAAGAAGGGCGGCCGCGCTATTTTTTCGCGAAATACGCTTCGATCGCGTCGGCGATGCGCGAGCTCGCTCTTCCATCGCCATAGGGGTTGACCGCGCGCGCCATGCGATCATACTCTCGCTCGTCGGTGAGTAGCTCTCGCGTGAGGGCGTAAATCGTCTCCTCACTTGTCCCCGCGAGCTTGAGCGTACCGGCGGCAAGGCCCTCCGGGCGCTCGGTCGTGTCGCGCAGGACGATGACGGGCTTGTGCAGCGAGGGCGCTTCCTCCTGAATGCCGCCGCTGTCGGTGAGGATGAGCGTCGCGCGCGCGAGCAGATTGTGAAACTCAACGACCTCCATTGGGGGGACGAGCCGCACGCGCTCGCACTCGCCGAAGACCTCGCGCGCCGCCTCCTGCACCGCCGGGTTGAGATGCACCGGGTAGACCATCTTGACATCCGGGAACTCCTCGATAATGCGCCGAATCGCGCGGAACATCCGCCGCATCGGCTCGCCGAGATTCTCGCGGCGGTGCGCCGTGAGAACGAGAAGGCGGCTGCCTCGCGCCCAGGCGAGCGTCTCGTCCTCGAAATCCTCGTGGACGGTGGTTTGCAGCGCGTCGATACCCGTGTTGCCGGTGACGAAAATGCGCGCGGGGTTCTTTCCCTCCCGCAGCAGATTGTCGCGCGCGAGGGCTGTCGGCGCGAAGTGCAGGTCGGAAAGGACCCCGACCATCGCGCGGTTCATCTCCTCAGGGTAGGGCGAATACTTGTCACCGGTGCGCAGACCCGCCTCAACGTGCCCGATCGGGACGCGGTGATAATAGGCAGCGAGCGCTCCGGCGAGCGTTGTCGTCGTGTCGCCGTGGACAAGGACGATGTCGGGCGAAACCCGCTCGATCACCTCCTCAAGACCCATGAGCACGCGCGAGGTGATCTGCGAAAGGGTCTGCCCCGGCCGCATAATATCAAGGTCGGCGTCGGGGACGATGGAAAAGGCGCGCAGCACCTGATCGAGCATTTCGCGGTGCTGCGCGGTGACGCAGACGATCGTCTCAAAGCGCTCGCGCGATCGCAGCTCCTTCACGAGCGGCGCCATTTTGATGGTTTCCGGGCGCGTGCCGAAGACGGTCATCACGGTGATGCGGGACATACGCCTCTCCTCTCCTTGACAATTCCCCTCCCCCGTGTTACACTGAAAAAGCCTCCTTTATTATAAGCGATTGCGCGCAAAAGTCAAGCCGCCCTGCCGGCGAGCGCCGCCCCACCGCCGGAGCGCGCTCCGGCGCGCCGCGCGCATTACCGCGCTTCCCTGTGCGCCCTCCCCCCATGCGATCTTTCCTTTTCGCTCGCCACCTGCTCGCGAGCCTTGACCGTGCGTCTCGCGACTACCGGATGATCCCGCCGGCCGCGCGGGTCGCCGTCGGGGTCTCGGGCGGGAAGGACTCGCTCGCGCTCGCCGCGCTACTTTCGCTCTATCGCCGCTACGCGCCGGGAGGATTCGATCTTCTTGCCCTGACGGTCGATGAGGGCTTCCCCGGGGCGGACTTCTCGGCGGTTACCGCCTTCTGCGAGGAGATTGAGGTTCCGCATATCCTCGTTTCATCGGATATTTACGAGCGTGTGATCGCGGGGCGCGCCTCGCCTTGCGCCGCCTGCGCGCGGCTGCGGCGGGGGATCCTCCTGCATGAGGCGGCGTCGCGCGGCTGCACCGCCCTCGCCCTCGCCCATCACGCCGAGGACGCGGCGGCGACCTTTCTGCTCAATCTCTTTTACGAGGGGCGGCTCGGCTGCTTTTCCCCGGTGACTCCCTGCGAGGCGGGCGGGCGGGAGATCACGGTGATCCGCCCGCTCCTGCGAGCGCGCGAGAAGAGCCTGCGCTATTTCGCCAATCGAAACGCCCTCCCGGTGATCCCATCGCGCTGCCCCGCCGATGCTTCGAGCGCCCGCGTGCGCATGGGAGATTTGCTGCGCGCCCTCGAGCGCGATTCCCCCGGCGCCGTCCACCGCATCCTCCTCGCTCTGGAGCGGGGCGGCATTGACGGGTGGGGGGAAGGGGCAGGCCGGCCGGCATAAATTTTTTTGAGCAAAAATCGCGGGAAAAACAGAATAGAGGCTCCTATGGCGCGGCAGAAAGCGGTTCTCAACATCACAAATACCCCGGCGGTCATCGCTCTCGGCGAGGAGATCTGTGCGCGGCTGCGCGCGCGAAAGTCGACCGACAAAATCACCACCGACGCTTATGGCAACGTCCTCTGCGAGCGCGACAAGAAAATCGTCATCTACCCCGGGGAGGGCATCGACCGGCGCGGCGAGCACTTTTTCGATGTCGTCTGCACGGTCGGAGGTGAGGACACCATTCTGCAATCCTTTAACTATCCCTCGCGCGCGGCGTTTATCGAGGCGGCGTGCGACGCAGTGTTCTTCTACATCGGCCACAGGGTAAAGACTGTCAAATATCGCGAGAAGTTTAAGTGCTACGGCATGGATGTCTACTATGAGGACGCGCGCGGCTCCTGGGTGCGCTTCGACGGCTTCCGCGTCGAGGGCCTGCGCAACAATTTCCTCAACATCCGCACCGACCGCACCGAGGAAATCGTCGAGTATAAATTATAAGGAGAGGGAGGCGTCGCGCGTGCCCCGCCGCGCGGCGGGTGCGAGCAAGGGGATGTTTTCTTTTCACTTCTATATTCTCGATAGGATATAGGAAACCGCAAGTGGGGTTTCTGCTGCGTGCGGTGTCACGGTGCGGGTATGTGCCGCGCACGGGAGTGCGACAGACGCGGGGTCTCGCCGCGCGGTGCGGGTCGCGTCACGCGGAGGGGCGTTTCCCTATTTTGCTTGTTTGGATACGGATATGGTGCTGCTTTCGGTCGGAGGGGTGCGGATCTCGTTTGGGGAGAAGGAGGTCCTCACGGACCTCTCTTTTTCGCTCGGCGAGCGCGAGCGGATGGGTGTCGTCGGGGGGAACGGCGCGGGGAAGACGACGCTTCTGCGCTTGATCGCGCGCGAGCTGGAGCCCCTCGGCGGCAGCATTACGCTCCTTTCGGGGGCGCGGGTCGGTTTTCTGCGACAGAACCCGCGCGAGGACCCGCTCCTTCCGGGGGGAAGGGGGGGAGAGAGCGGGGGCGCGGCGCACGACGGGAACCCCGCCGCGCCCGGGGGGATGGGGGACATCTCGCGTCCAAGCGGCGAGCCCGATGTGTTCACCTATCTTCTCTCGGGAAGGGAGGATTTGCTGCGCGAGGAGCAAGAGCTTGCGCGCCTCGCCGCGCAAATGGAGGAGAACCCCGCGAGCGCGCGCGGCGATACCCACCCGGAGAAGGTGTCGCGCGGTGCGCCTCTTCCCGAGAAGAGGACAAGCGGGGGCAGCGCAAACGTCCGCCCCGGGGAGGATGAGCGTGGCGAAGGGGCTGCGGCGCTCGCGGCAAGGTACGCGGCGCTGCAGGACAGCTTCACGCGGGAGGGCGGGTACGCGCTGCGCGCTCGCGCGCGATCGCTCCTGCGGGCGCTGCGCTTTTCCGAGGAGGACGAGCGCAAGCCGCTCACCGCCCTCTCGGGCGGGGAGATGACCCGCCTCTCGCTCGGGCGGGTGCTGTTTGCCGCGCCCGATTTGCTGCTCCTCGATGAGCCTACGAACCACCTCGACCGCGAGACGCTCGCCTTCCTCGAGCTGACCCTGCGCGAGTACCCCGGCGCGGTGATCGCCGTCTCGCACGACCGCGCCTTCCTTGACGCGGTCGCCACGAAGATTCTCGATATTTCCGGCGGGCGCGGCAAGGTCTACGAGGGCGATTACAGCGCGTTTGCCGCAAAAAAGGCGCGTGAGCGCGAGATTTCCGAGCGGCATTATCAAAACCAGCAAAAGGAAATCGCGCGCATCGAGGCGGTCATCGCGCGGCAGCGGTCGTGGAACCGCGAGAAAAGCATCGCGGCGGCAGAGAGCACCGAGAAGCGCCTTGCGAGAATGGAAAAGCTCGCGCGCCCCGATCCGCTGCCGGCAAACATCAAATTGCGCTTCACCGAGGCGCTGCCCTCCGGGGAGGAGGTCATCGTCGCGCGTGACCTTCGCGCGGCGTTTGACTCGCGGGAGCTCTTTTCGGGGCTGAGCTTTACCCTGCGGCGGGGTGAGAGACTCTTTATCCTCGGGGAAAACGGCTGCGGCAAGTCAACTTTGCTGAAGATTCTAACGGGGCTGCTGCCCCCGTCCGGGGGGAGCGCGCGGCGCGGGGCGGCGATCGAGCTCGGCTACTACGATCAGGCGGCGGGAGACATCGCCTGCGAGGGGAGCGTTTTGGATTTTCTATGGGATCGCTTCCCGCGCGCGAGCGCGACCGAGATTCGCTCGACGCTTGCGCTCTTCGGCTTTCGCGGGGAGGAGGTCTTCAAGGAGGTGTCCGCCCTCTCGGGCGGGGAGCGCGCGCGCTTGACGCTCGCCAACCTCTCCCGGGAAAAAACCAACCTGCTCCTGCTCGATGAGCCGACTAATCACCTTGACATTCCCGCGCGCGAGGCGCTCGAGGAGGCGCTGCGCGCCTACGGGGGGACGATCGTCGCGGTGACGCACGACCGCTATTTCGCGCGCCTCGCGACGCGCATTATCGACTTTCGCACTCTGCCCGGGTGCGCGTATCCGCTACTCTTTGAGGGCAGCTACGAGGAGTATACGCGCTTTCTCTCGGCGCGGGAAGCGGAGGCGGAGACATCGCCCGAGGGAAAGAGCGAAACCTCGGGCGGGGAGAGGGTCTCCCCATCGAAGGCGCGCTATCTTGAAGGCAAGCGCGATCGAAACGAAGCGCGCCGCCGCCGCGCCCGCGCCCGCGAGGTAAAGGCGCGCACAGAGCAGGTCGAGCGAGAGCTCACGCTGATTTCGGAGCAAATGAGCGACCCCGCTGCGGCGAGCGACCATGTTCTTCAGGAGAGCCTCTACGAGCGGCAGACCGCCCTCGAGGAGGAGCTGCTCGCCCTCTACGAGGAGGCGGAGGCGATGGGGGAGGAGTAGCGGGCGGCGCTCCCGCGCGGCGGGGTGATAGAAAAATCCCCGGGGAGGGTTTCCCGGCGTCGCAAGATGTTCCCGCACACGGGAGCAGCGGGGGGAGTGGCATTTTTCGGGCAAAACAAAATCCCCCTCGCGGGGGATTTTTTGCGGTCGGCGGGGGAAACCTCGCGCGGCGCGGCGCGGCGATCAGCGCGCTTGCCAGAGGCGCACGCCCTCGCGCAGGCGGCGCAGCCCCTCCTCAAGGCGCGCGCGCGGGCAGGCGATGTTCATGCGCAGGAAGGTCTCGCCTCCCTCCCCGTAAATGTCTCCGGGGTTAAGGTATAGCCCCGCCTCCCGCCGCAGAAAGGCGGCGAGGGAAGAACTCGAGGCTGCGGGGGAATCGCCCTTCGGCAGAAGGGCGCGGCAGTCGAGGAAGAGGAGGTAGGTCGCCTGTGAGCGCACGAGCGAGATTTGCGGCAGCTCCGCGGCGAGAAAGTCTTGCACGAGGGTCCTGTTCGCAAAGAGTACCTCGCGCAGCGCGTCAAGCCACGGGCCGCCCTCGCGGAAGGCGGCGATGGTCGCCGGGGGCGCGAAAACATTCGCCTCGCCGACCTCGTCGTCGTTTATCGCGCGCGCCATGCGCGATCGCAGCGCTTCGTTTGCCGTGACGACCATCGCCGACTGCACTCCCGCGAGGTTGAACGCCTTGGTCGGTGAGAGGCAGGAGATTCCCACTTCGCGGCAGGCGTCGCTCACCGAGAGAAAGGGCGTGTAGGCGACGCCCGGGTCGGTGAGGTCGCAGTGAATTTCGTCCGAGAGGACGACAATATGCCGCCGCGCGCAGATCTGCCCAATCGCGGCGAGCGTATCGCGCTCCCAAACAACGCCGCAGGGGTTGTGCGGGTTGCAGAGGAGCAGCATCGTCACCTTTGGGTCATCGAGCGCGCGCTCGAGGGCGGCAAGGTCCAGCGAGAAGCGCCGGTCGCGGTAGTCGAGCGGGAGGGGGCGCGGGCGGCGGCCGTTGTGAGAAATCGAGTGGAAAAAGATGTTGTAGACTGGTGTAGCGAGCAGGATCTTCTCGCCGGGGGCGGTGAAGCGGCGCACCGCGCTCGAGATCGCCGGCACAACGCCCGTGCAGTAGGTCATCCACTCTCGCCGCATCGTAAAGCCGTGGCGGTCGCGCCACCAGTCGATATAAGACGAGAAAAGATCCTCCGGCAAGCTCGCGTAGCCGAAGATGCCGTGGGCGGCGCGGCGCGTGATCGCCTCCGCGACCGGCGGGGCGGTCTCAAAGTCCATATCGGCGACCCACATCGGTAGCTCCCTCGGCGGGACATCCCATTTGAGGCTGCCGGTGCCCCGCCGCTCGGGCGGGTTATCGAAATTGAAAGAAGACATCGGAAAATCGGGAGGAGCGCACCGAGGAAGGAAACGGGGTGCTGTGTGGGTGCTAAATCGCAAGGGGCAAAGCGCCCCGCGCGCCCTCTCGGGTAAGACCCCGAGCGGGAGGGGAGTTACTCGTCTGAGAGCTTGCGCGGGACCGATCGGCCCATTTCGAAGGCGGCGCGCAGGTAGGCGCCGCCGCGCACGGTCTCGACGCTGCCCTTATCCTTCACTCCGGCGGCGTTCATCGCGCCGGCGAGGCGCGCTTTGCCGTAGCAGCGCAGCCACCCCTCAATGCAGCGCACCGCGCCGTCGCCCGCGCTCGCCTCGCCCGAGGCGCAGGCGGTGAGCAGGTAGACCTCGCGGAAGGAATACTCGCCCGATTCGTAGAGCGGGTTTGTGCGGTCGAGCAGGGTCTTCAGCTGCCCGCTGACACTGTAAAAATAAATCGGCGAGGCAAAGACCAGCGCGTCCGCTGCCGCCATCTTCTCCAGAATGGAGGGCACGTCGTCGCGCAGCACGCACTTTGCGCTCTCGGCGCACGCCATGCAGCCGATGCAGTAGTCTATTTTTTTCGTCGGCAAAATGAGCTTCTCGCAGGTGTGCCCGGCGGCGGCGGCGCCGTCGGCGAAAGCGTCGGCGAGCAGTTCGCTGTTGCCGTGCGGGCGCGGCGAGGTGGAGAGGATGAGGATCTGCTTTGCGCCGGTGGCGGGGGTGTCGGGGGTCATGGGGTCTCCTTTCGTGCTCCGATCCGGGGGAGAGGGGGGAAAATGCACAGCGTTGCGCGGGCTCTTTAGATCCCCGCGCGGTGGGGAAAAATCGGGCGCTTTGCTCAAAATGAGTGGGCGAGAGAAGATTTATCGCGGGGTCAATCGGCGCGGCAAACAATCGTCGTTTTTTCGGGGTCAACGCGGTCGCGCTCGAGGATGAGCTCGCCGATATGGTCGGCGGTGATGCACCCGCCGCTCGGGTTAAGGACGCTGTCCACCCCGCCGGTGATGTCGGCATCGACGGTGCTATATTCAAAGGCGAGCGTGGTGTTGAGCAGGCGGCAGTTGCGCAGGACGAGGTTGTCGATATAACATAGCCCCTGCAGGCTCTCGATGGTGCAGTTCTCGAAAACGAGGTTTCGCGCGTTCCACCCGAGGTACTCTCCCGAAATAAAGCTGTCGCGCACCGTGACATCCTCGGTATTCCAAAAGGCGTCTTTGGAGAGCAAATGAGAGCGCTCTACCGTCGCCTGCCGCACGCCGTCAAAGGAGTAGTTGCCGACGAGGCGAAGCCCCGCCGCGCAAAGGTTCGTGCAGTTCATCGCGAAGTAGTCGCCGCGCGCGAAGATGTTCTCAAGCTTAATATCGCGGCAGTTCCAGAGCGTCTCGGCGGCGTTAGCAAATTGAACATTCGCAAGGTCCACCCCCCGGCAGCGGCGAAACTCCTTCGGCGCCTCGATGAAGCAGTCGCGCATGGCGATGTTCTCGGTGTACCAGATGCCGGCGCGCGCCATCTCAAAGAGCGTACAGTGCGTCGCTGTGACATTGCGGCAGTACCAGAGCGGGTACTTCCAGCGGAACAAACACCCGTCAAGCAGCAAATCTCGGCTCTCTTTGAGCGGAGACTCGCCGTCGGCGAAGGTGCATCGCAGGAAGCGCGCGCCGCTCGTGGCAAAACAAGCGCGCTCGCCGGAAAACAAGCGGTCGGCAATCGTGGGGAAGCCCTCCCCGCCTCCGTCCGATTTGTTCAAATTCATGCAAAACTCCGTTGTGGTGGGATAAGGGATGTGCGAGGCGAGCATGAGCGTCGCGGCGCTCCCCGCGCTCTCGGATGGGTCATCGCAATCGGAAAAGATTATTCGGCGGGC
>CAZYCC010000010.1:29794-37634 GCA_964645985.1 uncultured Lachnospiraceae bacterium | reverse complement strand
AAAGTTAAAGAGCGTGTCTTCTCCGATTATCGCTTCGTCGTGAAAAATTAAATGATTTTTGCGAATGATCTCCGTTCTGAACCGGGACGAAAGAACGATGTACATCACTCCGCGATTCATCAATTGATTGATCCTTTCAACATTGATCCCCTCATAAGTTTCGGCGGGGTAGCTTCTTGTCACTTTTAATTGCCCGAAATCTCCTACAATTCTCACCCCCGCGCAAACATAATCATATTCGTCCGGCTGATTCGCTAAAGTCTTTAAATGCTCGGGCAATAGTTCATCGTCATCGTCTAGAAAGGCGATGTACGGCGATCTCGCGGCATCTATCCCGGCGTTGCGGGCGGCGCAGCGGCCTTTGTTTTTCTGGTGAATTACGCGCACACGGGAGTCTTTTGCCGCGTACTCGTCACAGATTTGCGGGCAGCGGTCGGGCGAGCCGTCATCAACGAGGATCAGCTCAAAATCGCGAAAAGACTGCGAAAGGACGCTTTCGATACAGCGGGGCAGCTCGTTCTCGGCCCAGTAGCCCGGGACAACGACAGATATTAGCGGCATGGGGGGTCTCCTATGGTTCGCTCTTTTTGGGGGGGAGTTCAAAAACCTCGCGCAGGAGGGCATCGGTCTGCGGAGGGACGCGGGAGAGGGCGGCGGACGCGCGCTCGCGCGCAGCGGGGTCGGTGAGGAGCGAGGCAACGCGGCTTGCGAGGGCGGCGCCGCTCTGCTCGATTGGGACAATATAGCCGGTGACGCCGTCCTCGATCTGTTCATGGGCGGCGGGGAAATCGTTCACGACTATCGGCTTGCGCAAGACACGCGCTTCTGACAGGGTGAGGCAGTATCCTTCGGTTCGCGAGGGCTGCACATAGAGGTCGCAATCGCGCAGGTAGCGGTAGGGGTTCGCGGCGTTTCCAGGGAGGAAGAAGACCTCCTGCAAGCCCGCCGCCGCGATCTGCCGCGTGAGCGCGGCGCGCTCCTCGCCCTCGCCGAGCACCGTCCAGCGAAAGGGCGGGACGGCGGGGTCATCGCGCAGGCGCGACGCCGCGCGCACGGCAATATCGAAGCCCTTTTGGCGCGCGAGCCGCCCGATCGAGAGGATCTGCAAGCCTTCAAATCCCGGGGGGAAGGTATCGCCCTGCTGCGATTGCCGCAGAATCGTTTCCTCATCGACGAAGTTGTAAAAGAGAGTCACATCGCGCTCGCGGGCGGGGTGGGCGGCGAGGAAACTGCTTTGCACCGCGCGCGAGACCGCGCAGAAAGCGTCGTAGCGCTCGTGCGCGCGCAGGAGGAGGGGCGTCAGCCCGCCGTTGCTCTCAAGGTCTCCGTGCAGCCAGAGAATTTTGCGCGCGGCCCTCACGCGATCGAGCGTGTAGAACACCGGGACGGTGTTTGGCGCGTGGTAGGAGACGGCGATGTCGTAGGCGCGGGGCAGCGGCAAGAGCATTCTCGCCGAGAGGCGGCACTCCTTTGCAAAGGAGGGGCGCGTCATCTTCACGCGCGCCATCGCCGCGGCTTTCGCGAGGGCGGCGCCGGGGTGGCGATAGGCATCGCGCGGGTGAACGGTCAGCAGAGGGGCGAGGCGAACCGGCAGGGGGAGGTCGCGCTCGAGCTCGCCGCCGAGCTCACAGACGAAGAGATCGACATCGACCTCATCGTAGGGCATACGCGCGAGCATCGCGAGCAGCGCCTTCTCCACGCCGCCGGTAATGAGGCCGCGAGTCACTATGGCGATTTGTTTTTTCAAGGGGTTTGCGGGGAGGGGGTTACGCTTTGCCAAGGAGCCGCTTCAAGCGGCGGCGGCAGGCGAAATAGCGCGCTATCGCGCCGTAGTCTCCCGCGCAGAAGCGGGAGAGGACATGGCGGGTCTCGCCGCGCGATGCAGGCAGCGCGAGGGAAATATCATCTACCATCCCGGGAAGAGCCGCGAGGCGCGCGGCGGCGCCTGCGGGGTCGGGCGCGTGAAAGAGAATCTGATAGATGAAGCGCGCAAGGCGGTATGCCGCGCGGGCGACGTCTTCGGGGGCGCCGTGGGCGCGCTCGAGGGCGAGGAGGCGGCGGTGGTTGCGCAGCAGATCCTCCGGGGGAATATCGCGCTTGCCGGGGGTGTGATAGTAGAGGTAGAGAGCGCGCGGGAGCAAGGCGACGCGCTGCGCGCGGTCATACGCCTCAAGGGCAAGGGCGAGATCCTCCTGCGCGCGCATATCCGCAGGGAAGGCAAGGCGCGCCGTGCGAAAAAACTCCGCGCGGTAGAGCTTGTTCGGCGCGTAGCCGAAGACACCGGTCTCATCGCGCGCGAGCGCCTCCCAGAGGGCGGGGGGAGAAATCAAACCCCCTCCTGGGGGGAGCTTGTCGAGGGAGGCGCCCCCTTCAAGAAAGCGTATGCCGCCGATAACGATGTCGGCGCGGGTGTCCTTTGCCGCACGCAGGTACTCCTGCGTCATCGTGGGGAGAACCTCATCGTCCCCGTCAAGGAACATGAGGTACTCTCCCGCCGCAAGCGAAGCGCCGCGGTTGCGCGCGGCGGCGGCGCCGGCGTTCTCCTGCGAGAAAACGCGAATGCGCGCGTCGCGCGCGGCGGCATCGCGCGCGGCGGCAAGGGTGCCGTCGGTGCTGCCGTCATCGAGGAGGAGCAGCTCATAATCGCCCGCCGTCTGCGCGGCGACGCTCGAGAGAAAGCGCGGCAGGAGCGGCGCGAGGTTGTAGAGCGGGGCAATCAGCGAGAGGGTGGGCATACTACAGGGCGGCGAGCAGGTGCGTCGCCTTCCATTTCACAAGGCGCAGGTAGAGCTTTTGCTTGGGGCCGACATCGACAAGGTCAAGGTGGCGCATCGCGCGGACCGTCACCTCATCCTCGCAGATTGTGCGGATATAGGCGACGCGCTCGCGCCCCTCGCGCAGGAAGGAGCTTTGCGAGAGGGCGGTGAGGACGCAGTAGATCTTCTGCAGCCAGAGCTGATTTGTAAAGTCAAAAGTGGGGTGATGAGCGAAGTCCTGCTCGAAGCGGGCGATGAGCGCCTTGCAGGAGCTCCAGCGGTCGGCGCGGAAGGACTTGGTGATCGAGGCGGGATTGTAAAAGTAGTGGTAGAAGCGCGCGCCGTCGAGGTAGTAGAAAGACCGCGCCGCCATCACCACGCGCGCGCTGAAGATGGTATCCTCCGAGTAGCGGATCTCATCGTAAAAGCGCAGGTGGTGCGCCTCGAGGAAGTCCCGCCGGTAGAGCGAGCGCCACGCGGCGACAATCACACCGAGCGTGAGCTGCGGGGTCGCGATGAGGCGGGGCAGCAGATCCCGCTCGATGCCGGCGCGATCGTACAGCCCCTCGCGCAGCCCCCGCTCGGTGCCGAAGTCGCAAAGCGAGCCGTCCTCGCGGCCGGGCCAGCCGGCGAACATCGGGCGGTAGCGCACAAAGTCGGCGCCGCTGCGCTCGGCGACATCGACAAGAGAGGCGAGGGTGTCCTCATCTATCCAGTCGTCGCTGTCGACGAAGAAAACATACTTGCCGCGCGCCGCGTCCATGCCGGCATTGCGCGCCGAGCCGAGGCCGCCGTTTGCCTTGTGCACAACCGACACGCGCTCCTCGCGGGCGGCGTAGGCATCGCAAAGGGCGGGGCAGGCGTCGGGCGAGCCGTCGTCGACGAGGATCGCCTCAATATCCGATAGAGACTGCGCAAGGACGCTGTCGACGCAGCGGGATAAGAAATCCTGCACGCGGTAGACCGGGATGATGACCGAAACAGTCGGGGTCATGGCTTTGTTTTGAGCAGAGACTGCAGGTAGGACTGCCCGCGCTCGCGCTCGGCGGCGATGGTCTCGGCAACGCGCCCTCCGTCGAGCGGGGTGAGGCGCGCGCCGGGGGCGAGGAGCCGCCCTCTCGCGCCGAACAGATTGAGCAGGTCGAGCAGGCGCGCGTTGATGTCCTCCTCGCGCAGGGTCAGGGCGAAATCGCGCCCGAAAAGGAGGGCAAACGCCGTTGCGTGGAAGGAGTTCGAGAGGACAAACGACGCGCCGTAAATAAGCGAAAGGAAGGCGAGCGGCCCGCCGCGCGAGTACACCTCATCCGCAAAGTCGCAAGGAAAAAGCGAGAGAATTCTCCAGCCGTGCTCTCGCGCCGTCTCGCGGGCAAAGTCGGCAAGCGCGGGGCTCCTATCGAAATCGTAGACGAGGAGGTAGGGCTCGCTTATTGGCGGGGGAGAGGTCATCGCCTGCCAATGCGCCGCGTCGAGGAGAAAGACCGGGTCGGGGACGCGCACGCCGCCAGTGATCCCAAGGTCTTTCAAGATGTCAAGGCCGGAGCTCTCGCGCACGGAGATGCGGTCCATGCGGGTAAGGCGCTCGGCAATCGCGCGCTTATGCTCGCCGGGGAGGCGATCGGTAGCGAAGCTCGCCGCATAGGAGGCGCGGACGCTGCCGCGCGGGGCAAAATCGAGGAAAAAGGCGGGGTCGCGCCCGTTTTGAAAGAGGGGGTTCCAAATCTGGTCGCTGCCGGCGATGTAGAGGTCGGCGGGAGGGGGGTCGGCGCGCAGCTCCTCGAAGGAGCCGTATCGGCGGGGGGTGAGCGGGAGATAGCGCGCGGTAAAGTCGTCAAACGCCTTTTTCTTTTCGCTGCGGCGCGCCTTGATGCGCCCGGGCAGCTTCGCAAGGTTGTACGCCTGCCAGAGCAGCGGACGGTGGTAGTCCTCGTTGCCGACACCCCAGAGCTTGTAGTGGCAAAGGTAAGGGGGCTTATAGTCGATAATCTGCGTGTCCGCGCCCTGCGCGCGAAGATAAGCGGCGAGCGCGTACGCCTGCAGGGAGGCACCCGCATTGTACACGTCGTGGCAGGTGATGGTCTTGACGGTCATAGATGAGCGCTCGGGTTAGTCGGGGCGGCGGAGGATATATTTGCGGAAGCGGTGCCGCCAGAGGAACGCTTTCCCTTGCAGGGAGCGGCGGCCCTCGTCGATATGAAGGAGGGCGCGGGCGTTTGTGCGGCGCAGAGCCGCACGCACGGCGGCGCTGGTGTCCTCGCCCTCGCGCAGGGAGTGGACGCGGTTGGGGTAGATGAGGAAGCGGCGGCAGGCGGGGTCGAAGCGGCGCATTGAGAGCGGGCGCTTTTGCAGATGCGCGTAGAGCACCTCGCGCCGCACGAGCGCGCCGCCCTCCTCCCCGATGAGAAAGACGCGCCCCTCATCCCAGAGAACAACGAAGTCTCGCGGGGACTCTGCGCGCGAGGAATTGTCGCGCGGGTCCCAATTGACCGAGCGGAAGCGGCTGCGGTATGGGATAACGTCGGCGAAGAGATGATCGTAACAGGAGCGAACCCCGGCAGACTCGCAGAGGAGCAACATCCCGTTTTCCTCATAGACGCAGCCGTCTGGAGCGCCCGCGTAAACCTCACGATAGTCGCGGTAGAGATAGTCGGGGCGAAGGGGGAAGTTTGCGGGAACGGGATGGCGATAGAGCGTGCGCATTTGCTCGCTGTTGCGCAGAATGGTCATATGCCCGTAGCAGAAAAGTTTATCGTAGCGGGAGAGGTAATCGGGCGTGAGATAAGCGGCGAGGTCCCCGAAGAACTCGTCCATATCGCAGTAGCCCCAATAATCGTAGCCATTTAGCTCTTCCCGAAAAATATCGCCGAACGCGGGTCGATAGTCGCAAATTTTGCGGATGCTCGAAAGGCTGATGGGGAAATCGAAGCAACTTTGAAACCGCGCGGCGAGCTCGCTAAGGGTATAATACTTGACCGTCAGATTCGCCGGGAAATCGTAGGGAGTGTGATCGTCTGTAAGGAGAATCCAATCAAAGCCCGGGTTGGCGCGCACCGTCAGGAGAAAGGCGGGGGTCGTTGCGGGGATCTTGCCGAAATAGTGGGTAATAAAACAGCAGAGCTTTTGAGAGCCGGAACCCCCCCCCCCCCGCGGTTCTTGATTTCAACGGCGGGTTATTCATGGGCGGGGTCCTTTCGCGGGGTATTGCGCCTACCAAAGAGCGGGGCAAACGGGCGGTGGGCGAGGGGAATCACCGCGCACTCAAGCGCCATAACGAGGGCGGCAAAGACGATCGGTTCGGCGGCGCCGCAGCGCGGCAGGAGCGAGCCGAAGAGCTTGTAATCGAGCAAGCGCAGCGGCTCGATGAGGAAGGGGTGCGTGCAGAGAATAACGAGCGAGCTCTCGCCGAAGCGGGCGAGGAGGCGCAGGACGGGGGCGCGCTTCCCTTCCCCGCAGAAGGCGTGCGCGAGCCGAATCGACACTTGCACGACAAGCGCGCTGCCGAGCAGCGCCGCCGCGACGAAGCGCACGGGGTTACCGAAGGAGAGTGAGACGATGCCGACCGAGCCGTTTGCAAGGGCGATGGGGACGAAGAGAGCGGCGAGAGCGATCGTCGGGAGAAGGCGCCATTTCTTCATCGCGATCGGGGCAAGGAGGACCCCCATCGTGAAGAAGCCGAGCCCAACGGCGGCGCGCCAAAGAACGGCGCAGTAGGGCGGGCAGGGAACGAGCAATCCCGCGAGGAAAATTGCAGCGGTGAGCGGCAGGGCGAGCGCGCGGGAGCGCGAAATCAGGACAAAAGCGACCTTCGCAAGCAGGAGCGCGGGGAGGAACCAGGTAACCGTCGTGCCGTTCAGCGTGAGGATGGAGCGCGCCGAGGAAAGAAGCGCCGGCAGAATCTCACGCGGGGCGTCAAGGTGCCCGATAACGCCGGTGTAGAGGGCGAAGAGACTGTCGAAAATAAAATAAGGAATCAGTGTCGAGGCGGCGGCGCGAAGTTTTACGCGCGAGGCAACATCTTGCAGGGTCCTCTCACCCCCCCCCCCCCCCCCGCGATCGGTATCCCGCCGCGCGGTCAGCGCGCCGGACTGGAGGAAGAAGAAGGGCATATGGAACGCGCCGATGAGGCGCAGCCCGAGGCGGTCGACCGAGGAGCAGTGCCCCATCACCACCATCGTGATGACAAGGCCGCGCGCGATGTCGGCGGAAAGATCTCGCGCGCGGGGCGTGGGAGGAGAAGCGGCGCAGGTGGGCATAGAAACTTAGCAGGAGCGGGAGGGGAGATGCCGGCGCGCGGCGCGCCAAAGGAGGGAGCAGCCCCGCTCGACCCCTTTAATCACATAGGAGGAGGCTACTGTCAGGGCGAGGAGGAAGAGGAGCATCGGAATGGGGTATACCGCCTTCTGCACGAGGCCCGGGAAGACCGAAACGTAGAAGAACATATGCGTGAGCCAAATGTTCGTTGAGTGGCAGCCTAGGAAGAGGAAAATTTTGCGCACGGGGGCGGATTTCTTCCAGAGGTTGAAGAGCAGGAAGGTGAGGACACCCACCGCGCCGCAGAGCACCGCCTTATGCAGGAGGGTATATCCCGCGAAGAGAATAGCGTACGCCGCGAAGAGGAGCGCCCTCCCCGCGCGCGGGGAGAAGCGGCGGTTGCCCCACGCGCCGAGCCGCTCCACAGCTCTTGCGCGGCAAAGGCAGGCGCCCGCCCAGACGGCGGGGAGAATCGAGCAGAGGCGGCGCAGCTCCTCGCCGAGGTAATCGACCGGGGCGATGCCCACCGCGGTGGGGAAGGGGATACAGCGCGCGAGGAGATTGAAGCCGACCTGTAGGAGGAAGCATCCGGCAAGGCCCACCGCCGGCGGGAGCTTTTTTACCGGGAAGAGAAGAACGGCGGGAGGAAGCAGCAGAAGGAGAACATAGCTGTGCAGATACCACCACGCGCCGTTATAGCTGTGAAGGAGGAAAAGCGTCTTCACAAAATCAAGCGGCGATCCGGGAACCCGCCCCCCCCCCCGGGGCGCCGGGGGAGTGTGGCGCGGGGGGGGGGGGCGCGGCCCCCCCCCCGGTGGGTGGCGGGGGGGGGGGGG
>CAZYCC010000010.1:13604-29784 GCA_964645985.1 uncultured Lachnospiraceae bacterium | reverse complement strand
TCAATAGTCCCGCTATACTGAACAGCACAACCACCACCCAGTAGTTTCCCATCAGGCGCAGGATACGGCGCAGGTTCACGCGATAGCTGCTCCTCCCTTCCTCTACCATGAGCATTTGCGCGTAGCCCACGCCGAGCGAGTAGACCGTCACGCAAATCTCGGCGAAAAAGCCGCACAGATATACGGCGGGGACTTCCGGGGTCAGCCAAAGAAGAGGCTTGCCGAAGACCTTATCGCCGGTGCGGCAGAAGAGATGGAGGACGAGCATCGCGAGGATCGCCATGCCGTGGGTCATGCGGGCATCATCTCTGCCGTAGGTGGTGTTCATGCGTTGTCCTTGTAGCGGCGGGAGAAAAGTCCCACCCATATGCCGCGCGCCGCGAGGTAAATCTCGCGCACAAGGCGGTAGAGCTGCCCGCGCGCGCGCGAGGGGGCGGAAATTTTCTCCCCGGGGAAGAGGGCGTCGTGCCAAGGGTAGGAGAGCGCCCATTTGAGCCCCGCCTCGCCAAAGACGCGGTTCCAGAAGCGGTAGACGCCGCCCATTTTCAGGCGGTGCGCCACGCCCTCGGTGGTGAAGGCGATTTTTGTTGTGCGAGCGCGGGAGATGTTGTCCTCGCCCGCGCGCGCGACCGCGACATTCTTCTGCAAATAATAGGCGTCGTGGTCGTGGCAGAATATCTCAAAGAAAATGAGGTCAGACAGATACCCGTATTCCTTCTTGTAGCCCCCCCCCCCCGAGCAAGCTTTCCCTATAGAAGTGGATACCGCAGGAGGGCATCAGCAGGCACTGGAGCGCGCCGAAATAAAAGTCACCCGGGGTGTGGCGGCGAAAGCGGTTCTTTTGCAGCTTGCCGTAGAGGCCCTTGTCGTCCGGGCGGGGGCGAATAATGCCGTCCGCGTCTTGCAGGATGTCGTGGTTGAAACTGACGACATCGAAGTGAACCGGGCTGCGGTGGAGGAGATTGTCGACGACATCGAGGTAATTTGGCTTGAGGTAGTCATCGTCGTGGAGGAGGGCGATGTATTTCGTCTTTGCAAGGCGTGCGCACTGCGTCCAGTTCTCGTTCATCCCGAGGGCGGGAGTGTTGTAGTAGTAGACAATGCGCGGGTCGCCGTAGCTCTCGACGATTTGCCGAATCTCCTCGTGCCGATCCGACTCATCCTCCGAGATAATCAGCTGAAACTTTACCTTGTCGCGGGGCAGGGCGAGGACGCTGTCGATCGCCTCGCGAAGGGTCCTCGTGCGGCGGTAGGAGGGAATGCCGATGGTCAGCTCGGTGTCCCCGGTGACGGCAGGATCTCCCCAAAGCAGCTGTGTGGACATAGAAGCAATCCTTTAATTTACGGGAGTTTTTTCGCGAAAAGACCCACCCGAAGGGCGCGCAGGAAGAGATAGACCTTGCGCACCGCCTTGTAGAGCCGCCCGCGGTAGGCGGCGGAGCGCGGGAGCTTCTGCTCGGGGAAGAGGGCGTCGTGCCACGGGTAGGCGATCGCCCATTTGAGCCCCGCCTCGCCGAAGACGCGGTTCCAAAAGCGGAAAACGCCGCCCATTTCCAAGCGGTGAGCGACCCCTTCGGTGACGAAAGAGATCTTCACCGGGCGGGTGAGCGAGAGGCGGTCTCCGCTCGTGCGGTAGACCGCGACATTGCGCCGCAGATAGTAAGCGCCGTGCTCATGGCAGTAGCGCTCGAAGAATATCTCATCGGTCGTGTTGCCGTCCTGCTCGCTGTAACCGCCCCACGCGACCATCTTCTCGCGATCGAAAAGCGTGCCGCAGGAGGGCAGGAGCAGTAGCTGCAGCGCGCCGAAGTAGTAATCGCCCGGGGTGTAGCGGCGGAAGCGGTTTTGCTGGAGTTTGTCATAAAGCGAACCCCCCCCCGTGCCGGCATCCGGGCGCACTCCCAAATTTTCCCCTTCCAAATTGTCGTGGTTGAAACTGACCACGTCAAAGGGAACGCTGCTATGGTGAATAATGCGGTCGACCACGTCGGTATAGCAGGGTTTGAGCATATCGTCGTCATGCAAGAGGGCTACATATTTGGTGCGCGAAAGGAAAATGCAGTTGTTCCAGTTACCCGCCATGCCAAGGGCCGGGGTGTTATGATAATAGACGATGCGCGGGTCTGCGTAGCTCTCGATGATACGTTTTATCTCCTCATGGTTTTCGGTGTCGTCCTCCGAGATGAGGAGCTTAAATTTGACTTTGTCGCAAGGCAGGGCGAGGACGCTGTCGATCGCCTCGCGAAGGGTTCTCGTGCGGCGGTAGGAGGGAATGCCGATGGTCAGCTCGGTGTCGCTCGAGACGGCAGGGTCTCCCCAAAGCAGCTGTGTGGACATAGCGGATTTTTGTCGGTGCGAGCGGCGGGGATTATTCGGCGAGGGCGTAGATTTTCTCAAGCTCGGCTTTGCCCGAGTAGTCGCGGGAGCGGCAGTTCTCGGCGAGGGCGGAGAGGCGTGCGGGATCGCGCAGGGCTTTCGCCATCGCGGCGGCGAGGGCGCCGGTGTCCATCGGGAGAATAGCGCCGTCGACACCGTCCTCAAGCTGGCTTGCCGCCGTGGGGTAGGCGGTGATGAGGACGGGGCGGGCGAGAATTTGCGCCTCGCGCACCACAACCGCTTTTCCCTCGTGGCGGCTGGGCTGCACATATACGTCGCACGCCTTCATGTAGGGATAGGGGTTTTCCTTGCGCCCGAGAAGGAGAACCTGCCCCTCCATCCCTTCTCTTTCGATGTTGGCGCGCAGCTCGCCCTCACCGCTGCCGTAGCCGATAAGGCACCACTTGACCGGCAGCCCCGCCTCGCGCAGCAAGCGGCAGAGCAGCGGGATCTCGTCCGTGCGTTTTTGCGGCGCAAACCTCCCCACGGTCAGCAAAACAATGTCGCTGCCGCCGCAGTTGCGCCCGGTGCGCGGAAAGTCGGGGGGGAGCGGCTCGCTTGCGAGGCGGCGCACCATCTCGGGGGAGAGGAGATTCTCCACGACGATGGTTTTTTCCTCGTACTGCGGGAAAATCGAAAGGAAGGAGGCGCGGCATTGGTCGCTCACCGCGGCGATATAGTCGACTGTGTCGTACTCGCGCGTGAGCGCGGGGATACTGCCCCGCTCGCTTGTGTAGTCGGTGTGCACCCAGCCGACCTTGCGCGCGGCGCTCACCTTCTCCGAGAGGACGGTGAAGGGGAGGAAAAAGCCGAGCGCGAGGTCGTAGCGCGTCTCAAGAGGCTTCACGCAGCGGCGAGCGACCTCGCCCCAGGTGAGGTCGACATCGACGCGGCGGCCGAGCAGAGCGCGCAGCCCGTCGCGGACGCGCAGAGCGGCGGAGTAGAAGCATCCGTGGCGCAGCTTTGCTCCGATCGACTCGCGCAGATAGGCGAGCTCCCTCACCTGCGGCAGCAATCGCGCGCGGGGGTTAATCAGATCGAACCACGGGCCGTGGTGTCCGTAAAGAAAGAGGTCGACATCATAGCAATCGTAGTCGATAGCGTCGAGCAGGGAGAGAAGAGAGCGCTCGATGCCACCGATCTCCATCGGCCCGGTGAAGGAAAGGAGAATTTTCTTTTTCGCCATAAACGCTCACTCCTCCTTTCCGCTAATCGGCGGGAGCGCGGCGTACTCCTCCCCGCGCGTAAAGCGCGCTCCCTCGCGAAATCCCTCGCGCGCCGCCTTATTATAGGGGCGGTTGCGCGGGGAGAGGCTCTTCAAGGCTCGGTAGAGGGCGGAGGCGGCCTCGTAGTAGCAGAGGCAGGCGCGGTTCTGCGCGCGACGCAGGGGATTTTTCTCAAGGTCTTGAATGAACCGCTGCCAGAAAACGCGGTGCATATAGGTCATGCAGAAGCTCGGCGTGGTGTCCGGTAGGCCGCTCCCGGCGGTTGAGGTGCGCGCGTCGTTATGCGTGTAGAGGGCGTTGGAGACGCAGCAGGCGGAGTAGCCCATCTTGACGAGCTTATACGCCATCACGCGGTCATCGCCGCAGGCGTAGCCGAAGCGCTCGAGCCAAGGCTGCTCGTCCTCCATGCGCAGAGCGCGCATCACGTCTGTGCGGATGAGGAAGAGCGTCCACGCGAAGGACTCGGTGGGGTAGTAGCGCTTGACCGAGGTATCAAAGGTGTGGTAAGACCAGCCGCCGTCCCTCAAAATCTTCACATAATAGTCGCGCCGAAAGAGCGAGAGGGCGGGAGAGCCCATCAGAAAGCCGGCGAGCGCGCCCGCGCGGCTCCTTGGGAAAAAGGAAAAAAGCGGCCCGATCGCGCAGTCGAAGAGACCCTGCTCGATGGGTTCAAGGAGCTTTGCGACGAAGTTTTCGTCGAAGGCGACATCGTCGTCGAGGAAGAGAGTGCAGTCGGAGGAGATGTGCGGCAGGGCGGCGATGCGCTGCCCTATCATACTCTTCTCGCAAAAAACGAACTCCTCGCACCCCAGGCGCTCCCGCGGCGGGTCTACCCCCTCCGGGAGGACGACGACCACCTTCTCGGGCGCTCGGGAGCTGCGGCGAATGCTCTCGAGGAGCGCATTGTACTTCTCGCCGGCGCGCCCCAAGGTGCGGATGGCGACCGAGTAGGTGAGGCTCATTTCCCGCCCCCTCTCTTGAGGAAGGAAAAGCAGTCCTCGCCGAAGACGCGGTGGAAGGGGCGGGCCATCTTCACGCGCAGCCGCGCCGATCGCGGAAGCCAGGATGCCGTGTAGTGGTGGATCGAGCGGGTGTTCGCGGTTTTATGGAGGGCGCCGGTCGCGCTGTCGAGCGGGTTGAAGTAGTCGGAGGGGTAGACGGTGATCTCCTCCACTTGCTGTATCCCGGCGACATCGCGCAGCCCATGCGCGCGCAGAACCTGCGTCGCATAAGGTACAACGAGCCCCGCATCACCGGGGTGATAGACCGACGCGCGGTATTTTTCCAAAATTTCTTTGTATATGCCCAGCCCCGGGGCTGTGGCTATGCCCAGCCCCGGATTTGCGGTGGCAGATTCTCTGCCGCCGCAAATCCCCTCTGTTTCCAAGGAAACAGAGCCGGTATTCCCGTCACTGTTCCCGCCGCGCGCCCCGCCGCCGGGGGCGGGAGCGGGAGCGGATCCGTCGCGCTCGCAGCCCATGAAGGCGCCGCGCGCGAGAATGTCATCGAACGGAGCGATCACCTCGACATCGGTGTCGAAATAGACCCCGCCCTCGCGGTAAAGGATGTCGAAGCGGGCGTAGTCGCTAACGAAGGCGAACTTGCCCGCGTCATACGCCGCCGCGGTGTAGGGGATCGCGCGCACGTTGTAGTTGGTCTCGTTCCACTCGCGAATTTCATATCCCGGGAAGAAGCGGCGCCAGCTCGCGATGTATTTGCGCGCCGAGCGCGGCAGGGGCTTGCCGCCGAACCAGCAGTAGTGAATGACCTGGGGAATCATAGGCGTGGAGGTGGGGTCGGCGGGCGTTATGCCGGGGCGGGAGCGGGTTTCCTTCGCTCTATCCTCTTTGTCACCCATGTGGTGAGGAGGTTTGCGGGGATGGCGAGGGCGAGAGTCGCGGCAATGACGAGGAGGCAGTCGAGCGGCCAAACGCCTGTCGCGCCAAGGAGCTTGAGCGGGCCGAAGGTGAACATCGCGTGGTAGAGGTAAATCTCAAAGCTCACGCGGTTGATGCCGCGCACTGCTTTTGGCGGGGCGGCGCGGTTCAGGAAATAAGCAAAGAGCGTGAAGATACAGAAGGCGGCAATGCCGTGAGTATACTGCACAATGACGCGGTCGTACCAAATCGTGCCGTCGATGAAATGGCGCGCCACGAGCCGCGCTCCGAAGGCGAGGATGATTCCCGCGGCGGCAAGGGCGGCGTGAGGGCGGCGGATATGTACGCTCTCGAAGCGCTCTCCAAGGAAAAGGGCGAGGATGTAGAAGACGACCGGGCAGGAGAGGGTGGAGAGGAAGGCGGGCGGGACGAGGGCGCTCAGCAGCGGGTCGAGAAGGAGCGGAGTGAAAAGGAGAGCCGCGCGCAAGGCGAGCTTGCCGCGCCCGTGGTCTAGCCAAAGCGAGAGGCGGTGCAGGAGCGGGGTGATCGCGTAGGAAATGAGAATGGGCGTAATGAACCAGGTGTGATCCGCGCCGAGGACAATAACGACCGACCCCTGCATTCCGAAAATCAGGGCGAGCCAGCGCAGCGAGAGCAGCCCGCGCGCGCGCCCGACCGCCACCCAAACGAGAGCGAGGACCGCGAGGAAGAGCCAATAGGGGATGAAAATGCGCCTCGCGCGGCGCTTATAAAAACTCCGTGCGGAAAGGCCACCCCCCCCCCGACTCGGCTCGGGCAGACTCTGCCCGGGCAGACTCGGCGCGGGCAGACTCGGCGCGGGCGAACTGCGTCCCAAATAGGAAACCGGACAGGATGACGAAAATCTGCACGCCGATATTAAAGACGGCACCGGTCAACCGGATGAGGGGGCTTTGAGCGCCGGCGACAAGGTGGCAGTAAAGAATACTCAGAACCGCAAACGCGCGCAGCCAAGAGGCGAAGGGGTAGTTTTTTCGCATGGGAGCTTTTACTTGGAGCGAATGCGGTGGAGCTTGCGGTAAAGGAGAAAGCGAACGTTTCCCTTTCCCAATTTTTTCCAGTGCCCGCGGGCAATCGCCTTGTTCTTGCTCTCGGTCCAGCCGTCCTCGGCGGGGTCGTGCGAGGCGAGAATTTCGGGGACGCGGTCAACATCGGCAAAGACGGTGCGCAAAATGGCGAAGGCGCGGTCACTATGGTGCTCGTCGGTCATTTTGCGATGCTGGAGGTGAATGTAGAGCAGCTCCCTCTCGCCGCCGCCCGCGTGGTGGAGCGTGAGCTTGCCGCCCCTCCAGAGGCAGTACGCCTCGTCCTCGGTCTTGCCCTCGCGGAACTTGTAGTAGCGGAAGGGCGGGTCGTAAAAGAGCCAGTCAAAATACATTCTCACCGTGGGGTCGTACTCGGACGCCCACGCGCAGGCACCGCTCTCATCGCTATGGCAGATGTAGCGGGTCGACTTCACATAGCGGAAGGTGAGGATATGCGGGTACTCGGCGCGGTAAAGGCTGCGCATCTTCTCGGTGTTGCGGTAGAGCTGAAAATGCCCGTGGTAGAAGAGGCGATCGTAGGAGTCGAGCAGGTCGTCGGTGATAAAATCACTGAGATCCCCGTAAATAACATCCATATCGCCCACGCCGAAGAAGTCGTACCCCGCGATGTCCTCCTCCACGACCTTGCCGAGCGCCGTGCGGTAGTCGGTCATCTTGTAGGGCGCGTTAAGGACGAGGCGCCTCTCTCCGAGCCTTTCGCGAACGCGCTCGCGCCACGCGTCCCACGTTGTCGGCATAACGCGCACGTTAGAGCCCGCGGGGACAGGGAGGGCCATATCGGTGTAGATGAGGAAGTCGAAGTCCTCGTTTGCCTCGGCGGAGCGGCGCCACAAATCGAAGAAGGGGGGCACCGCGCCGAAGTAGAAGAGGATCATCGCGACCTTGTGGCGGCGAAGCGGGGGCATAGAAAACACCTGTAGGTTAATCGCGGACTTTTATCTTAATGAGGAGAGTGAGGGCGAGGCCGAAGGGGAAGGCGAGCAGGGTCATCCCCTTGCGGGGAGACTCGGCGAGAAAGCGGCGGTTATGGCAGAGCAGGCTGCTTGACACATAGTGAATGCAGGTGCGAAAGAGCGCCTTTTTTGAGGTTTGAGCTCGCATTGCCTGCAGGCGGCTGTAGGCAAAGCCGCGCGGGCTGCGCTTATATTGCCGGAGCATATTGCGCGTCGAGCCGTCTTCCATATACTCAACAAGGCAGAGCACCTCGTTTAGGACGGCGAGCTTGTAGTCCCGGTCAATATCGGAGTACAGACAGCCAAGCGGGACGAAAACCTCCCCCTCGAAGACCGGGTATGGGGGGTATTGCCGCACGACATCGGTGCGGTAGACGAGCTTCTTGTCGCCCTTGCCTCCCGCCGCGTAGTAGCCGCCCAAGGTGGTCTCGTTCATCCCCTCGGGGAAGCCCTTGCCGATGACCTCCCCGCTCGCCATATCGGCGTCGAGCGCGATGATGCCGGCGTAGCCGCGCTCGCGCACCGCCTCCCACTTCTCCTTGATTTTGCGCACGGCGCCGGGCGCGAGCGCGTCATCGCTGTCGATACAGACGTTGAGCTCTGTGTCGATAACCTCGTAGGCGGCGTTATGCGCGGTGTGCATGCCGCCGTTTTCCTTGTGGATGTAGCGAATCTCAAAAGAGGTCTCCTCGCGCTGCCAGCGCGAAACGAGCTGCGCCGTGCCGTCGGTGCTGCCGTCGTCGACCACGAGCCAAACGAAATCGAGGCAGTCCTGCGCGCGAAGAGACTCATAGGTGCGCGGGAGACTGTAGTCGCGGTTATAGGCGGGGGTGAAAACGGTGAGCAGGGGCATGGCAGGCGCGCTCTTAGAAGCGCGGATAGAGCAGCGGGTTTACCTGAATGAGGTAAAAAGCGAGGTAGAGGAGAATCATCACGGCGTAGGCGATCTTGCGCGAGCTGCCGGTGAAGAGGCGGTTGAGCTCCCAGGGCAGGAGGATATAGCTGAAGAGGGAAGTGTAGATCGGCACGCGGCCCATATAGATGCCGGAGGTGACCATCGAGATGAGGTAGATCCCCGCCGTGAGGATCGACATATTGATGCAGAAGTTAATGAGCGGGGTCGCCTCCTCGCGGAAACGGCGGCGGTAGATAAAGGCGATGAGCGCGGGGATCGAGTAGACAAGGACGCGCAGGGGGTGAGTGCCATCGTCTCCGAAGGCGGTGTAGTCGCTCACCACGTTGTTATACTGCGTATCCTCAAGGGAGGTGTCTAGGATCTCGGTAAATTCGCCCACGAAGACCACCGCGAGGATGACAAAGAGAATGGAGAGAATGGTGCGCCAGTTCCACGCTCGCCCCTGCGCGATGATGACGCAGGGGATCATAATCAGCGCCGAGCGGTGGAAGGACGAGGCGAGGAGAATAACGAGGAAGAGCCGCACATACTTGCGCTCGATCATCAGCGGCAGGGCGGCGAAAATTAGGCTTACCGCGATGAACTGACGCATCCCGTTGAACATCCACGAGATGTAGTCGCTCGAAGCGACAAAGAGGAAAACCGAGGTGATGTAGCTCGGGGAGTATTTGCGAAAGGAGGAGACGAGGCAGAGGCTCTGAATGAGGGCGATGGAGCCGAGGTAGAGGATATTGTCGTTGCCGATGAACTGCTTAATGACGAGGTTATAGAGCGCGAAACCCGGATCCTTCTCAACGCCCGCCATCACGCGCGGGATGTCCTGCCATGTGGCGGTGATGGAGTAGAAAGAGTGTAGATAGGCGTTTGTGTCGGCGAAGGTGCCGCGGGTCACCGCCATGTAAAAAACCGGGAAGAAGACGAGCAGCGCGAACCACCACTTGGGGCGCTGCTCCTCCACGCCGCACACCGTCTCCCGCCGGCGCAGCCCCCCGTATTGGTAGAGGAGAGCGGCAAGCCCCAGCCAGAGGAGGACGTAGATATATTTGGAGAAGTACCTTGTAAAATTCAAACCGGCGTCCTTTGGAGGGGAGCAAGCGGCGGGTTAGCGGGAGGAGACCGCGCCGGGGTTCTCGGCGAGGTTCTCGCGCACGGCGCGCAGGTAAAAGTCCTGCATATAAGCGGAGGTGGCGGAGATGTCGTACCCGGCGGCGCAGATCTGCTCCACGGCGGCGCGGGAGGCGGCGGCGCGGGGGGCGGGGGAGGCGAGATGAGCGGCGATGCGCTCCGCCCAGCGGGCGCGGTCGCTCTCGGGAAGAAACTCACATAAGGGAGTCAGCGCCACCTCGTGCGGGAGAGGGTCGTTGACAAGGGTGGGCAGCCCTTCGGCTTGCGCCTCCACGGTGGCGACACTCAGCCCCTCAAAAAAGGAGGGCAGCAGGAAGACATCCATCGCGGCAAGGAGGCGCGGCACATCGGCGCGCACGCCGGTGAAAAGAAAAGCGTCCGTGAGGCCGAGGCGGGCGATGTACTCCCGGGTGTCGGCAAGGCGCACACCGTCTCCCACCCAGAGAAAGCGCGCGCGCGGCTCGCGCTCATGGAACGCGGCGAAAATCTCGGCGATGCCGCGCGGGTTTTTCTGCGCGTCGAGCCGCCCGACCGTGCCGATGACCGGGGCGCCCCGGGAAATCCCCAGCTCGCGGCGGGCGCTCTCGCGGTCCTCTTGTGAGAAGAGAAAGCGCGCGGTGTCGATGGCGTTATGCAAAAGCGTATAGCCGCGCGTCGGGAAGAGCCACTCGCCCGCCTCCTTGGAGCAGGCAAAACGATAATCGGAACAGTTCTCGAGCCGTTTGATAAGCGAGAGCTGCGCGAGAGCTTTTAGGCGAGAGCGCGGCTTCTTCGGCATCGGCACTTTCGTGCTGTGCGCGTGGGCGATCGTCACGCGATGGCGGCGGCGCGCCTCCTCGAGGAAGACGGAGGCGACCGTAAAATAATGCCCGTGGACGACGCGCAGCTCCTCGTGCTCCCGCAAAAAACGCCTCCACCAGCGCAGGTACGAGAGGTGATTGACGACGCGGTAGGCGGGGGCGGTGTAGACCCTCCCGCCGAGCGCGGCGATCTCGGGCTCGTAGGCGCATGGCTCGGGCGTGTGCTTGACGAAATCGAACTGCAGGCGGGAGCGATCGACATGGCGGTAGAGCTCCATGAACATCGTCTCGGCGCCGCCCCGGTCGAGCGTGGAAAACACGGCGAGAATGCGAGCGGGTTCGGGCATAAGAAAAAACAAATCGGCGCGGGAGGCGCGGGGGCGCGCGGGAAAACCTCGCGGCGGCGCGCAAGTCTTCCCCGAAGTATAGCACATCGCCCCCGCCCTTGTCAAGCGAGCGGGAGGAAAAAGAGCGCGGCGAGAGGGTCTTGCCGGGGCGCGGCGGGGAGAGCGCGCTCGCGCGCTCGTTCTCCCCGGAGGAGATGGGTCTTGCGGGGAGGCGCGGGTGGGAGAGCGCGGGGGGCGCGAAAAAACACCGCCAGGGCGGTGTTTTGCCGGGGACGAGTCGAATTTGCCGCGAGAATAGGGCGCGAGAGCGCGGGGTCAGTCCTCGCCATCGCGGCGGCGGCGGAGAGCGGCGAGGAGAATGAGCGTCAGCGCGAGGATAAGAGAAGCGGCGAGGAGAAGCGCCGCGGCGGCAGAGCTGCCGGTTCCCGGGGAGGCGAAAACGCCGCCCTTGTAGTTCTCAAAGGAAACCGCGACCGTCTCGCCCGCGCGGGTAACGCCCTCTTCGCCCGCGACGCTCGTCTTGTAGCCGTCGCGGTTCGCCTCCTCCTCGCTGACCGTATAGGCGACATCCGGGAAGAGACCGGAAATTATCAGGCTCTCGCCGCTGCGCAGAGTGAAGGACGCTTCGCCTTTTGTGAAAGCGACGCCGCCGCGCGCGCCGGTGACGGGATCGCTTAAAGTGAGCGTGAAATGCCACTCGCGCGACCGATCTCCCGCGCCGGTGACGGTCTTCGATATGCGAAGGGAGGCGCTCGCCTCGGTGTTCGCGAAAACGACCTCGCTGCTTTCGAGTTTGTGCGTATCTCCCGCGCGGTTGAGAATGAGCGTGACGGTCGGCGTTCCATCGGCGCCGCGCACGGCAACCGCCTCCACCTCGAATGTCGTGCGGTCAAGGCGAACGGTATCGGAGTCCTTGCCCGACTGAGAGAGGGTATAGCGGTATACCCCCTCCGAGGGGAGAGTGACGGTGAATACGCCCTCCCGCGCGCGCTCGAAGGAGGCGGGGGAGGGTTCGGGGGAACCCTCAAGGGGGGTGAGCGCGACATCGCCGGGCGCGCCGGTCACGGCGAAGGGGAGCGTGAAAGCAAACGCCTCCCCCTCCCCCGCGGCGGCAAAGGTCACCCCGGGAGGGCAAAGCCCCGCGAGGAAAAGCAGCGCGAGGAGCATCGCGAGGGCGCGCGCGGGCGCGGAGGTTCGGCTATGCATGGAGATTCAGAGAAAAGCGGCAAAAACGACGAAGCGCTCGGTCGTCTGAGGGTGCTTGCAGGTGGAGAGGGCAAGGAGGCGATCGCCCTCCGGCTCCTCGAAAAAGAGGGCGTTCTCGCGCAGGTAGGCGAGCGTCCCGGGCGCGCCGCCCGCAAACTCGGTGGGGGAGAAAATCGCGCGCTCGGAGCCGTCGGCGATGACGCAGGCGAAGATGCGAAAGCGCAGAACCTCGCCCTCCCGCGTGAGGCTGCCCTCGCGGTGCGCGTCGAAAAAATCGCGCTCCATAAAGAGGTCAAGCGAGCCGAACATCTTTCCGTACTCCATATGGTGCCCGTAAATAAGCGAGTAGGGGTCGGAGAGATCCGCGGCGTTTCGCGCGTCGAGAAAGATGCTGCCCGAGAGGGCGTAGCTGCCAAAGGGGTCGCGGTTGAGGTAGGTTGTGTTGTCGCCGCCTTGCATGACGGGGTAGTCGATGGGGGTGTCGTCCACCGCTAGCCAGGCGATCATATCCGGGGGGATCTCGCGGTCTGCGGGGAGGGCGCCGTCCTCATTCGGCTTGAACTGCAGCAGATCCGCGCCGTCCGCCGCGTGGTAGACGAGGAAGGCGTCCGCCACGGTGTAGGCGCCAAGCGCCATCAGCAGGAGGAAAAAGAGCAGCAGCGCGAGATCTGTCAGTCGATCGAGCGCGCGCACAGCGCGGTAGAGGAATGTCACGGGGAAAGAGGGGCGCGGGGCGCGCGGGGCAGATCGGAGGGCGCGGGGGGTGTCTTACGGGGATGTAACTCCACGCGGGGCGCGCGGACCCCCCGGCTCCCTCCCGCGCGGGAGGGAGCCGGGGACGGGGTTATCCGCGCCCTCGCGCGGGGCGGATTAGTCCTTTTCCTTGCGGCGCTTGCGCAGGATAATCACCGCGCCGACCGCGCCGACCGCCGCTAAGGCGAGGAAGGGCGCAACGACCATCAGCACGCCGGTGGGGACGGTGCCTTCTTTGGTGTTCGAGAAGGTGATGTCTTTATCCTCGGTGAGGCTGCCGGACTGAGGGCTCTCCGGGGAGGTGGTATATCCATCCACCGCGGTCTGCGAGACCGAGTAGCTTGTTCCTTTGGGAAGCCCGACAATTTCAATGCCCTGCCCGCCCCTAGCATAGAAGGTCGAACTGCCCGCGCCATCGGAAATCACGATTGCGCTCGGGTTCGACGCGTTTCCTTGGGAGGAAATCTCGCCCTTGTCGGCGTTGCTGAGGTTCACGGTATAGGTTCCGTCAACGCCGCAGTCGGTGATACTCAGATCAATCTTGAAATATTGATTGATTGACGCTTGGTTGCCGGCGATTTCCACACCGAATCCGAGGCTGTAGGTCTCGTAGGTGTTGACAAAGCTGTTGACTTTCGCATCGGGGTTCGACATGGTGTAGCCGCCGATACTCAGCTGATTCTCGCCTGACTTCTCGACGTAAACATCGAGGGTCTTCGTGGCATTCGCGTCATCGGTGATGTAGCCCTCTTCAGTCGCCGTCTCGGTGACTTTGTAGCGGTAGATACCGACATCTTTAAACCCGGCAGCGCTAAAATCCAAGGTGGTCTTCCCGGTAGCGAACATTTGCCCGTTGGTGAGACCCGGAACGCCAACCGCGCCCGATTCGCCGAACTTCACGGTGGAAGACGCGCTCGTAAAGGAAATCGGCTCTGCCGTAATTTCGCCGACACCGGCGAGGATGCCCTCTTCCTCTGCCGCCTCGCCCGCCTCAATCGTATAGTTGAAGGTAACGGTCGGGACGATCTGCGCGGTGTCTTTCATCACGAGGTATTTTGTCAGCTCGTAGCTTGTCATTCCGCCGAGACCCTCGGTGTAGCCGCCGGACGCGGTGGCGGGTAGAGCCACTGCGGCGATCATCGCCGCAACGAGCAGCGCCGCGCAGAGCAGAGCGAGGGCGCGTATACAAGTGGTGGTTTTCATGGTGGAACCTCCTTTGATTCCCGTAGGGTGAAAGAGACTTGAGAACGAAATATTTTCCTAAAAGCCGCGCCTTCGGATGAGGAAGAGCAGTTTTCCGCGAAGGGCGGAGCGGGGGATAACGCCGTAGCTGCGGCTGTCGCCGACATCCTCGCGGTAGTCGTTGAGGAGGAAGTACTCCCCCTCGCCAAGGGAGGCGGGGAGCGGCGCGCCGCTCGTCATCTCGGTGGGGTAGAAGACCTCCTCGGTCGGCGGGGCGCCGTTGAGCAGATACCCGCCGCCATCGCTCGCGAAATCCACCTCATCGCCGGCGCGTGCGACCACGCGCGACAGGTGAATGCCGTCGGGGGTCTCATAGGCGACGACATCGCCCGCGTAGACCTCGCCCGGCTTGTAGGTGAAGACGAGATCGCCATCGCGCAGCGAGGGGTACATCGCGTTGCCCGCCATGCGGTAGACACCGAAAACGAAGGTCAGCGCCGCCCAGAGCAGCAGCGCGACGACACCTATCTTCACGAGGAGTGAGAGGGCGCGCATCGCCACTTTCCTGCCGGAAGGTCGGGGCTTTGCCGCGTGCCCCTCGCCATCGGGCGGTGAGGAGCCATCGCTTCCTCTCCCCGCCGGGGCGGGATCGGGCGGGGATGATCTTCCCGCCGGGGGAGGGTCGGTGCCGGAGGCGGGAGCGTCTCGCGGCGGGGGTCCGGCGCGCGAGGCGCGCTTCGATTTACGGGGAGCCGCCCCACGCCGGGAACTCATGAGGCGCCTCCGATCCAGGTGACCTCCGCCTTCACCGTCGTGACGTTGCCCGCGCCGTCTCGCAACCGGAAAAGATGCACGCCGTTGCGGTTAAAGGTATGCGACATCTGCCCGTCGCCAAGGACGGTGACCTCCTCGGCGCTGTCGAGGACGAGGGTCGCGGTGACAGGGCCGCGCGTCTCCTTGCCCTTGACGCGCGCGGGGGAATATTCCACATGCGCCGCGGGAGGTTCAAGGTCGATCCAGTCGACCGAGGCGGCGGCGGTCCACTCGTTCCCGGCAGCGTCAAGGTAACGGAACTCGTAATCGCCGTTCGCGGTGAAAATATGGGTGAGCGAGCCGCCCTCCACCGGGGAAATCTTCCCGCTCGGGCAGGAGAGCGTCGCGGTAACGCTCTTGCCGGTCGGAGAGGTGGTGCTGTAGGTCACCACCGTCTCGGGGGCGCTTGTGAGAATCCAGTTAACACGCGCCTCGTAGGTGCGGGAGTTGCCCGCTTTGTCGCGCAGGGCGAAGCTGTAGGTGCCGTTTTCGTTGAAGGTCGCCTCGTATGGGGAAACCTGAAACTTCTTGCGGCGATCGCCCGGCGGCAGGGCAAGATCCTCGTCGATCTCGGTGAGCGGCGTCCACTCTCCTTTGGTCGTGTAGAGCTCGAGTGTGCTCTTCTCGCTGCCCTTCTCATCGACCGAGAGGGTCGCGAGGACGAGGCCGCCTGTCGGGGAGGTCGTGCTGTACTCGATGTGCGCCTTGGGCTCTTCCTTGTCGATCCAATCAACAACGGCAGTAGCGGTGCCGGTCTTGACGACCTTGCCCTCGGCGTCCTTCTCCTCAAAGGTGAAGGTATGACTGCCGTTCTCCTCGAAGGTGACGGTGTCCTCGCCGATAACCTCGGCGTTCTGCGTGGAGAGGTTGCCGACGCGCGCGGTGACGCTTTGGTTGGTGGGGTTCTCCTCGCTGTAGGAAACGACGCCGGTGAGGACGCTATTTTTCGTCGAGTCCTGGTAAAACTCAAACGCCCGCGCGGAGAAAACCTGATTTTCGTCGTAGTGATGCCCCGCGGGCTCGGTGAGGTTGACGTAGGTGGAGTAGTAAGTCTCGCGCGCGACGACCTTGACGTAGGAAACAAGCTTCTGCTTATCTAAAGGAATCTCGAAGGTCTTTTTGACATTGTTCGAGCTGAGGCCGCTGTATTGAAGCCCATCGAGCGAGCTGACCAAATCCCAAGCTACCCCGTCCTCGCTCGTGTAGAGGTCGCCGCTGTACAGCGCGCCGTTGGCGATGTTGTCGTGCGCCCAGCCGATGCCCTGCACGGCGGGGATGTAGTCGACCGCCGTGAGGACGGCGGGGTTATCGAGCTTGAAGATGACGTACTTTTGGTCGGTGTCGCTCGTGCTCCAGGAGGAGTCGTAGTAGTGCGAGAGCGTGCCTACCTGAACGCACTGATTGTTCCCGTCGAGGAGGTTGCGCGCGGGGTGGGCGGAGGTCTCGCTCGAGTAGTCGACGAGCGACACGCCCTTCACCGAGATGTACTTGCGCGTATCCGGCGTTGCGTCGGGGGTGAAA
>CAZYCC010000010.1:3462-13504 GCA_964645985.1 uncultured Lachnospiraceae bacterium | reverse complement strand
CTATATTGAATTTCCCATCCCGGGGCGTTCTCCTCGGTGAACATACTGCCAAGGGAGACCTCGCCCGGGTGCTCGCCGTCGAAGCTGAAGGTCGCGACATCGGTGCTCGACGCGTTGCCCTGCAGGAACTTGGCGATGAAGTAGAGGTCATCGTCGCCGCTCTGACGCGCCACCGTGAAGGCGCTGTTCTGCAGTTTCGCAAGCTCGATGAGGCTGCCCGCGTCCTTGCCGAAGACCGGGAGAATCATGCGGAAAAGGTCATAGAGCGGCAGCAGATCCATCTTGCCGAAGTCGTTGCGCTTGCCGTATTCGTTATAAATCTTCTTTGCGTGCTCAAGCAAAGAGGAGGTGTCGCCCTTCTCCCTATATTCTTTTGTGAGGGCGAGCATCGCGTCGAAGTTGAAGGACTCGACGGCGAGCGCTTGGTTGTACAGCTCGCAGCGGATATTGTAGTGGTCGTTCTCATCGCCGGGAAAGCTGTTCGCGAGCTTGACGGCGTACTCGGCATCCTTGTAGTTCGCGAAGTCGTTGACCGCGCGGGAGGCAAGCCAAGTGTAGGCGAGCGAGGCGCTGTAGGCATACGAGCCGCGCCCCCATCCGAGGATCGGCGGAGGCGAGCCGATATGCGCGTAAACCTCGCCGGTCGCTCCGAAGCTCGACTGAATCCACGGCCAGGAGCCGTTGACCAGCTTCCAGCTCGCGATTTTGCCGTGCTCCTCGTCCCAGTACATCATCATGAGGGCGGCGTGACCGGGCTGCCCGACGTGCATCGCGGGGCGACCGACGCTGTTGTAGCAGTTCTTGCCGAAATACGCCTGCTGCACGCAGACACCGCACTCGGCGAGCAGCACCCACATCGCGGGGTAACGCTTTGCGCCCCCGTCGACGGTCATCCGCTCCATCAGGTCATCGGAAACGCCATAGGTAGTCTGATATTGTTTGCGCGTTTCTTCGTTCGTAAAGAACCGGTCGGCGGCGTAGTTGTAGCTCAGCGAGTAGCGGATCCAGTGGGGGTCGTACTCCTGCTTCGCGTTTGTCTTGCGCTTTTCGGTGAACCAGCCATTCGTCCACTCGACATCGTCATCGCCCATGCAGGCATCGACCACATGACAAAGGAGCGGTGTCTCGAGCTTCTCGAAAAACGGCTCCAGCTTCCCTTGGAGGAAAAGCTCCTTCAGCACCTCGTAGCGGGCGACAGGTTTGCTGACGTTGGGGCTTTCCGGGTCGAGCAGGTCGAGCGGCGTGCCCTTATCGTCCCGGTCGAGGATAAAGAGGCGCGCGCCCTTGCTGTGGATGAGGGCGATGGCGACCATCATCCGGGTGTAAAGAGGACCATGATCTTTGTCGTCCAAATCCTCTTTGTGCGCTTCGTACAATTCCGCGAGAACATTTACCGCGTTCGCGTAGCCGCCCCACGGCGCTCCGCCGAAGACAAACTCCTCGAGGAGTTTGTGTTCGTTCTGCAAGAGGACGGTCTGCACGAAATCGCGGACCTTTTGCCCCGCCTCCTTGTCATCGGCGGTCGCCAACCCGACCATGTACTTCGCCATCGTGTACTCGCCGAAGCTCGAAATGAAGTCGCGCTGAAGGATGGCGAGTTTGAGCTCCTGCGTATACTCTTTGGGTGACTGAGAGGTCTTCCCCGATGCCATCGCGCGGATGGTGGTGTCCATCTCCTCTACCGTCGGCCCCTTGAACGGATCCTCGTATTTGTCCGAGAGGAGCATCGCGTCGCCGTAGATCGAGTGGTCGCTGCCGTTGCCGCCGTTGTCGCTCGCCTCGAGTTTGAGGTAGCGCTTTCCCTGCAGGTCAAGCTTGACGCGCACGCCGTCGGTGTTGCCGAAGAAGACGCGGTCCGGCTCGTAAATCTTTGTCCACCCATTGCTGCCGCTCTGGTTGGTGTCGGAGACTGAAATAGTGAACTTCACGCCGTTGCCGTTGCCGCCCGCGCTCGTGTTCAAACCGACGAAAGCGCACAACTTAGTGTACTTGCGCTTTTGCATTTCTCCGCGCTCATCATTCCCGGGAATCTTCGATAGATCAAAAATCAGCGTTGAGGAGGCGTGCGCCCAAATGCCTTTTTCAAATGTCAATGTCTGCCCCTCCACGCGCATGGAGAGGCTTTTGTTGTCCGCCGTCTTGTCGGCGAAGATCTGCCCGTAGCCGGAATTGCGCGTAACCGCCACGTTCGAATCGCTCAAATAGTCGGAGAGAAAGACAGACTCCCCCTCGTTGTGCACATCCCCCTCGCCGAATTCGAGGTTGAGGGTCGTCTGCGCGCCGGTCAGCAGCTCTCCACCGAGGAGCATCGAGCAGGCGAGCAGGGCGCAGAGCGCGCATTTGAGCGCTCTTTTGCAGCGGGAATGGGTGTGCATAACAAACTCCGATAAGGATATGTGAGCGAGCGCCGCGCGGTGCAGGGGAGCGCCGGGCAGGCGGCGGGCGCGGGCTACTTTTCGCCGCGGCGGCGGCGGCGGGAGCGCAGAATCAGAGCCGCCGCGGGGATAACGGCGAGCAGGGCGAGCGCGAGGATGCCGGTGCCGATGTGCGCGGCGGTCGGGACACGCCCCTCGCGATTGAGCTCAAACGTAATTTGGGGGTTATCATCGGCGATAACGCCGGTGTCGCTCCCTTCGGTCACGGTGATGGTGTAGCCCTGCACCGGCACGGCGGCGACTTTATAGGTGACGCCGAGCGGCAGCGCGGTGAAGGTGATCGCGTTGCGCGAGGTCAGGGTGAAGGAATAAACACCCTCCTCGGGGGTAATCCAGCGGGAGGCGCCTTCCTTGAAGAAAACGAGGATCTCTTCGTTGTAGGGAGCGCCGTCGCGCGTGAGCGTCAGGGTGAAGGCGAACGCCTTGCTCTGGCTGCCCATCGACCCGGTGACCTGTGAGGTGACTGTCAGAGTGTGGGTTGTCGGGGCGACGCTCGTGTGAGTGAAGATCGCGCTCTGCACCTCGTCCGCGACGATTTTGCCGCTGTCGCCGACCGCCTCGACGGCAACGCCGTCTGCCGGCGTCTCGGTGACGGTGTAGGAAAGACCCGCCGGGAGGTTCTCGAACGTGCGGCTCTCGCCGTCGGTAAGGGTAAAGGGATCGGAAACCCCTCCGGTGAAGGTGAGGCCGCTATACTGCGCGGCGAGCGCGCCGCTTGACGTGTTCGGGTCGTACCCCGCGAGGGTGAGCGTATAGGTGTGGGAGGCGGGAGAGGACCCCTGCGCCGCGCGCGCCTCGACGGTCAGCGAACCGGTCGCGCCGATCTTGCGGTAAGTGCCGGTGAGGGAGCTTTGTTCGCTAAGTTGACTGAGAGGAGTAAAGGCAAGTTCAATTTTGCTGTTGTCCCGGGTGCGCCGCCAATCTCCGCTCAGTCCGGCGGAGTCTCCCATTTGGTACGAGCCGTAAGAGATTTTTGTAACTCTGCCTTTTGCCCCGAAGGTAACGGTTGTCAGCTTATCGCAGCCCTCAAAGAGATCCTCCGTACCGCTGAGCGCCGCCCCGCGCATATCCCACACAGAAAGGTCAATCTCGGATAGCGAAGAGCAGCCGGAGAACATCCGCGCGAAGCTTGTGACGCGCGAGCTGTTCATTCCCGGGAAGGAGACGCTTTTGAGAGCGGCGCAGTTTTGGAACATCCCCGAGAGGTTCGTCACGGCGGCGAGGTTCGGTATCTCAACCGAAATAAGCGACGAACAGCCGGAGAAGAGATCGCTCGCGTTCTGCAGCGCCGACAGGTCCGCCTCGGCAAAGTCGACCGAGCGCAGGCTCGCGCAGATTTGGAAGGCGGCGCTGGCATCGGTCACGGCGGCGAGGTTCGCGCTCGCGAAGGACACATCGGTAAGGGCGCTGTAGCCAGAGAAAAGCGTTTTTATCGAGCGCCACGGGACAAATCCGGGCACGCGCTCATAGCCGCTCTCAAAACTGACCGACTCAACGCTCGCTTTGTGAGAGGCAAGAGCGTTTGCGAGAGCGATTCCCGGGGTTTCACTTCCACTGAAGGAGAGCGTGCCTTGCCAAGTCGCGCGGCTGCTACTCTCGGGGTCGGCACGGAAGACGAGGCGACCGTCATCGTAGAGGACCGCGTAGCCGTAATTGCGCGCCTCCTCGCGGACATAATCGCCGGGAGCGGAGCCGTTATAGCTCGATAAAAGCGTATCGCCCTCGACGGCGTCATCGTCCGGCTTTGCCGCGTAGCGGTATTTCCCGGACAAACCCGCTCCATCGCCACCGCGGAAGCCCTCGCCGAGCGTAATCGTCGCGGGGGTGCAGCCGGTGAACATTCCCGTGAGCGTGGGCGCCTCGGTCGCCTTGACGCGCGAGAGGTCGATTTCTTGCAGGGCGGCGCAGCCGGAGAACATCCCGGAGAGGTCTCTTGCGGCGTCCGCGTGCAGCCCGGTGACGCGCGTTAGGCTCGCGCAATTCCGAAAGAGGCCGCTAAAGTCGGTGACGCGCGAAAGATCGGCGTTTGTGAAATCAACCTCGGTAAGTGCCCCGATGTCGGCGAAAAGATCGGTAACGCTCGTCCAAGGAACTATCGTAGGGCTGGTCGCATAGGCGGGGTCGAAGGAGACGCGGGTGATTTGCCCGCGATATGTCAACGCGGAGATCGAGACCGCGCCGTCCTTGGGCAGATCTATTTCCTCGAGGATGTCCTCGCTCTCGCCGGGCGAGGTGACGCAGAAGACGAGGCTACCGTCCTCGTAGAGCACCGCGACGCCGCGGTTGAGGTGCCCTACCTCAAGATAGGTTCCCGGGCGGCTGCCATCGAAGTTTCGCAGAAGATCCGTGCCGGACTGCATCGCGCCGTCCTCCTCCCCAAGGTATTTCCATGTTCCGGCAAGGGTGGGGTCGCCCTCTCCCGCGCGGAAACCCGCGCCGAGCGTGAGGCTCGCAAGGTCTGTACATCCGGCAAAGAGATTCTCCATTTTGGGAGGCGTTGCCGGGGCGTAGGCGGTGAGGTCAAGGGAGGAGAGCGAGGCGCAGTTCTCGAACATCGCGCTCATATCGGTAACGGCGGGGAGAACCCAGTTAGTTAAGGCGAGGTGGCGCAATCCGCTGTCGGCGAACATCCGCGCGGCGGTCGAGAGTGAGGTGGTATCCCACGCGCCGATGTGCGGCAGATCGGGTAGAGAAGCGCAGCCCTCGAACATCGATGTGCTGTCGGCAAGGAGGAAGGTATCCCAATTTTCAAGGCCGGTGACGCTCGAGAGCTTCGAGCAGTTCCGGAACATTCCCGCGGCAGAAGAAATGCCGGCAGGGTCGAGGTTCGCGCCATCGAAGGTAGTAAGATTTCCGCAATCGGAGAACATCCCGGCGAGCGTGGGAAGTTTCATCTTCTCCGAGAAGGTGACGCTCTGAATCTGCGATTTTTCGCTTTGCCACGGGGGATTGTCGGCGGTGAGGCCGTCGAGGGAATAAGTGTGCGCGCCGTCCTCCTCCGCAAGGTCGCTTCTGTAACCGAAGACGAGGCGCCCATCGCCGTAGAGCACCGCCACGGCATCGCGGCGGGTGTAGCTGCCGGACATGGTCGCGCCGTCGTAGGTCATCATCAGATCTTTGTAGGAGAGAATCGGCGCGGAGGGGTCGCTTTGCCTCTGCCAGCCGCCGAGCAGCCCCTCCTCCCCGGAGAAGGTAAACTCGCGCCCCAAAGTGAGCGTATTTAGCGCGCTCGTATCGGCGAGTAGACCCGAAAGATCTCCCGATGAGGCGGCGGCCGCGGTGTTCCAGCCGGAGAGATTGACGCTCGTAAGGGCATTGCAGCCGCGGAAGATGCCGCGCCCGTCAACGAGGGCCGAAGTATTCCATGCGCCGAGCGGCGCATCGGTGATGCCGCTTCCCGCGAAGAGGTGGGTCATCGAGGTGACGGTGGAAGTCTCCCAAGACTGTGCGCCGTCGAGGGCAAGGAGAGAGGAGCAGTCGGCAAGCGCCCAGCCGAGGTTCTCGGCGGCGCTCGTTCTCCAAGCGGAGATCCCCGCAAGGCTATTCAGCGCAGTGCACCCGTAGAAAATCCCCTCAAACGAGAGAACACGCGAGGTATCCCAGCCGCCGAGCGAGACGCTCGCAAGGCTCGCGCAGTCGGCAAAGAGATAGCTCACATCGGTGAGGGAGGTAGTTGTCCAGCCGTCGAGGTTAAGCGAGGTGAGGCCGGTATCCATAAAGGCGGCACTAAGGTCGGTGACACTCGAAACATCCCACGACTCTATCCCCGAGCCGACAAGCGAGGTGAGCGAAGTGCAGCCCTCAAAGAGCGAGGCGAGCGTCGTCGCGCTTGCGGTATTCCAATGGAGGTTTTTGACGGTCGTGAGGTTTGTACACCCAGCGAAGAGGTAGGACAGATCCTGCGCGCGCGAGAGGTCGAGGGCACCGCCGTCAAAAGTCGTGAGGTTCGGGCAGTCGGCGAGCATCCACGCCGCGCTGCCAAGCGCGACCGGCGAGATCACCCGCACCGCGCGAATATCGCCGCGGTGGGTGTCCCACGGCCAGTCGGCGGGGGAGGCGGCATCGCTTGGCAGCGGCCAGAGATAGCTGCCATCGGCAAGAAGACCCGGCTCGGCCTCTTCCCCGCCGGCGGCAGGGGAGAGCTGCCGCGCCGCCTCGCCGGCGTCGCCTATTTGCAAGGTGAGGATGCCTGACGTGTCGAGCGTCGCGTAGCCGTCGGTCGTCGCGGTCCACTCTCCGGCGAGCGCGGCGCCGGAGAGACCCGAGAGCTGCTCTGCCGAGACAACCGTCACGCGCTCCTCGGTCTCGCGGCGCAGGTATCCGCAGAGACCGAGCGCGCCGCTTTCACCAAAGGAGAACCCTTCCCCGAGGGTGAGCGATGCAATCTTGTCCGATCCCGCGAAAAAGTCGGTCAAGCTGCCGCGGGTGGTCCAGCCTTCAATATCTAAGGCGGTGAGGTTCGAGCAATTTGCGATGACGCAGGAAAAATCGGTAACATTCTCTGTCGTCCACGAGCCTGCGTCAAGCGAGGTAAAGCCGGTGCCCTCGAAGGCGTGCGCGAGCGTTGTCGCGCCGGGTGCGACAATGCCCGAGAGATCCATCGGGTGCGATCCCGTCCCGAGGAGCGGGCAGCTCGCGAAAAGACGGCTCATGTCGACCGTGCCGGTGGGAGCCCACTCGCGAATCTCCACGAGCGCAAGAACGGGGCAGCCCTCGAACATCGAGGCGAGAGTTGTCGCGAGCGGCAGGTGCCAATAGTCGGCGTTGACCTGACGAAGGGCGGAACATGCGGCGAAGGCGCGCGAGAGATCGGTGCAGGAGGAAAGATCCCAGAAGGGGGCATCCAGCCGCTCAATGCCCGCGCCGGCAAACGCCGAGGCGAGGCTCGTCACTTTAGAAACATCCCAGCCGGCGCAATCCAGTGCCGTGAGCGAGGCGCAGCCGCGGAACATCTCGCGCATATCTATGACATCGCGGGTGCTCAGGTTTGTGCCGGACCCGGCAATCTCCTCGAGGGCGGTGAGGCCCGCGAACCAGTAGGCGGTCGACTTTGGGGCGATGCGGTCGCGGAAGGTCACGCGGACGATAGAATCGCCTAAAGAAAGCCACGGAATTTGACTCTCAGAGGTCGGGTTCTCAAAGTCCGCGAGAGTGTATATCGTATCCGTGTCGCGCCCCGGCTCGGGGGTTTTCCCAACCTGGAAGACCAGCTCGCCGTCCTCCTCGTAAAACAGGGCATAGTAGCCCGAGACGGTGAAGTAGCTGTCTGCCACGCCGCTCGCGTTGTGGTGCGTGCGCAGATCCTCGGGCGCCATCGCCGCGCCGACACCGTCGTAATACCATGAGCCGGAAAGACCCGTGTCGGGATTGAGGCGGAAGGTCGCGCCGAAAATAACGCGCTTGAGCGATGTCGTGCCCGTGAAAATGCCGCTCATCGCCGAGAGCGCGCTGCCGTCGAAGCGGCCGAGATCAAGCTCGAGGAGGGATGAGCAGCCGGAGAACATCCCGCTCATATCGGTAACGGCGGCGGTGTTCCAGCCGGAGATGCCGCCGATTCCCTCGAGCGATGAGCAGCCGTAAAACATCCGCGACATATCGGTCGCGGCGGCGGTGTTCCACCCGGACAAGTCCAGTAGGGCAAGCGAGGAGCAGCCCTCAAACATCCCGCGCAGATCCTGCACCTCCGAGCAGATGAAATTTTCCCCGTCAAAGGAGAGAAGGTTCGCGCAGTCCTTGAACATACACGCGGCATCCTCGGGAGCGTAGCTCTCGGCGAAGGAGACGCGGACAATCTTATCTAAAACGCCCTTCCAAGGCCATGTGTAGTCCTTCGGGGGGATCTCGGGCGGCGTCCAGTTTTCGGCCTCGGTAGTTCCGGGCTCGGGAATTTCGTATTCCGGCGGGGGCGGCACATCGATTTTGTCAAGGGGAATGCGAAAAGCGATTTGCTTCGCGGACGCTGCGCGCGGATCCGCGCCGTCGCCGCGCGTGATAACTAAATCCCCGTTCTCGTAAAGGACGCCGTAGAAGGGGCGCAGGTAGGTCTGCGAGGCGCTCGCCTCGGCGAGATTTTCGCGCACCTGCTCCTCTGTGAGAAAGTCTCCTTCGCCGCCAAGCTGCCAGTCGTCCGCGGGGAGCGAGCTTCCCGCCCCCGCCATATCGTCGCTTAATGTAAAGGAAGTGCCGATGGAAATCTCGCGCAGGAAAGTGCAACCGGAAAGAAGATCGACGCACGCGGGACCATGGGAATTAACCCAGCCCACCGCGTCAAAGCGGCGCAGAGACACGCACCCCTTGAAAAGGCGCGAGAGATCTGTCACGCGCGAAAGATCCCAGCTCGCCATCGGCGCCATATCGGCAAGCGCGGCGCAGTCCTCGAACATCGAGGCAAGAGTCGTCACCGAGGAGATATTCCACTCGCGCAAGGGGGAAATGTCGGCGAGGTTTGTGCAGCCGGAAAACATCCCGCTCATGTCTGTAACGGCGCAGGTATCCCAGCCGAGCGCGTCTCCCGCCGCCTTTCGCAGCCCAAGCGTAACAAGCGAGGTGATCGACGCGCAGCCGGAAAACATCTCGCGCATATTCGTGACGCGCGAGGTGTCCAGCCCCTCTATTGTGAAGGTCGCGGGGAGATTTTTGCATCCCTTGAAAAGGGCGTGCATATCGGTAACATAGCGCGCGTCGAGGCGCAAAGCGAAAGTCTCCCCTTCCGAGACGGCTCCGAGGTTGACGCAGTCCTCGAACATCTGAGCCATTGTCGGCGGGTAGTAGCTCTCCGAAATGTCGGTGCTTCGAATTTGCTCGCGGTAGCTATCCCACGGCCAGTCGGATTTGCCGGAGATTTGCGTCGGCATTGGCGTGGGGTCCATTGCGAGGCTCGCCTGCGCCTCGCCGCGGTTTTGGTGGATGTGGAGCGTACCGTTCTCGTCGATGTAGGCGTAGAAGGGCTTGTCGGCGGTATAGGTCTCGGTTTTGCCGCTCGCGTTGTGCGCGGCGCGAACCTGCGAGGCGTCAAGCTGCCGCCCGTCGCCTCCCTCCAGCTTCCACAATCCCGGCAGGCCATCGTCCGCGCTCTCGGGGAAGCGGAAACTCGCGCCGAGTATGAGGCCCTCCAGATCCGTGCAGCCGGAGAAGAAGCTCGTCATCGCGGGGTTCCCGGTGGTGTTCCACGAGGTGAGGTCAAGCTCGCGCAAGCGCGAGCACCCCTCAAAGAGCAAGCGAAGATCTGTCGCGGCGGAAACATCCCATTTGTCAATACCGGGGATCTCGGAGAGCGCGGCGCAGCCCTTGAAGGCGGCGGAGAGGTCGGTGACGGCGCTCGTTGTCCATTTTCCAAGGGAAGGCAAGGTTTGCAGCGCGCCGCACCCCTCAAAGAGCGAGGCGAGCGAAGTCGCCGAGCGCGTCTGCCAGGTCTCGATATTCGTGACGGTCGTGAGCGATGAGCAGTTTTTAAATAAGGAAGAAAAGTCGGCGGCGAGCGATGCGTCGAGGTTCGCCCCGTCAAAGGAAGAAAGCGCCGTGCAGTCGGCGAACATATACGAAAGCGATGATGGCGCGTACAAATCGGCGAAGGAGACCGAGCGAATCATCGCGCGGGAGGAATGCCA
>CAZYCC010000010.1:0-3362 GCA_964645985.1 uncultured Lachnospiraceae bacterium | reverse complement strand
ATCCTCTACCGCGTAGGATTTGACCTCCTTTGCATCGCTGCGGTCGGGCGTGCTGTCCGCCTCGAAGACAAGCTCGCCGTCATCGTAGAGAACAGCGTAAGCGAGATAGCCGCCGTAATCGACTGTCTGCGGGCCGGGGTCGCCCGCGCTCCCGCGCTCAGGGAGAGCGAGCGTCGGCAGCGCGGCAAGCAGCATCGCGCAGCAAAGCATGAGCGCGAGAAGCGAGCGAATAAGGCGGGCAGGGGCGTGGAACATTGCGAGGAGTGGTTACTTAATGTAGGGAATCGGCGCGGGACCGCGCGCGATCGCCACGGCGAGCGGAAAATATCGCCGGGGAAAACGTCCGTGGGGAGACCACTCGCCCTCCCGGAGGAGAAAACGGGATGAAACGATACAGAAACCATATTCTGTTGCAAATCGCATTTATGAACAAAAAGTAAACTTTCCCGATTTCTACACCGTCTCGGATGAGTTTATGCAGATTTCGATATGAAGTAGATCAAAAACAGAGGTACTCTATTTGGCGATTTTTTGCTGCCATACGTAAACGCCGGAAATTTCAGCGAAGCTTTCCCAAATGCTTGACTTCTGTTTCGCGTTGTGGTATAATACCCGCGTGAGGGGACCGCCCACCCGCGAAACGCAACAGAATATGGTTTGTGTCGTAAGGGGCAAAAATTAAGCGAGTCGAGCACGCACAAAAACCTCCCCGCCGCGTCCGCGGCGGGGAGGTTCGCGTCTCTTTCGTAAAACCCCTTCCTCACTTGTGAAAACTCCCCCGCACGTCCGTGCGAGGGAGTTTTTTCTGTTTTTCGGTTCGCACTTATCCCGCGATTTCGCGGATCCGCCCCGCGGGGGCGGGGATTTTACGACGCGACCATACAAAATGTCTCTCTTGAAAATGTCGGTATTTCAAACGAAGAAAATGATTTCGTCAGCGCGGTTGGACGTGTCAGCGGCAATACCGTTATCCGATGTGATTTTTCCGGCGCGGTGTCCGGTTGCAAGGTGGGAGGAATTATCAGGGCGGCGCGATGCGGGGATTCCTACATCCCCTGTGGTTGTGGAATCGGCGCAAGAATCCACCGCGCGCGCCCCTCCTCACCCCCCGAGAGAAGCGCAACAGAGGCGCAGGCACACGAAAAAACGCCGCCCGTCGGGCGGCGTTTTCTCTGAATGCAGATTTATTCCACAACGGCGCGGATGAGGTCGCCGATTTCATCGAAGGTGTAGGTCGGGCGCACGTCGCTTGCCGGGATGTCCTCGACGCGGCCCTCACCGGAGAGGACAAACGCGCTGTCGATGCCCGCCGCCGCGCCGCAGGCGATGTCGGTGTACAGGCGGTCACCGACAATGAGCGCCTCCTCGGCGGAGAAGCCCGAGCGGCGCAGCGCCTCCTCGACCATCAAGGGCGAAGGCTTGCCGAGGACGAGCGGTTTGCGCCCGCTCGTGTGCTCGAGCATCTGGCAGATCGCGCCGCAGTCGGGCACGCTGCCGAAGGAAATCGGGCAGACCCAGTCGGGGTTGGTCGCAAGATAAGTGACGCTTTGGCGCGTTAAGAGAAGGCTCGCCGCTGTTAGCTTCTCGTAGGTCAGCTCGGTGTCGTAGCCGACGAGGAGAACCGATACCTCCTCATCCGGTTCCTCGGCGATGTTAAAGCCCGCCTCGCGCAGCTCGCGCTTGAAGGAATGCGTCCCGACGACGTAAATTTTCTGCCCTGCGTGGTGCGCGGCGAGATAGTCGCGCGAAATCTGCACCGAGGTGATAAAGTCGCTCTCCTCGGCGGGAACACCCATCGCGCGCAGCTTCTCCACATAGTCAAGCGCCGATTTGGAAGAGTTGTTCGTTAAAAAATAATATGTCCCGCCGATTTTCTTCACATATTGCAGGAAGAGCAGCGAGGACTTGAACAGGTGATTCTCGATGTAGAGCGTCCCGTCCATATCGAGCAGGAAGAGGCGCTTGGTCTTGAGGCGGCGCAGATCGGCGCTCGAGGAGCGCGGCGGAATCTTGGCGCGGCGGTTGCTCTCGACACCGACGAAAATGTACAGCCCGATGAAAAACAGCAGAACAATGCCGAGCGTGAGGAGCGGATCGACATTAAAGATGTAGCAAAGGATGGTCAGCACCGAGACGAGCGCGCTGATGCACCACAGAATGTAGACCGTCTGGTGCTGCGTGAACCCCATATCGACGAGGCGGTGATGGAGATGCTTGCGGTCGGCTTTGAAGGGGCTGGTGCCTTTGAGAATGCGGCGGATGAAGGCGAAAGAGGTGTCGAAAATCGGCAGAGAGAAGACGGCGACCGGCGCGATGAAGGAGAGAACCGCCTGCGTCTTGAAGACGCCCTGCACCGACAGGCACGCGAGGACAAAACCGAGGAAGAGCGCCCCGGTGTCTCCCATGAAAATTTTCTTGCCCTTTTTCGAGGTGAGATTGTGCGGAATGAAGCCGGCGCCCGCGCCCGCCATCAGTAAAAGCAGGGCGCAGAAGGTGGTGTTGCCGGACGGCTCGAGCATCGTGATGACCGCGAGCGAGAGCGACGCGATGACGCAGACGCCGCTCGACAAGCCGTCGAGCCCGTCGATAAGGTTGGTCGCGTTGGTAACTCCGACAATCCAGAGCAGCGTAATGCCGATCGAGAGGGCGGGGCCGAAGGCGATGCGATCTCCGAAGAGATAAATATCGGTGATCGTCGCGCCCTCCGAGATGACGACGAGCGCCGCCGCCGCCTGCGCGAAAAGTTTGAGCAGGGGCGAGAGGTCGTAAATGTCATCGAGTACGCCGGTGATGATGATAATCGTCGCGCCGACAAGAAGCGCCCGCAGAAAGGGCGTGCTCTCAAAGAGCAGCAGCGTGCAGATGAGGAAGGAGAGGTAAATCGCAAGGCCCCCGAGCAGCGGCGTCGGCTCGGTGTGCATCCGCCGCGCGTCCTTCGGCACATCCATCGCCCCGACCCGCTTTGCCAGGCGCCGCACAAGCGGCGTCAGCGCGTACGACAGCCCAAACGCGACTGCGAGCAGCAGAAGCGCCGTCCCAAAATGCAGCGGGATAAAAGAACGAAGCATAAGAAAACGCGAGGACTACGGGGCAGCAGCAAAAACAGCGCACGAGGCGGTTTTGCGCGCAAAATAAAAATGGCGAAGCGGTGGCGGGGCGGGATTTGTCTACCGCGGCTGCGCGAAGCCGCGCAAAATCACGATGAGGCGCACTTCGCAATCGAAAGCGCTCCCCCACGGTAGGCAGCGAAAATCGTCCCTTGAAATCGCAATCGATCTCCGGGGGCATCCCCGCGCCGCGAGTTCACTCCTCAAAGAGGAAGGCCCCGATCGCCGCAAAAGGCGGATACGGCTCGCCGAAAC
>CAZYCC010000009.1:33694-38501 GCA_964645985.1 uncultured Lachnospiraceae bacterium | reverse complement strand
GAGCGCTTCCTTGCTCCTGCGCGGCGATGTTTCCTCGCCCACGCGGGAGAGAACGAGTGCGCGAAGTGCGATGTCTCCGGGTGGAGCGATATTGCCACTCCGGAGAGTTAGCCTCTCGCAAAGAAAACGCCGCCCGAGCGGACGGCGTTTTTTTGTTTTGCTTCCTTATCCCTTCAGCAATATTGCTCCAATTCGGGGGGGAGGGCGGCGCGGTCGAGGGAGACGGTCATCGTGAGGCGAAGGGCGTGCGTGTCGGCGAGCGGGACGATCGCGCGCACAAAGGAGAGCAGATCCTCCACGCGGTCGCCTAAGATTTTGAGAACCGAGTCGACGAAGATGTCCTTCGCATCGTGGTTGCCGGCGACGAACCCCGCGATGAACCCATAGAGCTCGCGCCAGTCATCGATGCCGTATTCGTCTGTGTCGGCGAGGCGCGCCTGATATTTCACCGCGTGCACGAGCTTGTCTCCGCGCTCGATGCAAACGACCGCGCCGTCGGTACTCTCCACCGTGCTGTTCACAAGGTCGATGAGGGTCTTCGTCTTGCCGGAACCTTTCCGTCCCACGATGAGCTTGAGCATGCTGTCCTGCCTTTCTGCCGAAATGGCTATCCGAGGGTCAACCTCACTTCTTTTTTATTATACAAGAAAACAATCTCCTTTGCAAGGGGCAAAGCGCGCCGCCGGAAAGAAATTTTCGCGCGAGGCGCTTCCCTTCCCCGCCGGCACCGAGGCTACTTTTGCTCGTAACCGGGCCTGCCAAGGAGGGCGAACATATTTTTCTTATACTGCTCAACGCCCGGCTGATTGAAGGGGTTGACCCCGAGCAGGTAGCCAGACACCGCGCAGGAAAACTCAAAGAAGTAGATCAGTTCCCCGAGCGAGCGCTCATCGCGCGCGGGGCAGGAGAGCGCGATGGTCGGTGTGCCGCCCGACGCGTGGGCGAGCGCGGTTGCCTCGAACGCGGCGCGGTTCACCTCCGAGAGCCGCTTTCCGGCAAGATAGCCGAGCCCGTCGCCATCGTCTCTCGATGCGGGAACCGTGAGGTCGGCGGGGGAGGAGCGCGGCAGTACCGCCGTTTCGAAGAGAAGGGGCGTGCCGTCTTGGAAAAACTGCCCGAGCGAATGCAGATCTGTCGTGAAGGAGGCGGATGTCGGCAGCAAACCCTTGCCGTCCTTGCCCTCGCTCTCGCCAAAGAGCTGCTTCCACCACTCAGCAAACTGCCGCAGCGCGGGGTCATACGAAACGAACACCTCCGCTGCCCTCCCCGCCCGGTAGAGGAGATTGCGCGCGGCGACATAGCGCAGCGCGTCGCTCCCCATCGGGTCAAGATTCCCCTCAAGGCGCGCTTTTTCGGCGGCAGCTCCGGCGAGGATCGCGTCGGTATCCGCGCCGGCGGCGGCGATCGGCAGCAGGCCCACCGGCGAGAGCACCGAGTATCGCCCGCCAACGTCGTCCGGGACGACGAAAGTTTCGTAACCACGCTCTCTTGAAAGAGCGTGCAGAGCGCCGCGCGCGCGGTCGGTCGTCACGAGGATGCGCGAGGCGGCGGCATCGCCGTAGCGGCGCTCCATATATTCCCGCAAGACGCGGAAGGCGATGGCGGGCTCGGTCGTCGTCCCGGATTTGGAGATGACATTGAGGCAGACCCGCCGCCCCTCGCAAGAGGCGAGAATGTCAGCGAGCGTCTCCCCCGAGAGGTCGCACCCGGCAAAGAGGATCTCGGGGGTGCCCTTTCCCGCCTTGCGGTTGTAGTTCGGGCCGCGCAGAAACTCAATTGCCGCGCGCGCGCCGAGGTAAGATCCGCCGATCCCCACGACGACGAGGACATCGCAGCTCTCGCGCACCCTCGCCGCCGCCTCTATGAGGCGAGCGTACTCGGCGGGGTCGGGAATGCACGGCAGATCGAGCCAGCCGAGAAAGTCTGCGCCTGCGCCCTCTCGCCCGAGCAGGGTCTTTGCGGCGGACGTGACCTCGCCCGCTATCGAGGCGAAGTCCTCCTCGGTGAGAAAACCGCGCAGGTATTCAGATGAAAATGTGATGGGCATAACGAAATAAAGAAACGGAACCCGCGGCGCGGCGCACCGCCCCGGTGGGAGCGATGGGCAAACATCGCTACAGTTGAGCGCGGCTGCACGCCATGCGATGAGGGGGGCGACTTTACACCGGGGAGATCGCCGAGAGGTTTCGCGGGGGGGAGAAAGTCTTCAGCTCCTCCTCGCCGGCTGCGACCGGAGCGAGCGCGCGGTCGTGCAGGCGGTTCATCACCTCGTCCCAGATTTTGAGGGCGGGGTTGCCGCTGAAGGAGGAGAGCGTCTGCTGATTCTCGTAGCCAAACCACACCCCGCCGAGATAGTATGGCGTGTAGCCGATGAACCACCGGTCGTAGTTGCTGCTCGTCGTACCGGTCTTGCCGGCGGTATCGACGCGGTTTTTCAGGGTGACATCATCGCCGGTGCCGTAGCTGACGACACCTTGGAGGAGCTTGGTCATCACGGCGGCGGTATCCTCGGCGATGGCGACCTCATAGTCGGGTGTATTGTCGACGACGACATTGCCGTCCGCGTCGAGGATCTTCAGCACCATGCGCGGCTCGCAGTAGATGCCATCGTTCGTGAAGATGGTGTAGCCCGCGGTCATCTCCTTGACCGAGACGCCGAATGTGAGGCCTCCCAGCCCCAAGCCCGAGAGGGTCATGTCGCTCATCTTCACGCCCTGCACCTCGGTGTTGAGAACAAGGCTGTCGATGTGGAGCGTATCTTTGAGGAAGGAGAAAGAGTTCTCAAGGCCTAAATCTTGCAGGACGCGCACGGCGACCGCGTTGGAGGAGATGGCGACCGCGTCGTAGATCGGCATCGCGCCGCGGTAGCCCGAGTAGGAGTTCTTCGGCCAAGGCTTGCCGGTGTCCGGGTGATTCATCACCGGAGCGTCCTCATACACGCTGTTATACCCGATGATACCGGCATCTATGGCCGGAGCATAGACCGCGAGCGGCTTGAAGGAGGAGCCGGGCTGCCGCTTCGCGTCGGTCGCGTAGTTGAAGATGCGGCTCTTGGTCTTTTCGCCGCGCCCGCCGACAAGCCCGAGGACGTTCCCGGTCGTCGGGTCGAGGACGACCATCGCCGACTGCGGCTGAATGAGGCTCTTGGAGGAGCCGACAATGCGGTTGATCGCCTCATCGTCCGCGTAAACCTCCTCCATTGTCGCCTGCACCTCGGGGTCCATCGCGAGAACGAGCTGCATCCCGCCGCTGTAGATCATTTGAATGGCGACCTGATAACTGACCTCGTAATGCTCCATTAGTAGGGCCGCCGCGTCCTCGATCGCCGCGTCCATATACCACGAGGTCACCTCGTCATCGACCGCCCCGCTCGAGAGATCCTCCTCCTCGGGCGCGGCGAGGGTCAAATCCACATTGTACGCCTCCTCATACTCGGCGATGGTGATCTTGCCTTGGTCGAGCATCTCGCCGAGGATGGTATTGCGGCGCTTCTTGTTGTTTTCCGGGTTGAGGATGGGGTCCCACTTGGTCGGCGACTGCGTGATCCCCGCGATGGCGACACATTCGAGCAGCGAGAGGTCGCTCACCGGCTTATCGAAATAGGTGTACGCCGCCGCCTGCACGCCGTAGCACCCTTGCGAGAGATAGATGGTGTTGAGGTACATCTCCATAATCTCGCTCTTGGTCTTCTCTTTTTCGAGGTTGAGCGCGCGGAAAATCTCCTCAATCTTGCGCTGGGGCGTGTTGTCGTCGTCTCCCGTGACGTTTTTGATGAGCTGCTGGGTGATGGTCGAGCCGCCGTAGCTCGATTTGCCGGTGAGATAGTAGGCGGTCGCCGAAATGGTGCGGATCCAGTCGACGCCGTGGTGATCCTCGAAGCGCTTGTCCTCAATTGCGATATAGGCGTTGACTAAGTTCTGCGGGATGTCCGAATAGGGCACCCAAACGCGGTTCTGCGTCGGCGCGAGGCGCTCGTCCTCCATCTCGACGACCTCGCCCGCGTCGTTGACATAGAAAATGCCTGTCGTGCGGTCCTCGGTCGAGGTGAGCATATCGATCTCCTCAACGCGCGAGTCGGTGAAGTTCGAGAGATAGATGAGAAACGCCGTCCCGATAATGACGAGGCAGATCGACCCGATGAGCAGGAAGGTGAGCAGGAGGTTGAGCAAAAACGACCCCGCGCGCATCAGCGCCCGCCCGGCGAGCTTCGCCGAAAAGCCAAGCTCGCGCCACCAGTCATACTGCGCGAACCAGTCCCCCACGCGGCGCAAAAGTCCACGGCGCTTCGGGCTGCCCTCAAGATCGTCCTGCGGAGCGGGAGGGAGATCCGGGGGGAGCGGCTCCCCCGGAGCCACAGCGTCTCGCGCGGGAGAGGAGTTCTCCTCGGGCGCGCGCGCGCGCGAGGAGGTGCTCTGCGGGGGCGGAGAGGGCTTGCGGGAAAGGTCGCGCGCCGACTTTGGCGCAGAGGAACCTCGCGCGGGGGGCGCGCTCATTGGCGCGGAGGCGGGGCGGGGCGAGCGCTCCTCGCGCGAGGATAGCGGCAGCGCGGGGCGCGGGGCGCGGGAAGGCGTGCTCTGCTCCGCCTCGGGGAGGCGGGGGTCGTTGTCCTTGCGGGAAGGATGCGATGTGATCACAAAATGCCTCGAAAAAGTGCGAGGGAGAGGCGGCTCCGCCCTCGCCGCGTCGCGAGCGGAAACGCCAAAGAGTGTCATCAAAGCGCGCGCCGCCCGGCAAAGCGCGCGGGCGCGGTGAACTGCACGCGGATCTGGGCGCACGCCCGAGGAGAGCGGGACCGCGCGGGGGAGCG
>CAZYCC010000009.1:29532-33594 GCA_964645985.1 uncultured Lachnospiraceae bacterium | reverse complement strand
GCGGGGGAGCGAAAATCCCGCTTGCATTTTAGCGCGCAAATGTGGCGCGAGTATGAACGCACGGGGAGAGCAGAGGACAAGGCGCGCGGGAGGCCGAGTGCGCTCTCGCGGGAAATATCTCGGAAAGGCGAGAGCGAGGGGCAGGGGGCGCGCGGGAGGTCTCAGCGCAGGACGACGTTATCCTCCCCGAGGATTTCGACCATTTCGCCAAGGAGGAAGGGAGTTGCGGCGATGCCGGTCGGTGAGGGGCGGTACTGTTTTTCCTCTTCGCTGAAGTAGACAAGGCGCGTGGGGCCGCGGAAAATGCGCGCGAGCGCGGAGACGCGGCGGTGCAGTTTCCCCTCGAACGTAGGGACGCGCAGATAGAGCGTGCGCGCGCGAGGGGGCGGCGGCGCAAGGCTCTCGCGCGAAACGAGCACCGCGCCGGAACTCTCATCTGAGAGAAATTCCTCGTCGGGGAGAAGCTCGCCCGCAGCGCCGGCGAAGATTACCGTCTCGGGGTCGCTTTGCGCATCGCGGTAGGTCTCGCCCTCGGCGTAGACCGCGCCTCCCTCTCGCAGGAAGGACTGCGCGAGCTCGGCCGCCTCCTTCTCAAGGTATACGGTGATCTCGCCGCTGCCGTCGCTGAGGCGCAGGTCGGCATAGGGCTGCCCGGTGCTGTACTTCCCCTTCAAGAGGGTCTTGCAAATCCCCGCGACGCGCAGCCGCACGCCGCTCTCGCGCGGGATGTCTCCGATTGGGATGGGGCAGAGCGTGTTCCACATCCGCGCGTACCCCTCAAGGGAGGGCGGCAGCGGGAGCGGCTCACGCGGGAGAAGGGTTTTCTCCTTCTCGGGCAATGGCGGCGGCAGGGTTCCTTTGAGGACGATCCACCTGCCGACCCGGCGCGCGGGCTGCCCGGTCTCAGGATCAATAAGATCGGGGGGGTCCTCGACCGGCGGCGCGGCGCTTTCACTCGCGGGGGTAGCGGCGGGAGGAGCCAACTGCCCAGCGGGGGGATTGTCGGGGGCCGGCGGAGGATTATCTTCGCGGGGGGTCGAGGCCGGAGGGATATTTTCGCGAGGGAGAGGTGCCGTCACAGGGGAATCGGACGCCGAGCTTCCCGCGTTTTCCTCGTCTCCTACATCTCCCGGATTCCCCGGGTTCCCCGGGTCGCCGGGGGGAGAGAGCAGGTCTGTTTGCCCGTCAAGGACGCGGGTATAATAGGCGCCGCCCTCGGCGAGCAGGGGCGCAAGCTCGCGCTCAAGCTCCTCGCGCGGGACGCCGAAGCAGTCCATAGCGCCGGAGGAGAGCAGCGCGGCTACCGTCGTGCGGTTGCACCCTTTGCCGGACACGCGCGAAAGAAAATCGCGGGGCGAGGCGAAGGGCGATCGCGCGCGCTCGGCGACAATCTCCTCGGCGAAGCCCTCTCCGACTCCGCGCAGCGACGATAGACCCGCGCGCAGAGGTCCGCTTGCCGGGTCGCCCCCCTCCTCGACAGTCGTCGCGGCGGCGCTCTTTTGCAGGTCAGGGGGGAGCAGGGTAATGCCGCGCGACCGCATCTCGGCGGTGATCTCATCTACCTTCTCGGAGGAACCGGCGTAAGAGGTCAGAAGCGCGGCGAAGTAGGCGGCGGGATAGTGCGCTTTGAGATAGGCGGTGCGATAAGAGAGCGTCGCGTAGGCGGCGGCGTGGCTCTTGTTGAAGGCGTAGTCGGCGAAGCGCGCCATCTCATCGAAAAGGCGGGACGCCGCCTCGTGCGAGACGCCGTTTTTGGCGGCGCCGGTGAGGAAGGTCTCACGCTCGCGCTCCATCTCGTCCTTGCGCTTCTTCGCCATCGCGCGGCGCACAACATCGGCGCGCCCGTAGGAGTAGCCGGCAACGCTGCGGAAAATCTGCATCACCTGCTCTTGGTAGACGATGGTACCCGCCGTGTCGGCGAGAATCTCGGAGACGACGGGAATTTCGGCGCGCGCGCGCTCGGGATGGGCGCGGTTCTCTAGGTAATGCGGGATCGCGTCCATCGGACCGGGGCGGTAGAGCGCGAGCGCGACCATCAAATCCTCAAGGCAGCGCGGGCGCAGGTCTGTGAGAAGACGCCGCATCCCGGGAGACTCGAACTGAAAGACCCCCGCGCTCTCCCCGCGCGAGAGCATCGCGAAGGTCGCCTCGTCCCGGTCGGGGATTTTCTCGATAGCAAAGGTCGGATCGGCGGCGCGCACGCTCTTTTCCGCGTCATCGACAGCGGTCAGCGTGCGCAGGGCGAGGAAGTCGAATTTCAGTAGGCCCAGCCGCTCAAGGTCGCCCTTGCCGTACTCAGAGAGGGTGACCTCCCCCGAGCGTGTCAGCGGCAGGAGATCATCGAGCGGTTCGCACGTGATGACAACGCCCGCCGCGTGGGTCGTTAGGCAGCGCGGCAGCCCCTCCACCGCGAGCGAGAGCGCGCGCAGACGATCGTTTTGCGTTCTTGCAAGCTCCCGCGCGAGCGCCGGGACGGCGTCCATCGCGGCGCGAAGTGTAATCCCCGGCTCGCGCGGGACGAGGCGTGCCGTGCGGTCGACCTCGGGCGAGGGCATCCCGAGGGCGCGCCCGACCGCCCGCAGCGCCGCCCGCGCCCCTAAGGTCGAGAAGGCAGCAACGCGCGTCACATGATCCTCGCCGTACTTTTCCTCAACATAGCGCACGACCTCGTCGCGGCGGTTATAGCAAAAGTCGATGTCAAAGTCCGGCAGGGTCACGCGCTGCAAATTGAGAAACCGATCGAAGAGCAGGCCATAGCGCAGCGGGTCTATCTCGGTAATGCCGACAAGGTAGGCAACGAGGCTGCCCGCGCCCGATCCGCGCCCCGGTCCCACCGGGATGCCGCGCGAGCGCGCCGCCGCGACAAAGTCCCGCACAATGAGGAAATAGTCGCAGTAGCCCATCTTCTCGATGATCAGCAGCTCGTAGGTCATGCGGCTGCGATACTCGTCCGCGTCATGCCCCTGCGCGAGGCGATTCTCGCCACTTAAGCGGTCTAACCCTTCCCGGGCAAGGCGCCCTAAGAGCGCCGGCGCTCTCTCCCCCTCCTCGAGGGGAAAAGTAGGCAGGTGCGTGTGCGAAAAGTCAAACGCGAAGCTGCAGCGCGCGGCGATCTCCTCGGTGACGGCGAGCGCCTGCGGGCAGTCGGCAAAGAGGCGCTCTATCTCCTCGGGGGTGCGAAAAACCGGGGAGTCCTCGGGAGAGGGGTTCCGCTCGTCCGGCGGCAGTTCTTGCAGGGTGACGCCCTCGTCAATCGCGCGCAAAACCGGAAGGGTCACGGTATCCTCCCGCGAGAGCGCGCGAATGTCGGCGGTCGCGACCGCCGGGAGGCTACACTCCCGCGCGAGGCGCGCGAGCGCGGCGCAGGCGGCATTATCGGCGCTCCCGCGCTTTTGCAGTTCGATGAAAAACGACCCCTCCTCGCAGGCAGCGGCGAGTTTCTTTGCAAGGTCCCTCGCCCCGTCGTCCTCCCCACGCGCGGCAAGCGTCGTCAGAAGGCTCTCCCGCCCGCCCGAGAGAACAAAGAGGCCCCTATTCCTCTCGGAGAGGAGAGAGAGCGGCGGCGCGCCGTCCTCGCGGTTCGCCGCGGTGACGAGGCGCAGGAGGTTGCGGTACCCGGTCTCATCGCGCACGAGCAGGACGAGCGGGGTTGTCCCCTCGTCGAGCGCGAACGGCAGCTCGCACCCGAGGATTGGCGCGACTCCCTCCTCGCGGCAGGCATCGAAAAATCCGACCGCTCCGTAGAGGTGTCCGCGGTCGGTGAGAGCGACGGCGTCCATGCCGGCGGCGCGCGCTGCCCGCGGGATAGCCGCTATTCGCGCGCTCGAGCGCAGGAGCGAGCACTCACTGAGCAGATGCAGATGAACGAAGGGCATAGGCTAAAAGGCGCTGCGCGAGAGGGGTGGGGTTCACTTTTTTGAAAAAGCAAAAAAGGATCGGGCGCGGGAGACTGCTCCGGCAAGCGAGCTTATTCGGGAAGCAGGCGATGCAAGTCACGGGGGGTAACCGCCAACTGGTAACCGCCCGGCGATTACCGACCGCGAAGGAGGGATACCGCTTTTT
>CAZYCC010000009.1:13300-29432 GCA_964645985.1 uncultured Lachnospiraceae bacterium | reverse complement strand
GGGGTGTGGGCGAGGGCGAGCTCGCGCAGCGACCACTCGGGGTTCGCCTCGCGCAGAAGGGCTGTCGCGCGCAGATCCGGCTCGAGCGCGTCGAAGTCGCCGCGCGCGCGCAGAACGCGAATCGCCCGCATCTGCTCGCTTGAGCTGTAGACCGTCTTCGCGATGTTGGCGGTGTCGCAGTTGGAGGCGCGGTTCTCGCGGTTGCGAATGTCGCGATAGATCGTCGCGTCCATCATCGCGAGCGCCGCCTGCCCCGCGCCGATATAGGTGAGGAAGTCCTCAATCGCCTCGCTGCCCTTGAAGTAAACAACCGCGCCTTTTCCGCGACGCGTGACCTTTGCGAAAATGCCATCGGTAGCGAGCAAATCCCGCAAATCCTCGGCAAGCGAGAGGCTCCCCGCTGTAAGATCTAAGTGGTACCCGGCGCTGCCGCGCGGATCCGAAACGCTCCCCGCTGAGAGAAACGCCCCGCGCGCAAGCGCGCGCGAACAGTTCGGGCAGCGCAGTTTCGCGCGCTCGATACGGTCGGCGGAGGGGCAAAAGGCAGAGAGCGCGCGCAACGCGTCCTCTCCCTCGACCGTAACGCGATATAGGCGGCCGGTAGGCCCCCCCACCGCCGCGGGGTCGTCGTGGGAAGACCTTTGCCGAGGGCGCGAGATGTTTTGCGCGGCGGGGGACGCGCCGCGCGGCGGGGGATCCTCGCGTGACGATACGGTCGCGTCGATACGGAGGACGTGACAAAGCAGGTCGGCGAGCTGGCGCGCCGCGCCCTCGTGCTCGGTCAGGTGGCGAAAGCGCGCGGGCGGCGGGGTCGTTGCGAAGAGCAGCATCCCGTAGAGCATCGAGCGCAGACAGCAGTCGCGGCGCTTGTCGCGCCCGCCGCGCTCGCGCGCCCCGGGGGCGGGGTCGGTCGGGAAGCAAAGCAGCGACTTCGTCTCACGCGAAAAGGAGGACATAAAGAATGCAGGGAAATTTCGGGAGAGTTTATCGCGGAAAGCGCAGCGAAGCGGGGAGGATCGCGCGGGCGGGACACGCTCGGCGCGTCCTCGGGGTCGCGGGGGAAATATTTCGGGATAGCGCAACTTTAGAGCAAATTTTCCAAAACGCGAAAGTACCGTTTTGAAAATTTCCGCGCGGTCAATCCTCGCCGAAGTAGAGGATTTCGCGCTCGAGGCGCACGCCGAAACGGCGCTCGACCTCCTCTTGGATATGCGAAATGAGAGCGCGCACATCGGCGGCGCGCGCCGCCCCCGCGTTGACGATGAAACCGGCGTGCTTGGGAGAAACGAGCGCGTCGCCGACGCGATACCCCGAAAGACCCGCCTGCGAAATGAGCTGCCCCGCGAAATGGCCCTTCGGGCGGCGAAAGACGCTGCCCGCGCTCGGCAGATCGAGCGGTTGCTTTTCGCGGCGGCGGCGCAGGTTGTCCTCCATTGCCGCGGTAACACGCGAGGGGTCGCTCGGGGCGAGCGTGAAGCTCGCCTCGAGGAGAACAGGGCAAGGCGGGTCGGCGGGGTCGGGGGGATCTCCCTCGCGAGGTGGCTGCAAGCCCGAGGGGGGATTTTGCGAAAAAGAGCGGCGCTCGTTTTGCGCTTTTTTGGCGCGGCGGCAGCGCTGGTAAAAGCTGTCGCGGTAGGCGAAAGAATGCTCGCGCGCGGGGAGCGTCACTGCCTTTCCGGTGCGCTCGTCAAGGTAGCGCGAGCTTGCGAGGATGTCGGCGATTTCCTGCCCGTACGCGCCGGCGTTCATCACGACCGCGCCGCCGATGCTCCCGGGGATACCTCCCGCGAACTCGAGCCCGGACAGACCCCGCGTCGCTGCCTCGCGCGCGAGCGTCGCGAGCGGAACCCCCGCCTCGGCGGTGAGAACATTTCCATCGAAGGAGAAGCGCCGCAGCCCCTCTGTGAAGACGACAACGCCGGGGTAGCCCTCGTCCGGGAAGAGGAGGTTGCTGCCGCGCCCGACGACCTCGTGCGGCAAACTCTGCTCCCGAAGAAACTCGAGCAGATCGGCGAGCGCGGACGCGCTCTGCGGGAAAACGGCGAGCGCGGCGGGGCCGCCGATGTGAAAGGTCGAGCGCGCCGCGAGCGGCTCGCTGCGGCGAAAAGGGAGGTCGTTGCGCTCGGCAAGGAAATCGGCAAGGCGCGAGAGCGCCTTGGAATCGCAAGGGGAAGGCATCACGCGACCTCGCGAGGGGGGGTGCGGAATATCACGCGAAACATTTTTGGAGAACGTATGTACGACGCAAAGCAGAGGTTTTAAGGTTGTACAAAGAATTCGGGGGGATCAGGTGAATTTTACACGGGAACGCCCCTCGTCAAAGGGGAGATTCGCGGAAGATACGCGCGAGAGGCGGCTCGCCTGGATGTGAGCGGCGCAATGCGAGAAGGGCAGCGGAGTGAGATCAAGCGAGCCGTAAGCGAGGGAGCGCTGCGCTGCCATGAGCGCAAAAAATCGCAAAGGCGAAAATTCTGCGACAAATAGCACTACTTCGCTCTCGCGGGGAGAGGCGGGTTCGGTGCCCTGGGAGAGATGTTCATTTACCCGCTACTGCTGCTCTAATTTGAACAAATGGTAGACCTTCTTGCCGCGGCGGATAACGACCCCCTCGCGCAAGACCTCACGGGAAACCGTCTCATCGAAGCGCTCGGCTTTGCGCTCTCCAACGAGAATGCCGCCGCCCGCAATGAGCCTTCGCGCCTCGCCCTTTGAGGGCGCGAGACCCCCGAGGACAAGCAGGTCGGGGAGCGCAATTTCCCCATCGCGAAGGGCAATCTCGGGCACGGTCGTCGTCGGCATATCCGAGGAGGCGCCGCCCTCCCCGCGCGAGAAGACCGCGCGAGAGGTCTCGCGGGCGCGCTGCGCCTCCTCCTCTCCATGGACGAGGCGGGTCAGCTCAAAGGCGAGGATGTCCTTGGCGCGGTTAAGATCGGCCCCCTCCCAGCTGTTCATTTCGTCAATTTGCTCAAGCGGAAGGAAGGTCAGCATTCGAATGCACTTAAGTACGTCGCTGTCCCCTACATTGCGCCAATATTGATAAAAATCGTAAGGCGTCGTCTTCGCAGCGTCAAGCCAGACCGCGTTGCCGGCGGTTTTGCCCATCTTCTTTCCCGCAGAGTCTGTGAGGAGCGTGATCGTCATCGCGTGCGCGTCGCGCCCGAGTTTGCGGCGGATGAGCTCTGTTCCGCCGAGCATATTCGACCACTGATCATCGCCGCCGAATTGCATTTCGCATCCGTAATTTTTGAACAAATAGTAAAAATCGTAGCTCTGCATGATCATATAGTTAAATTCGAGGAAGGATAGACCCCGCTCCATCCTCTGCTTATAGCATTCGGCGCGCAGCATATTGTTGACCGAGAAGCAGGCGCCGACCTCGCGCAGCAAGTCGACATAACCGAGTGAGAGCAGCCAGTCGGCGTTGTTGAGCATAAGCGCCTTGCCCTCTCCGAAGTCGATAAAGCGCTCCATCTGCCGCCGAAAGCAGGCGGCGTTGTGGTCGATGTCCTCTTTTGTCAGCATTTTGCGCATATCGCTGCGGCCGGACGGGTCGCCGATCATCGTGGTGCCGCCGCCGATCAGCGCGATCGGGCGGTTGCCGGCAAGTTGGAGGCGACGCATTAGCGTCAGCGCCATGAAATGCCCGGCGGTCAGACTGTCGGCGGTGCAGTCGAAGCCGATATAGAAGGTCGCCTTGCCCTCGTCAACGAGGTTGCGCACGGCGTCCTCGCTCGTCACCTGCGCGATCAGCCCGCGCGCGCGCAGCTCGTCATAAATGGGTGTGGACATAGTAACCTCGAAAAAATGTTACATTTAGTTCAGATTTATGTGAAAAGCGGCAACTCCCGCTTGATCTCAAGAGAACGTTTGCTCGGAAAATGCCCCGGGGGAAACCGAGCTAAAAATGTGCAAAGCTGAGCCATCTACCGAGGGCGAGACGCGCTCCCGAGGATGCCGCACCGGCGGCCTCTGCCGCGAGGCACCACGGTATGGGCGATGTCTTTTGTAAAGAAAGAGCGAGTAGTTCGGCGGGGTACACGGGGTTCCGCGCTCCCTCACGGGGAATAGGAGAATACCGCGAAAATTTACATTTTGGTCACAAAAGGACAAGGGCGCGAGGCGTGGTTTCGGGCGCGGAATTTTTTGCTTACTTGAAGAAATCGCTATTCTTACCCGGGGTTTCTCTCGCGCGCGGCAGCGAGCATCTCGCGCGCCGTGGCGAGGATCTGCGGCGTAATCTCAATCCCGCCGATGAGCCGCGCGATCTCGCGCACGCGCCCCTCCTCGTCCAAGGCGCGCACAGAGGTCTCGGTGCGGCCGGATTTTTCTTCTTTATAGATAAGGTACTGCCGGTCGGCGTGGGAGGCGATTGGCGCGGCGTGCGTCACGCAAAAGACCTGCACGCCCGCCTCGCGCGCGATTTGCGCGAGCTTCACGCCGATTTTTTCGCTCGTCCTCCCGGAGACACCGCTGTCGATCTCGTCGAAAATCAGCGAGGGCAGCCCGTCCTTCTCGGCGAAAACGCATTTGAGCGCGAGCATAATGCGCGACAGCTCGCCTCCCGATGCCGTTCTCGCGAGCGGGCGCAGAGGCTCGCCGGGGTTCGCCGAGAAGAGAAATTCGACCTCATCCATCCCGGTCGGCAGCAGCTTGCGATTGCCGGCGGCATCGCGGCTCTCGCTGACGAGAATTTGCGTGCGCACATTTGGCAGATCAAGGAAAGCAAGCTCGCGCGTCACTTTTTCCTCAAGGCGCGCAGCGGCGGCGAGACGGGCGGAGCGCAGTTTCTGCGCTTTTTCTGTGGCATCGGCGGCGAGCGCGGCGAGCTTGCGGCGGCAGTCGGTGAGCGCCTGCTCGCGATTTTGCAGATCCCGCAGCCGCCCCGCTAACTTCTCGCGGTGCGAGAGGATCGCGTGGACGTTCTCGCCGTACTTGCGCGTGAGGCCATCGAGCAGATCGAGCCGCTCCTCGACCCGTGTGAGCAAAACGGCGGGGTCCTCGTCTCCGAAGTCGCCGACCGCGCGCACCTCCTCGGCGATGTCGGAGAGCTCCGCGCGCACGGTGTCCAGGCGCGCCGACAGCCGCTCTCCCGCCGGCAGATCCTCCCCGAGCGCGGAAATCGCGTCCTGCGCCACGCGCACAAGCGCATCGGCACAGGCGCCGCGATCGTTGCTATATAAGGATCGATAGACGATGCGCGTCTGCTTTTGCAGCTTGTCCGCCTGCCGCAATCGCGCGCGCTGCGCCGCGAGCTCCTCCTCCTCGCCCTCGCGCAGATGCGCGCGGTCGATCTCCTCGATTTGAGCTTTAAGAAGATCGGCGGTCATCGCGCGATCGGTTTTTTCCCGCTCGAGCTCGCGCAGTGCCGCCTTAGCCTGCGTAATTTCGTCATATATCGGGCGGTAGGCATCGAGCAGCGGTTTCGTCTCGCCGAAGAGATCGAGCAGCGAGAGGTGCGATCGAGGGTCAAGCAGGGCGACGCTGTCGTGCTGCCCGTGGATGCCGATGAGGCGCGCCCCCGCCTCGCGCAGAACCGTCGTCGAGACCGCCCGCCCGTCAACGCGCGCGGCGGCACGGCCCTCCTCTCGCAGAGTGCGCTCGAGGAGAATGTCATCGCCGGGGTCTCCGCTGCCGACACCTAAGCCTTTAAGATCCCGCGCGAGGGCGGGCGTGTCGGCACGGAAGAGCGCCGAGACGAGCGCCTCGCTCTCCCCGGCGCGCAGCAGATCCCGGTCGGCACGGCCGCCGAGCAGAAAACGGATCGAGTCGATGAGGATCGACTTGCCCGCGCCGGTCTGCCCGGTGAGCGCGTGAAAACCGCGCCCGAACGAAACGTCCAAGCGGCGAATTACGGCGATATTCTCAATGTGCAGCGAGAGGAGCATAAAAAGGAGCGGAGAGGGGGATTTTACTGCGAGTGCGCTCTGCCCGGCGGCTATCTCTTAGGGGGAATTATTTCAAAAAAGCGGCGCGAGAGCGGAACTTTTTGCAAGCTTGTCAGCCGGCCGGCTTGCGAAGAAGGCGCGAAATTGCCTCCTCGACGGCGGCGGCGGCGCGCGGCGACTCGGCGACGAGAAAAATCGTGTCATCCCCGGCAATTGACCCGAGGATGGGCAGATCCGCGGGTAAGCTCGCCGCGCCGGGCGAAGAGGCGACGGGCGCGGGCGTAGGGGAAGCGCTCTCGGACGGCAGATCTCCCCGCGCGATAGTCGAAACATCGGCGAGGGTATCGGCGCTCGTGGGGAGATCGGCGTGGGAGGCATCCTCGGGGGGAGCGGCGGCGAACGCAGCGCCTGACAATTCCTTGCTGCGCGGGGGTTCATCGGGGGCGGCAGAGGAGGCGCGGCGCGCGGGGGCGGTGGCCTCACTCATGCGGTCGATGACCGCGCAGGCCGCCATCGCCATCCCCTCAAGCGTGCGCAGCACAACCATATTGCCGGAGGAGCGCACGCGCACTACCGTCTCGGCGAGAATGCCGGCGAAATTCGCGCCGCGCGCATCGGGAGAGGTCTTTTCGTTCGCGCCGGGCGGAGCGTAGCCGTTCTTCCCCTTGACGAGGCGCAGCTCGCGGATGTCGCGCGAGACGGTCGTCTGCGTGCAGGGAACACCGCTCGCCCGCAGAAGCGAGGTCAACTGTGCCTGCGTCGTGACGGGCGATTGCGCGATGAGCGCGAGGATCGCCCGCTGTCGTTGGGATTTCATCAAATAAGAAACATCAAAGAAAGCGATGAGCGGGCCGGTCACAAAAAGCACAGCGCGGGAAACGGCGCTCCCGCGAAGGATACCGGGCAGGACAAAGAATCAAGGGGGGATACGAGGTAGATACCGCGAAAAAGTGATAAACCCAAGCGAAGCCGCAGAAAAAGCCGGGCGAAAATGAAGCGGGAGGGGAGCGCGGCAGATCGAACGACTACCCGATAATATCCCGGAAACGCCTCTCCACGCGAGGGGGTCGTTTGGGAGGAAAAAGCTCGCGATTATTTGCGAAAATGCGCGAAATCCGTGTCGCGCTTTATTGCCGGGCGCGGCAGTTTCCCCCTCGCCGCGTCAATCCTCGGGGAGGGGGAGGCGCAGGACGGCGTCCTCCTCAACAACGCGGCGCAGGGCATCACGCGGGGGAGGTTCGAGCGCGGGGTCGCGGGAGGGAGCGCCGCCAAGAGTAGACAAGGCGCGCGCGAGGAGAAAGTACTCTCGGTTGCCGCCCTCGCCGGGGAGGCGGCAGGGCGCCGCGCCGATCGGGGCGAAGTGCGCCGCGCGCAGCTCTTCCCACAGCCGCGTGAGCATCTTTAGATGTGCCGCGCGGTCGCGCACAACGCCGCCGCCGCCAACGCGCTCCCGCCCGACCTCAAACTGAGGCTTGGCAAGCGAGAGCAACAATCCGCCTGGGCGCAGAATGTGCGGCAGCGCGGGGTAGACTTTCGTCTGCGAAATAAAGGAGAGGTCGAGCGTTGCGAGGTCTGCGCGCACCGGAAGTGTGTCCTCCGTGATGTCGCGCGCGTCGAGGCACTCGAGCGAGAGGACGCGCGGGTCATTTCGCAGGCGCGCGTGGAGCTGACCGCTGCCGTTCTCGATGGCGAAAACCCGCCTCGCGCCGTGGCGCAGCAGGCAATCGGTAAAGCCGCCGGTCGACGCGCCGATGTCGGCGGCGATGATCCCCGGCAGGAGCGGCGCGAGGCCGAAGTCGGCAATCGCCCCCTCGAGCTTGACCCCGCCGCGCCCGACGAAGGGGATGTCCTCCTCGGTAAGAACGACCTGCCGCCCGTCCGCCTCGGCAGCGGGGCGGGTAACGGCTGCGCCGTCGACGAGAACCTTCCCCGCCTCAATGAGCGCCTTCGCGCGCGCGCGGCTCCCCGCGAGGCGGTTTTGGACGAGATACACATCGAGGCGCATAGATTTGAGGAATGTTTACAAAGCGCAAAAGCCGCGCTACTTTTCTCTTGTAAGGAGAGTCGCGGCGAGGGCGGTGAGGTGGGTGGCGCGCGCCCCGTATTCGACTAGGGAGAGCTGCGCCTCGGTGACGAGGAGCTTCGCGTGCGCGCGGGCGGAGTTATCGCCAAGAAGCGCGGGGTAGGTGCGCTTGCGCGCGGCGGCATCGCGCCCGACGCTCTTGCCTATTTTACGCGGGTCTCCGGTGCGGTCGAGCAGGTCGTCTGTGAGCTGGAAGGCGCGCCCGAAGGTGACCCCATAGCGCGCGGCGACGGCATCCTCCCTCCCGCCGGGCGCCGCGCCCGCCGACAGCGCGCCGAGCCGGCATGCGGCGACGAGCAGCGCGCCGGTCTTGCGATCGTTCAGGTCCTCAAGCTCACTCACTGAAACGCAAGGGTTCGGCTCCTCTTCGCTCTCTTCGTTTTCGATGTCGAGCGCCTGCCCGCCGACCATCCCGCGCACACCCGCCGCCCCGGCGAGCAGACGCACCCCCGCGAGAGTTCGCTCGGGCGGGAGGATCGGGTTTTGCGCCGCGACAGAAAACGCGAGCGCCTGCAGACCGTCTCCCGCGAGGACGGCGCGCGCCTCTCCGAACGCCTTGTGACAGGAGGGCTTGCCGCGCCGCAGATCGTCATCGTCCATGCAGGGCAGATCATCGTGAATGAGCGAGTAGGTGTGCACCATCTCGAGCGCGAGCGCGAAGGGCATCGCCGCGCGCTCGGCGGCATCTTCCCCGCCGGGAGGCGAGAATAGCCGCGCGAACTCGACCGCGAGGAAGGGGCGCACGCGCTTGCCGCCGCCGAGCAGAGCGTAGCACATCGGTTCGAGCGCACGCGCGGCGAGCGGGTCGCGCGAAAGATCATCGAGGGAGGCGGAAAGCCCCCGCTCGACAAGGCCGCAAACCCGCATCTGCTCATCGCGCAGGCGCGCGAAGTCCTGCGGCGCAGGGTGCAGGCAGGGCGGATCCTCCCGCGCATCGCGCGCGGGGGAGACGGAGCCCGCGGGGCAGGCAGCGCCGCCGTGGTCGAGAGCGCCGGCAGGGTGAGTGGGGCCGGCCTCGCTCACCCTGCCACTCGGAAAAACAGAATTTTGCAAAATCAAGTATGAAAATTTTAGGAGAGGTAATGACGGAAACGGAGGGGCAAACGTACTCCGTGAAAATAGCGGGGGTGAGGCGTCGCAATTTTCGGCGAGGCAGTCTTTCCGTGGGAGGTCTGCGGCGGAAATTTGTGCAAAAACTGATTTTAACGCTCGACTTCGTCACTTATTTGAACCGACCATCGCGCGCGGCGCTCTCCCCGTGATGAGCGGCGCGGCGCAATTTTCCCGCACAGAGAGCGCGCGGAGGCACGCCCACGCGAGCGCGCGCGGTTAGGGATTTGCGGGGGGCGCGGAGGCGGGGGGCGCGGTGAAGTCTCCTTCGGCATTATCGACGCCGGGGTGGAGCAGAATTTTCACCCGGCGCTCGGCGGCGTCGAGTTTGCCGCTGCAATAGCGCACGAGCGACGTGCCCTCCTCGAAAAGAGCGAGCGATTCGTCGAGCGGCGCGCTGCCATCGCCGAGCTTCGCGACGATTTCTTCAAGACGGCGCAGCGCCTCCTCAAAGCTGAGCGGCGCGCCCTCGGGGGTGGTGGTGGGATCCATGAAAAACTCCTATGAAAAAGGGGCAGGCTGAGGGATTCCGGAGGAAGACGGGAATTGGAAGGGAAAAGGGGGGGTCTTTTCGGGAGGAGCGAAAGCTCGACAGGTTTCGCCTGCCTGATTCTCCCACGCGAGCGCAAGGGGCTCGAAGGGGAGAGGTTCGGCGATGCGGTTTCCCCGAGCCGAAGGGAAGGCCGGAGAAAACGCCGCGGAAAATCACGCGCTTTGTCGATATTCTACTCCTCGGCGGGGGATGGGATCTCCTCGGCGGGGGATGGGGTGACCTCCTCCACTGTCGCGGCGGCGCTGCCGTCGCGCAGGCGCAGGGTAAGTCGCTCGCCCGGGGAGAGGGTGCGCGCCGAGGTGACAACCGCGCCGTTTGCGCCGAAAACCGCCGCGTATCCGCGCGAGAGCACCGCCATCGGGTCGAGCGCTTCAAGGCGCGCCGCGAGCGCAGAAAACGCCGCTGTCCTCCTCGTGCGCAGCTTCTCCTCGGAGGAGGAGAGGCGCTCTGCCGCGTGATCGAGCCGCAGGCGCTTCTCGTCAATGGGGGCGGTCGGGACGGTCAGAGGACGGGAGGCGGCAAGCGCGTTGAGGCGCGAGCGCGCGTCAACGAGGCGGCGCACAATATCGGTTTTCAGGGACTTTTTCGCCGAGGCGAGCCGCTCGATGACCCGCTCGGCCCCGCCCGACGCGAGCTCCGCCGCGACCGAGGGGGTGGCGGCGCGCGCGTCTGCCGCGAAATCGCAAATCGTGAAGTCGGTCTCGTGGCCAACGGCGGAGATCACCGGGACGCTGCAGGCGCGCACCGCGCGGGCGAGGATCTCGTCGTTAAACGCCCACAAATCCTCAATCGAGCCGCCGCCGCGCCCGATGATGACGACATCCGCCGCGCGAGAGCGCGAAAAGTAATCGATACCGGCGAGCAGAGTCGGCACCGCGCCGTCGCCCTGCACGATAGCGGGGTAGAGCAGCACCTTCGCCGCAGGAAGGCGCCGCCCGAGCACATCGATAATGTCGCGCACCGCGGCGCCGGTCGGCGAGGTGATCACCCCGACGCAGGAGGGCAGCAGCGGCAGCGGACGCTTCAACTCCGCGCGGAAAAGCCCTTCTCCCTCAAGGCGGCGCTTGAGCTGCTCAAAGGCGGCGTAGAGTGCGCCGATACCATCCGGCTGCAGGCTGTCGATAACGAGCTGATATTTTCCGGTCACCTCATAGAGCGAGACGCGCCCGCGCGCGAGCACCTTCATTCCGTTCTGCGGCTGGAAGGGCAGGCGCGCGGCGCTACTGCGGAACATCGCGCAGTCGACGGCGGCGCCGTCTCCTTTGAGGGTGAAGTAGCAGTGGCCGGTCGATTGGGTTCTGTGAAAATTGGAGATTTCCCCCTGTACGAGAACAATCTGCAGCCGCGCGTCGCCCTCGAGCAGCCCTTTGACTATCTTGTTTAGTTCCGCGACCGAGTAGGCGCGGTTTGGCGCGAAATCAGGCATAGCGGTGAGAAAAACCGAAAATGGGGGGAGATTTGCTTTTTGATATAGTGCAGCAAACCACGGAGAGGGCGCTACCGCGAGCGCTCGCTCTCGCGCCGGTAGAGCTCCTCGGCAAGGAGGGCGACGCCGGCGGCGTTGTCGCTCGAGTAAGCCGGTTGCGCGAAAACAGCGCCGAACTCTTCCTCGAGCGGCGCGCGGATGAGGCGGCATCCGGCGACGCCCCCCGCGAAAAGGAGCGGGATCCCCGGCTCGCGCGCGCGCAGATTTCGCGCGAGCGCGCGCAGCGTGTCGCGCACATACGCAAGGACATAGGCGGCGACCTCGGCGGCGGATTGCCCCTCACAAAGGAGGCGGTCCGCCTGGTTCTCAACGCCCGAGAAGTGGCAGGCAAGCCCGTCCACGGCGGGGTGAGTCCTCGGGAGAGAAACCGAGGACGCGGCGCGCTCCATCATCTCGCCCGCCGGGAAAGCGAATCCGAGCCGCACGCCAACGCGGTCGATCGCCTGCCCCGCCGTGAGGTCCTCTGTGCCGCCGATTCGCGTCACACGGAAAAGGGGTGGCGAGGGAGCGGGGGGCGCGCCTCCCGGGGGGGAATTACTCGCGCGGGGGTCGGCGGCGAGGCTGGTTGCGGAAAATTGCGCTAAATCGAGTTTGCCGCTTTTTTCGGCGGGTGCAGAGCCGCCTCCCGTGACAAGGAGAATGTCGGTCGTGCCACCCGAGAGGTGAAAGGCGGCGAAGCGGCTGCCGAGGGCGCGAGAGCTGCCGGAGGAGTAAATCGCGGCGGCGATGTGCCCCGCCTGATGGGAAAAAGGCATCGCCGGAACGCCGAGCGCCGCCGCCATCGCGCGCGCGGCCCCCTCTCCCGCGAGAAAACAGGGCATATACGACCCTTCGGCATCGCGCGGGCGCGCCGAGTACCCAATCGCCGCAAGGGGAAGCGCGCCGAGGGAGGCACGAGAGTTTCTGATACCGTCGCGCGGCAAGGCGGCGGCATCTGTTTCTATCGGGGTGGACGCTGAGCAATCGAGGGTCGCGGCGACTGCGTCCTCGCGCAGATCCTCGAGCAGGCGCGGGAGATTGCCTGTGTGCGCAAAGAGGGCGTCGCGCTGGCGAGCGCCGCGCTCCCCGGCGGGAACCGCGACCGGCAGCTTGCGCATCGAAAGGACCTCCCCCCCGCGCACAAGCGCGACCGAGGTCGTGTAGTTGCTCGTGTCGATACCGAGAAAGAGAGGCGCGGGGGTCATCGGTCGTCCTTCAGGTTGCGCTCGGTCGCGACGGCGTTCAGAATACCGTTGACAAAGGGCGGCGCACCCTCCTCGGCGTAGCGCTTGGCGAGGTTGACTGCCTCGTTTATGGCGACGGCGGTCGGCACATCGTCCCGGGTGAGCATCTCGCAAATCGAAAGGCGCAAAATCGCGCGCGTGATGCGCGACAGGCGCGTTAGCTCCCACCCCCGCGCGTGCTTGGATATAATCTCATCAAGCTCGTCCGCGCGCGTGAGTGTCCCGATGACGGTATCGCGCAGATATGGCTCGTCCGGCAAGTTCCGGTTCTCCCGCTCGCGCGCGAAAAAGTCCTCCGGCGGCTCGTTCTCAAAAAAGCTCGCACTGTAAAGCAGCTCAAGCGCGAGCCTGCGCTGATCGGTTCGATTCATAAACTCGAGGAAGAAAGACGACGGCGGCGCGACGCAGCGGCGCGGCGCGCGGAGCAGGAGGGCGTACCTTCGCGCAATTGCCACTATTCTTTTATAGTATACCACCGTGGCGGGGCGAATGTCAACCGATGGGGAAACGGGCAGGCATATCTCGCGCGAGGTCGCGCGGCGCGGTTCCTTTGCGATTCTTTCCCGGGAGAACATTTTTTTCGGCATATGATTGACAGAGGCGGGGAAATACGGTATAATGCGGGTAGTTGCGGCGCAAAAGGCGCCTTGCGGTTTTCTTTTTGGAGTGATTATGAAAAAATCAAGCTTTTTGCGAGTGGCGGCGGGGCTGATGGCGCTGCTTCTCATGGGGGGGATGCTCCTTTCCTGCGGGGACAAGGAAGAAGGCGACCCCACCTCCTCGGATGTCGCCTATGTCAAGGACAAGGGCACGCTTATCGTTGGCATCACAGACTTCGCGCCGATGGACTACCGCGAGGAGGGATCGGAGGAGTGGATCGGCTTTGATGCCGATATGGCGAAGGAGTTCGCAAAAGAGCTCGGTGTGACGGCAGAGTTCATCGAGATCACCAACTGGGACAACAAATCCATTGAGCTTGACACCAAAGCGGTCGATGTCGTCTGGAACGGGATGACCCTGACAGACGATGTCAAGCAGCTAATGGGCACGAGCGACCCATACTGCAAAAATGCGCAAGTCGTCGTCACAAAGGCCGACAAGGCGAGCGGACTCACGAGCGTGGACGATATTCGCGAGTTGACGTTTGTCGTGGAGAACGGCTCCGCCGGTGCGGAGGCGCTCGACGCGGAGAGTATCCCCTACACGGCGGTTGACACGCAGGCAAAAGCGCTGATGGAAGTCTCGGCGGGCAGCGCGGACGCCGCGGTCATCGACCTTTTGATGGGGCAGGCGATGATCGGCGAGGGCACCGACTACGCCGAGCTTGCCGTCACCGAGATAGACCTGACGAGCGAGGAGTACGGCGTAGGCTTCCGCAAGGGAAGCGATCTCGTAGGCGCGTTCAACGACTTCTGGAAGAAGGCGTATGAGCAGGGCATCGTCATGGAGACCGCCGAGAAGTACAACATCGCAAAGAACATTATCCCGAAATAACCGCTCATAACGGCGCGAGGGGGCTGCGTCCCCGGACAAAGCCCTCCTCTCGTCGTTTTTTCGCGCGCCCGCTCCTCACAAGAGGCGCTGACGGGTGCCTTCATCAAGTAGGCAGGAAATCGGCAAATCGAAATCACGCGCGAGAGGGCGGCCCGTTCTCCCCGCGCGAACGCCTCTCGCGAGAGGACGCGCTTGTTTCCCTGTGCCCCGCGGGCAATCGTTTTTTCTTTCTTACCTTTCCTTATTTTCCTTGGCTTCTTTCTGGGATGTCAATCTCAAGCTCCTGCAGGGGCTATTGACGACGGCGCAGCTGTTCGGGCTGACGCTGCTTTTTGCGTTGCCGCTCGGGCTTATTATCTGCCTCGGCTCGATGACCCGCTTTCGCCCGCTGCGCTACCTCACGCGCACCATCGTTTGGATCGTGCGCGGATCACCCCTGCTCTTGCAGATCCTCATCGTCTACTACGGACCGGGTCTGCTCTTTGACCTGCCGCTGCTGCCGCGCTTCACCGCAGCGCTCATCACCTTCGTCATCAACTACGCCTGCTACTTCTCGGAGATCTACCGCGGCGGCATACAGTCGATTCCGGTAGGGCAATACGAGGCGGGGCAGGTTCTCGGGATGACGCGACCGCAGGTCTTCTTTCATGTCGTGCTGCTGCAGCTTATCAAGCGGATCGTCCCGCCGATGGGCAACGAGCTGATCACCCTCGTCAAGGACACCGCGCTCGTGCGCGTCATAGCGGTCTATGAGATCATCTGGATGGGCGAGTCGTTCATCAAAAAAGGCCTCATCTGGCCGCTCTTCTATACCGCAGTTTTCTACCTCGTTCTCAACGGTCTGCTGACACTTCTTCTAAACTACACCGAGAAAAAACTGGACTACTTCCGCTCATAGTAAGGAGATGGCGATGCAGGTTCTGGAGGTGCGCGCGCTGCGCAAACGCTTCGGAAAGACCGAGGTCTTGCGCGGCATAGACTTTTCGATGGAAGAGGGGCAGGTTCTCTCGGTCATCGGCTCCTCCGGCTCGGGAAAAACGACCCTGCTGCGCTGCATCAACAACCTTGAAACGCCGGACGGCGGCAGCATCGCGGTAGACGGGAAGGTTCTCTTCGACGCGGACGCTCCGAGCGCGAAACCCACCCCCGCCGAGCGGCGCGCGCGGCAGCTGACCTTCGGGCTTGTCTTTCAGAACTTCAACCTTTTTCCGCAGTACAATGTCCTTGAGAATGTCACGCTCGCGATGCGCCTGCAGGCAAGGGAGCGCGAGGACTTCAAGCATAGCAAAGCGGAGATTTTCCGAGAGATTGACGAGCGGGCGAGCGCTCTCATCGAGAGCGTGGGGCTCACCGAAAAGCTGCAAAACTACCCCTTCGAGCTGTCCGGCGGGCAGCAGCAGCGCGTGGCGATCGCGCGCGCGCTCGCAATGAACCCGCGCGTGCTCTGCTTCGATGAACCGACCTCCGCGCTCGACCCGGAGCTGACAAACGAAGTGCTGTCGGTCATCCGCGCTCTTGCCGGGCGCCACATGACGATGATCATCGTCACGCACGAAATGCGCTTCGCGCGCGAGGTGTCCGATAAAGTGCTGTTCATGGACGAGGGCGTCGTGCGCGAGGCGGGATCGCCCGAGGATCTTTTCGAGCGCCCGCAAAACCCGCGCCTACGCGAGTTCCTCGGCAGCCTCGAGAAGTAGCGGGGCACGCCGCCCTCGCGCGGGCGAGAAATGCGGCGGGACACGGTAAAGGGCTAACCTGCGTGACGACCGCCGCCCTCCCGGCAGCGCGCGAAATCGTGGCGGGGCGACCCCCTTGCCGCGCCGCGCAAAACCCCGCGAGAGGCCTCGCCCGAAACCTGCCAAACTTCAGGGGAAATTCCCCTTTTGCACCGCCACCGCGCGGGCTGTTGTCCCGATAAAAAGCTCCTGCTCCCCCTCATGGGGGATTTTTGCTAAGGGGGGAGCGGCGGCGCGGCGCGGCATTGCCTTCTGGGGGGAGAGCGGCGGGAAGTGCGGGATTTTCCCCATTTTTTTGCAAAATGACAGATTTTTTCGCGTGATATTCACGAAAGATTCACAAATAAGGGGTGGTGACGACTTGACAAAGCCGTGGGCGTGTGGTACACTATGCTCAAAGTTAGCACTTCCCCCCCGAGAGTGCCAAAATCGCGCTTCGCACCCATCGTCCCCCCCCCCGCGGGGCGCGCGAGGGCGCGCGGTGCGATCGTTCTCACCGAAAACCCTACCGCGAAGCGTCTTTTTCCCCAAAATCCGGCACGCCGGAAACGCGAAGGGCGCG
>CAZYCC010000009.1:0-13200 GCA_964645985.1 uncultured Lachnospiraceae bacterium | reverse complement strand
AAGGGCGCGGCGCAGGAGGGCGGGTCGGTATTCCTTGCTTGATATACGATTTTCTTCTTTTTGACTGCATCGCGCGCGCACGAAACGATTGTCTTTTTTCCGCCACGGGCGGAAATTCGCCGCGAGCGGGCCACAGCTTTGGGCGGGGTGCCGCCAAGGGCGGTAGACTCCGAAAGCGGAAGCAGGTGTTATGATGAGTACGGCGGCCTCGGAGCTTTCCTCGCGCAAGCGCGACATTTTGCGCGCGGTTGTGGAGAGCTATATCGAGCGGGGTGAGCCGGTCGGCAGCCGCGCGCTCACCGAGCGCGAGGGCGAGGGCGGCGGGGAGTTTCCCTTTTCCTCCGCGACGATTCGCGGGGAGATGGCGGAGCTCGAGGCGCTTGGCTATCTCACCCACCCACACACCTCGGCGGGGCGCGTCCCCTCCGAGCGGGGCTACCGCCTGTATGTCGATGACCTCATGCCGCGCTATGAGATGAGTAAGCAGGAGCTGCGCCGCCTGCGCGAGGGTCTTGCCGAGCAAAAGAGCTCGCGCGGGACACTGCTGCGGCGGGCGGGGAAGGTCGCCTCCGAGGTGACCGGCTACCCCGCGATCGCCCTGCGGCGCGCGCGGAGGGAAGAGCGCGTCCTGCGCTTTACACTCGCGCCGGTAGATGAGCGCTCGTTTCTGCTTGTTCTCGTGCTAACCCCGCGCAGCGTGCGCACCCGTTTTGTGCACCGCGCCGCCCCTCTCGGGGAGAAGTCTCTCGCCGCACTCGAAGCGCTGCTCAACCGCACGCTCGCGGGGCGCGACCTCTCGGCGCTGCCCTATCCCTTTCTCGAGGAGATGGAGCGCGCGCTTCTGCCCTACGGCACCGAGCCGACCTCGCTCTGGGAGGAGATCACCGCCGCGCTCGCCGAAGGGGAGGAAGAGGGCGATCTCGCTCTATCCGGCGTGGAGACGCTCCTGCGCTACCGCGAGTACGCGGACACAGAGCGGCTCTCGGATCTCCTGCGCGCGCTCGAGCGCGCGCAGGAACTTCTCACACTCGCCTCTCGTGCGGGGGAGGAGGCGGCGGTCTACATCGGGCAGGAGTGTGCGCTCGACGGGCTGCGCGGCAGCTCGCTTGTGCTGCAGCCGATTGAGGCGGGCGGGGCGCGCATCGGCGCTATAGGCGTCGTTGGGCCATGCCGAATGCAGTACGCGCGCGTGCTCTCTACCGTGCGCGCCCTCGCGCGCATTGTCGAGGGGGAGGAGGACGAGGCATAGCGGGCGAGGCTGCGCGCGGCAAGGCTATTTTTGCAAATGGTTATGTCTTTCACATAGGAGACAGCGATGGATAGCGACGAGAAAAAACCTCTTGCGGGGGAGGAGGAAAAACCGCAAGACTCGCCTTCGAGCCCACCGAGCTCTGCCGGGGGGAAGGAGAGCGGCGGCAAGAAAGAGAGCCGCTCGACGAAGCGGGAGCTTGAGGAGGCGAAGAAGTCACTTGCCGAGGCGCAGGAGCGCGCGGACGAGCTTGAGGACAAATATCTGCGCATGGCGGCGGAGTACGACAACTATCGCCGGCGCGCGCGCGAGGAAAAGGACGCGCTCTATGCCGACGCTGCGGGCGACGTGCTGACCGCGCTTCTGCCGGTGCTCGACAACCTCGAGCGGGCGGCGGCAGCGGAGGGGGATGCAGAAGATCTGCGGCGGGGGGTCAAAATGACGCTCACGCAGTTTGAGGCGGCGCTTGAGGCGCTCGGGGTCACCGAGGTACCCTGCGAGCACTTCGACCCCACCCTGCACAACGCGGTCAGTCATATCGAGGACGAGGCGCGCGGCGAGGGGGAAATCGTCGAGGTATTGCAGCGCGGCTATCGCAAGGGCGACCGCGTCCTGCGCTACGCGATGGTCAAGGTCGCGAACTGAGAAAGCTCTCCTCGGCGGCATCTCTGCCCGCATGGGCAACCCGCAAAACGCGGGAAACACGGGAAAACCCAGCGAGAAACCGTTCGGGCGCTCTTGCGGGGGCGGCGCGCACTTCCCTGCCCTCCTCACAAGAGAGGACAGCACAGCGGGCAACTCTCACATAAACTTTTCTATATACGGCACCGCGTTGCGGGTGCCATTCCCTTTCGTCTTTCACTTCAGCGTCGGGCGCTGCCCGGGAGGTAATTTATGGGAAAAATCATCGGCATTGACCTCGGCACGACCAACTCGTGCGTCGCGGTCTTCGAGGGTGGCGAGCCTGTCGTCATCCCCAACCCGGAGGGGTCGCGCACAACGCCCTCGGTCGTCGGGTTCTCGAAAACCGGCGAGCGCATGGTCGGGCAGGTGGCGAAGCGCCAGGCGATCACCAACCCCGATCGGACGGTGATGTCTATCAAGCGCAAGATGGGCACTACCGAGAAGGTGACCATCGACGGCCATGCGTACACCCCGCAGGAAATCTCGTCGATGATCCTGCAGAAACTCAAAGCCGACGCGGAGGCGTACCTCGGCGGCAAGGTAACGGACGCTGTCATCACGGTGCCCGCCTACTTTTCAGACGCGCAGAGACAGGCGACCAAGGATGCCGGCAAGATCGCCGGGCTCAACGTGCAGCGCATCATCAACGAGCCGACCGCGGCGGCGCTCGCTTACGGCGTCGACAAGGACAAGGGAGACCAAAAGGTTATGGTCTTTGACCTTGGCGGCGGCACATTCGATGTATCGCTGCTCGAGATTTCCGACGGGGTCTTTGAGGTGCTCGCGACCAACGGCAACACCCACCTCGGCGGCGATGACTTTGACGATCGCATTATCACCTGGATTGCCGACAGCTTCAAAAAAGAGAGCGGTATCGACCTGCGCAGCGACAAGATGGCGATGCAGCGTCTGAAAGAAGCCGCTGAGAAGGCAAAGATTGAGCTGTCCGGCATGACGCAGGCAAACATCAACCTGCCCTTCATCACGGCGGACGCGAGCGGCCCCAAGCACTTCGACGCGACCCTGACGCGCGCCAAGTTCGATGAGCTGACATCCGACCTCGTCGAGGCGTGCATGGGGCCCTGCCGCAAGGCGCTCGCCGACGCGGGGCTGTCCATCGGCCAAATCGACAAGGTGCTGCTCGTCGGCGGCTCAACGCGCATTCCCGCCGTGCAGAACGCAGTCAAGGCGTTCTGCGGCAAGGAACCCTTCAAGGGCATCAACCCGGATGAGTGCGTTGCCATCGGCGCGGCGATTCAAGGCGGCGTGCTCGGCGGGGACGTCAAGGATCTGCTCCTGCTTGACGTGACGCCGCTTTCGCTCGGCATCGAGACGCTTGGGGGCGTTTCGTCGAAAATCATCGAGCGCAACACCACCATCCCGGTGAAAAAGAGCCAGGTTTTCAGCACGGCGTCGGATATGCAGCCCTCGGTTGAGGTGCACGTCCTGCAGGGCGAGCGCGAGATGGCGGCGGACAACACGACGCTCGGGAGGTTCATACTCGACGGAATAGCGCCCGCGCCGCGCGGCGTGCCGCAGATCGAGGTGACCTTCGACATCGACGCGAACGGCATCGTCAACGTCTCGGCGAAGGACCTCGGCACCGGGCGCGAGCAGCACATCACAATTACCTCCTCGACCAATATGTCCAAAGAAGACATCGACCGCGCGGTCAAGGATGCCGAGCGGTACGCCGCCGAGGATAAGGCAAAGAAAGAGGCGGTTGAAGCAAAGAACAACGCCGAGTCGCTCATCTTCCAGTGCGAGAAGACAATGCAGGAGGCGGGCGACAAGCTCTCCGAGGAAGACAAGTCGGGCGTAAACGCGGCGATCGAGAAGCTGCGCACGGCGCTGACCGGGAACAATATCGAGGAAATTAAGGCGGACAGCGAGGCTCTGCAGCAGGCGATCTACCGCCTCTCCGAGAAGATCTACGCGCAGCAGCCCCCGCAGGGCGGCGCGGCAGGAGGCCCGCAGGGCGGCGCTCCGGGCGGCGCTCCGGAAGCGGGCAACCCCGGGAACGGCAACCCCGGCGCGGGCCCCGGCGACGGCTACTACAACGCCGGTTTCGAGGACGGCCCCGGAAACCCGAATCCGTAAGGGAAAGGGGCGAGCCGCGGTGCGCGGCAATGTCCCTCTCGCAAAATAGAGCGGTGCGACAATGCCCGCGCCCGGAGGCGAGGTTCCTCCCGCGAGAAGAGCGCGCGAGGAAACACCTCCCGCGAAACATATGCGCAAAAAAGGCTCCCGCGAAGCGGGAGCCTTTTTGTACGGGAGTTGCACCGGAGCAGCGGGCGCGGGGTTTGTCGGAAAGACCCCCCTGTACCGCTCGGAAATAGACTTTGCGAGGTTGCGGGAGAATTGCCGCGGCGGTTGCCTTTGCAAGGCTGTGGGAGTGCTCCGCGGGGCGGGGCTCCCCCTCGCGCGAGCGAGCCCTTTACTGCAGGATCGGAACGCCGGCTGCGGCGGCAGCGGCGAGAGTTTCAGGCGGCCAAACCGAGACCTGCACCTCGCCGATATGCGCCTTCTCAAGAAGGAGCATGCAGAGGCGCGACTGCCCGATCCCGCCGCCGATGGTCAGCGGCATCGTCCCGTCAAGAATGAGGCGGTGATACTCGAATTTGCGCCGATCGTCGGCGCCGCAAATGGTGAGCTGGCGGTCGAGCGAGGCGGCGTCGACGCGGATACCCATCGAGGAGACCTCAAGCGCGCTGCCGAGCGTGTCGTCCCAGAAGAGGATGTCGCCGTTGAGGTCCCAGTCGTCGTAGTCGGGGGCGCGGCCGTCGTGCGGCTTGCCGTCGCGCAGCGCGCCGCCGATTTGCATAACGAACGCCGTCTTGTGTTCGCGCACATAGGCGTTTTCACGCTCCTTCGGGGATAGATCCGGGTAGGTTTCCTCAAGTTCTGTGGTGGTGATAAAGGAAACATCGCCCGAGAGCTTGCTCTTGAGCGCGGGGAAGCGCATATTTAGCGTGTTCTTCGTCCCGACGACGGCGAAGACGATAGTGCGCACGATCTCCTTGAGGAAATCGACATTGCGCTCCGCGGGGGTGATGACGCGCTCCCAGTCCCACTGATCGACGAAGATCGAGTGGAGGTTGTCCGCCTCATCGTCGCGGCGAATCGCGTTCATATCGGTATATAGACCCGTGTCCGGCGCAAAGCCGTAGCGATAAAGCGCCATTCTCTTCCACTTGGCAAGAGACTGCACCACCTCGGCGGTGCCGCCAATCTCCTTCATCGTGAAGTCGACCTTGCGCTCGACGCCGTTGAGGTCGTCGTTGATACCGCTCTCTTTGGTGACGATGACCGGCGCCGTAACGCGGCGCAGATTGAGCGCGGCGGCGAGGTTCGCCTCGAAAACGTCCTTCGCCATCTTAATGGCGTCCTGCGTCGCGGTAAAGTCAAGCGAGGGTCGGTAGCCCTCCGGCAGGAAAAATTTCGCGGGGGTAGACATGGGAAGCTCCTTGTGGGTGGGGGTATAGTATCGGAAAACGCGGGGGCGCGGCTGCCATCCCGCGGAAAAGCCAAAATCGAAGAGCGAATAGGGGAAGTTCGAGCGAGCGCGGCGCGCAGGGCAAGGGGGCGCGGGAGCGCCTCAGTACTGCTTGCCCCAAACGACCATGTGCTTCGCGGGGCGGCCGCAGCAGACGCAACGGTCTGCGATTTTGTCCTCGTGAAAGGGGATGCAGCGCGACTTGACGCCGCCGGTGCGATCCTTAATTTCGTCCTCGCAGGCGGGGTCGCCGCACCACATTGCGCGGATAAAACCGGGCGACTCCTGCGAGAGGGTGAGCAGCTCGTCCATCGTCGTCGCGTCATGCGTGCGCGCGGTGAGGTTGCGCTCGGCGCGGGAGAGCAGCTCGTCGTGAACGGCGGCGAGCGAGGCCTGCACCTCGCGCTCGATGCCGCCGAGCGGGACCACTTTCTTTTCGCCGGTCACGCGGGAGACGAGGACACAGCTGCCCGCCTCGATGTCACGCGGGCCGAGTTCGAGCCGCAGCGGAACGCCCTTCATTTCGTACTCGGCAAACTTCCAGCCGGCGGAGTTGTCGCTCTCGTCGACCTTGCAGCGAATGCCTGCCCCCGCGAGGCGGTCGCGCAGGGCGACCGCTGCCTCGAGAACCCCCTCCTTGTGCATCGCCACCGGGATAAGGGCGACCTGAATGGGCGCAACGCCGGGCGGCAAAATGAGCCCGCTGTCGTCTCCGTGCGTCATGATCACCGCGCCAATCATCCGCGTGGAAACGCCCCAAGAGGTCTGGTGCGGATAGCGCAGGGTGTTGTCGCGGGCGGTGTAGGTGATGTCGAAGGCGCGCGCGAAGCCGTCTCCGAAGTAGTGCGAGGTGCCGCCCTGCAGGGCGACGCCGTTATGCATCATCGGCTCGATGGTGTAGGTCTCAACGGCGCCCGCGAACTTTTCCTTTTCGGTCTTGCGGCCGGTCACGGCGGGGATGGCGAGTGTCTCACGGTAAAAACTCTCGTAGACGCGCAGCATTCGCAGGGTCTCCTCGCGCGCCTCCTCCTCGGTCTCGTGCATCGTGTGCCCCTCCTGCCAGAGGAACTCACTCGTGCGCAGGAAGGGGCGGGTTGTCTTCTCCCAGCGCACGACATTGACCCACTGATTGTAGAGCTTCGGCAGGTCTCGGTAGGAGTGGATGATGTCCTTGAAGTGCAGGCAGAAGAGCGTCTCGCTCGTCGGGCGCACGCAGAGCCGCTCCTGCAAAGGAGCGTCCCCGCCGACTGTCACCCACGCGCACTCGGGCGCGAAGCCCTCCACATGATCCTTTTCCTTCTGCAAAAGGCTCTCGGGGATGAAGAGCGGCATATAGACATTCTCGTGCCCGAGCGCCTTGAAGCGGGCGTCGAGATCGCGCTGCATCGCCTCCCAGATGGCGTAGCCGTACGGGCGGATAATCATACAGCCCTTGAGCCCGGCGCCCGCGTAGCCCGCGAGCTCCGCCTTGGTGACGACGTCGGTATACCAGCGGGTGAAATCCTCGTCCATCGCGGTGATTTCGGCGACCGCCTTGCCGCTTGGTTTAGCCATAGGGGAAACTCCTTGAAAAGAGAGGGTGTGCGAAAACCGTCACCGCGGGGGCGCCCATCGTCAAAAGGGCGCGGGAGCGGCGCACGGCGGGAAAACCACGCGCAAGCTCGCCGAGAGGGTGCGGGAGCGGAGCGGAGCGGGAGGGGCGGGGGCGCTACTTTGCGCGCTTGACATCCTCCACGCGAACGACCTTCGCGAGGTTGACGAGGCAAAACCTGCCGCCGGGCTCCTCGAGGAGGAGCGCGCCGTGCGAAACCTCGCGCGGGATACCGTAGACCACGGTGCCGGAATCGCCGGTTGTATAGACGGCGACCTCGCGCCCGAAAAACTGAGGGATAAGTTCTTCCATCATCGAACCCGTTAGGAAAACCGGGGTGAGGCGGTGCGCCGATGTTGCCGGCGAGCCGCCAAAGTGCGTTTACGCAGAGGGGATCTCCGCCTTCCACAGGCCGTGGAGGTTGCAGTAGGCGTAGGCGGCGATCGGGCGGTCATCCTGCGTGAGGGCGAAGGTCGCCGTCGGGGCACCACTCGGGGGCAGGGCCTTGCGCTGCGCGCCGCGCGCGGTCTCTAAGGCTATCCAAGTGATCGCGTGCTCCGGGCTCCTCGAGGAGGAGCGCGCCGTGCGAAACCTCGCGCGGGATACCGTAGACCACGGTGCCGGAATCGCCGGTTGTATAGACGGCGACCTCGCGCCCGAAAAACTGAGGGATAAGTTCTTCCATCATCGAACCCGTTAGGAAAACCGGGGTGAGGCGGTGCGCCGATGTTGCCGGCGAGCCGCCAAAGTGCGTTTACGCAGAGGGGATCTCCGCCTTCCACAGGCCGTGGAGGTTGCAGTAGGCGTAGGCGGCGATCGGGCGGTCATCCTGCGTGAGGGCGAAGGTCGCCGTCGGGGCACCACTCGGGGGCAGGGCCTTGCGCTGCGCGCCGCGCGCGGTCTCTAAGGCTATCCAAGTGATCGCGTGCTCCGGGGTCATCGGGTGGGCAACGCTGCCGACCGTCACGGTGACCGTGCACCCCTGCACCGTCACGACCGGGATATGCTTCTCGGCGGCGCCGTCGCTTGTTCCGGGGACAAGCTCTACCATCTTTTGCCCGCAGCAGATGAGCGGCACGCCGCTCTCCTGCACCGCGCAAACGAGGTTGCCGCACTTCTCGCAAAGATAAAATTTCATCGTGTCACCATGTGGGAATAAAATATTCTGCATGAGTATACCACACCCGCGCCCGCGCGTCAAGCCCCGCCGGGGAAATGAAGGTTCCCATGAGGGAATCGCGCGGCGGCGCGGGGCTCGCCCACCGGCGGGGAGCGGCGGCGCGGCGGGCGGGACATATCGACCGGCTGCGCGCCGCGCTCCCGAATGGAGCGCCGCGCGATTTGTAAATTTATTGAAAAATCGGCGGCGAGAGCGGAGTTTTCGAGGGGGATATTCAATTTTCATTCACAATTCGGTAGTATACTGAAGAGAAGACAAATCGAACGGCTCGCGCAAGGGGCGCGCTCTCTTTTGGGTTCTACTTTCGATTTTGACGGGTGAAGGGAGTGGATTTATGCTGAGACTGAAGAACATCACCAAGGATTACAAGGTCGGGGACGATGTCGTGCACGCGCTGCGCGGGATCTCGGTGCGCTTCCGGCGCAATGAGTTCGTCGCCATTCTCGGGCCCTCCGGCTGCGGCAAGACCACCCTGCTCAATATCATCGGCGGGCTTGACCGCTACACCGAGGGGGATCTCTTCATCGCCGGGCGATCGACCAAAGAATTTCGCGACGCCGACTGGGATGCCTACCGCAATCACAGCGTCGGCTTCGTCTTTCAAAGTTATAACCTCATCCCGCACCAGAGCGTCCTGTCTAACGTCGAGCTCGCGCTGACCCTCTCGGGCGTGCCGAAGGCGGAGCGGCGCGCGCGCGCGAAGGCGGCGCTCGAGCGAGTTGGGCTCGGGGATCAGCTAAAGAAGAAGCCGAGTCAGCTCTCGGGCGGGCAGATGCAGCGGGTTGCCATCGCGCGCGCCATCGTCAACGACCCGGAGATTCTCCTCGCCGACGAGCCGACCGGCGCGCTCGATTCGGAGACGAGCGTGCAGATTATGGAGATTTTGAAGGAAATCTCCGGCGATCGCCTTGTCATTATGGTGACGCACAACCCGGATCTCGCCGAGCGCTACGCGACGCGCACCGTGGGTCTGTTTGACGGGAAGATCGTCAGCGACACCAACCCCTACGAGCCGGCGGGAGAGGAGCCGGCGGCATCCCTCTCGCGGGAGAAAACCGGCGCGGGCAAGACCGGCAAAGAGACTGCGCCCAAGAAGAAGGCGCCTCGGAAAAAGAAAGTCTCAATGTCCTTTTGGACGGCGCTCAGTCTGTCGCTCAACAACCTGATGACAAAGAAAGGGCGCACCTTCCTCACCTCCTTCGCGGGGAGCATCGGCATCATCGGCATCGCGCTCATTCTCTCACTTTCAAACGGGATAAACAGCTACATCGAGTCGATTCAGGAGGAGACGCTCGCCTCCTACCCCATCCGGCTGCTCGCCGAGGAGACCGACGCCTCGTCTCTGCTCGGCAGTATGACCGGGACAAAAGACGACGGCAAGGAGCACGGCAAGGACGCGGTCTACTCGAGCTCGGTCATGTACGAGATGATCAACAGCATGATCAACGCCGAAAAGAAGACCAACGACCTCGCCGCCTTTAAGCGCTGGCTCGAAACCGACGAGGATGTGCAGCAATATCTGAAAACCGTGCAGTATTCTTATGATGTCGAGATGAAGTTCTACGCAAGGGACCTTGACACCGGGAAATATTCAGACGCGGAGGTGGAAAAGCTGCTCTCCAACATCTCGGGTGCGGACAGCGCCTTCACCGGCCTTGTTTCCAATTTTTCCGGGTTCACCGTTTTCGAGGAGCTGCTGCCGGGAAAGACCGGGGAGACGGGGGACGGCGCGCTTGTCAGCGAGATGATCCGCGAACAATATGACCTTGTCGACGGCGCGTGGCCGAGCGACAAGAGCGAGCTGCTGCTCGTTCTCGATGAGAACAACGAAATTACCGATGTAACGCAATATTCGCTCGGGCTTGTCGGCACCGAGGAGATGACAGATGTTGCGATGGCGGCGGTGCATGGCAATCCGATCGACATCAAAGACAAGAGCTGGAGCTACGAGGACATTCGAAACATCCGCCTCAAGCTCATCCTGCCAAGCGATCTTTACCGCGACGAGGACGGCGACGGCGTCTACGAGGACGTTTCGGAGGACGAGGTCATGATGGACATGATCCTCTCGAACGCGCCAGAACTTCGCATCTCGGGCATCGTCCGCCCGAAGGAGGACACGACCTCGCCCATCCTGCGCGGCTCGATCGGCTACACGACCGCGCTAACCGAATATGCCATCGAGCAGACAGCGGCGAGCGCCATCGTTCAAAAACAGACCGACCCCGATAGCGAAAACTACGACGTTTTCACGGGTCTGCCCTTCTACATTCCCGAGGAGGATCAGCCGAGCGACTCCGAGAAGGTCGCGCGCTTCCGCGAGTACGCGGCAAGCCTCGATGACGCCGGCAAGGCGGATCTTTACCTGCAGATTCTCTCGAACCCCCCCGAGGAGGAGATCGAGGCAAAAATGGACGAGTACCTCAGCGCCTACCCCGACCGCGCGACGCGCGAGGATTACATCGTCGAGCAATACACCGCGGCGACCGACTACAGCGAGCAGACCATTCGCGAATTCCTCGCCGGATACTCGGATGAGGAGCTGGACACCGCGATTCGCGACGGACTGCGGCAGATGCTGCTCGCGCAGTACTCCAACCAAGCAAGCAGCGCTCTCTTCGCCATCGCCTCGACACCGAACGAGGAAGAACTCGCGCAGCTGACCGCGCCGATCCTCGCGGGGCTGCGCACGCGCGAGCAGAAGGTCGCCTATCTCACCGCAGCCTGGACCGAGCGCACCGGGATGGACACCGCGGTTGTTGCGGGATATGTCGCCGCCCTCTCGGACGAGGAGCTTGACGCGAAGGTAACCGCGCTCGCAAACGAGACGGCATCCTCGCAGTACGCAAGCTATGCCGCCGCGTGGCGAAGCTCCGCGCAGGGCCTGCCGGACGCGCAGGACGTCATTCTCCCGGGGTCAGGCGGCGGCGCTGACACCGGCGCGCCCGAGGCGGCAAACCCGGCAAGCGACAGCACCGCCTCCCATCCCGCCGATGCCCCGGATGATGCGGTGACCGTGACTCCCGAAGACACCGGTACGAGCGGCGCGGGGGGTGCTATCGCGGGTAGCACCACGGACGGGCTGCCCGGCGGCGACGCGAGCGGGTATCCCGGCGATATTGACAGTGGGATTCCCGGCGAAGCTCCGGGGTTTGACCCCGGCGACACTCCGGTGTCGACCTCGGGCGATCTGCCCGCATATGACGGCGCAACCGACCCCGGCGGCAGCGTCGACGGCGGCGAGATTTTCCCCGACGAGAGCACGAGCAATGACAATACCGGCAGTGCCGGTACAGGGGATATGCCCGCGGGCGAGCTTCCCGCGGACGGGACGATTACCGACTACGCCGCAAACGGCGCGCTTCCTCCAAGCGGCGCGAGCGACGACATCCCCACGGGGGCGCCGACCGAAGGAAACGCGGCGCTCGGAGGGATGGCGGGAGCGGGGGAGATCCCCCTCTCCTTTGCCGAGGGGGCAAACCGCAAAATAGCCGCCGCGTGGGAGGAATATCTCTCCGGGTGCGACGAAGCGACGCTCGCGCGCTATTATGACGACTTTATGCCGAACGTCGTTTCGGACAGCACCTTGCAGGATAACTACAAGAAACTCGGCGTCGCCAACCTCGATGAGCCGTCCTCCATCAGCATTTACGCGGCAAGCTTCGAGGACAAGGACGCGATTTCGCAAGCTATTGAGCGCTATAACGAGAGCGCGCCGGAGGAGGAGCAGATCAGCTACACCGACTATGTCGCGCTGCTGATGTCCTCGGTGACGCAAATCGTCGACTTCGTCTCCTACGGCCTCATCGCCTTCGTCTCGATCTCGCTCGTTGTCTCCTCGATTATGATCGGGATCATCACTTACATCTCGGTGCTTGAGCGCACAAAGGAGATCGGCATTCTGCGCTCGATCGGCGCGTCCAAGGGCAACATCCGCACGGTCTTCAACGCCGAGACGCTGATCATCGGCTTCACATCGGGGGTGCTCGGCATTTTGGCGACACTGCTTCTCTGCATCCCCATCAACGCGATTTTGCACCACCTCACCGGCATCGACAGCATTGCCGTGCTGCCGTGGGCGGCCGCCGTTATTCTCGTCGGCATCAGTATGGTGCTGACGCTGATCTCCGGGCTTATCCCGGCATCGGTCGCGTCAAAGAAAGACCCGGTCATCGCTCTGCGCACCGACTAACGCGCACGGGGGATCGCTTACCGTAGGCCAGGCATCCCCTTCGCGCGGCCCCGGGCGAGGGATCCCCGGTACCCGTAAGGAAGATAGGGGGCCGGGGCGATCTCTCGGGCGAGCGCGAGATCGATCGGGGCAGCGAGGCGAGGGCGCGAGGGCGCGCGCGGTTGCGAGAACTGCGGTGCGGCACCCCGCCCCGGTGTGCGCTTTCGACAATACGGAAAAGGAAAGTTTATGCGTTTTCGCGACAGAATCACCCGCTTTATGCGCGGCAGGAACGGCCCCGACCGCCTCTCGATGGCGCTGCTTGTCGCGAGCGTCGCGCTAGTCGCCCTCAACTCGGTCATCTCGCTCTTCCTCCTGCGATTTCGGTGGGCGTGGATCTTCCGCCTTGTCGCGGGGCTGCTTGAGATAACGACGGCGGGTCTCGCGGTCTACCGCGTCTTCTCAACGAACATCGCCGCGCGCCGCCGCGAAAACGAGGCATTCCTGCGCGCGTGGGATAAGGTCAAGGGCTTCTTTCGCCTGCAAAAGAACAAGTGGCGCGACCGCAAGACGCACGTCTACCGCAAGTGCCCTGTCAAGAGCTGCGGCGCGACGCTCCGCTTGCCGAAGCAGCCGGGCGTGCACACCGTCCGTTGCCCCAAGTGTGGCGAGCGCTTTCAGGTGCGGATATAACCGCGCCGATAGAACGCAAGCGGGGCTCGCGTTCGCAAAGGAAACCTTGCGCGGTGAGCGGTGCGAGGATTGTAACTTTTCCGTGAACACTTCCCTGCCCCGCCGGCGGGGTGCGGTGGCTATCGTTTTTCCCTAA
>CAZYCC010000008.1:35864-40561 GCA_964645985.1 uncultured Lachnospiraceae bacterium | reverse complement strand
AGCGGCGGAGATTCTGCCCGAGGGCAGCGCTCCCGCGCCGGGGCAGAGCTCGCCCGAGCCCCCCGCGCATGGCGGCGATCCCGCCCCCGATGAGGCGGAGGGCGACACCCCCTCCCCCGAGGAGGAGGAGAGCGCCCACGCGGCAAATACCGCAGCGCTCTCGCCCTCGACAGTTGACCTTTGCGAGGAGGCGGCGCGCCTTGCCGCCTCGCTTGAGAGCCTGCGGCGCGAGGAGCGCGAGCGGCGGGAGGAGAGGGAGCTGTATGCGCTCTTCCCGGAGCTTGAGGGGAGCTTTTCCCGCGAGAGCGCACCACCGGCGGTGCGGGAGCTGCTCGAGGAAGGTCTGCCGCCCGTGGCGGCGGTGGCGATTGTCCGCTGCCGCGAGGAGCGCGCCGAGGCCCTCGCAAAGGAGGAGCGCGCGCGAAACGAGGGGCGCGCCTTCCCCCCGGGGCGGCCCGAGGCGGTAGGCGGCGGGGGCTTCACGCGCGAGGAGATCGCCGCGATGACCCCGCGCGAGGTCCATACGCACTACCGCGACATCCTCTCCTCGCTTGGGCGGGGGAAGGGGAAAAAATAACTCGCCGCGCGCGAGTGAATATAGAAAAACCATCCGCAAAAATGTCAAACCAAAGAAAGGAGACACAAAACCATGGCAACCGAAAACTTCATTCCGACGGTCTGGAGCGAGACGCTCCTGCAGGAGCTGGAGAAAGAGTACATCGCGGTGCGCAACTGCAACCGCGCCTTCGAGGGGGAGATCCGCCGCTGCGGCGACCGCGTGAACATCCTCACGGTCGGCAAGGTGTCGGTTTTCGACTACACGAAGAACAGCGATATGACCGCGCTCGACGGCATTGACGGGACCAAAACGACGCTTGTTGTCGACCGCGCGAAGGGCTTCAACTTTCAGCTCGACGACGTCGACCGCGCGCAGGCGGTCCCAACCCTCATGACCGCGGCGATGCGCGAGGCCGCCGCCGCCCTTGCCGCCGAGGCGGACAGCTATGTCTTCAGCCTGCACACCGAGGCGAGCGAGGAAAACACCGTTAAGCGGGACGGCGTGAACGCCGAGAACATCATCGACCTGCTGCTGCAGGCGCGCGGGACGCTGCTCAAGAGCGGGGTGGGGTCTCGCGAGATTGTCCTCGAGGTCTCGCCCGAGGTGGCGACCATTCTGCTCAAGGCGATGATCCTCACATCGAGCGACAACGAGGAGGCCCTGGAGGGCGGCTACCTCGGCAGCTTCCTCGGCTTTCGCGTCTATGTCTCAAACAGCATCGCAAAGGACGGGGAGAACTACTTCAAGTGCTTCGCGCGCACCCGCCGCGCCATCGCCTACGCCGAGCAGCTCAGCGAGGTGGAGGCCTACCGCCCGGAGCGGCGCTTTGCCGACGCCGTCAAGGGGCTGCACCTCTATGGCGCGAAGGTCGTCCTCCCGCAGGAGCTGGTGCTGCTTGACCTTCGCCCCGAGGGCATGGAGGTGTAAACCTTGACCTGCGAAACCGTCTATCAAATGGCGGGGGAGTACCTCCTGCAATCGCGCGCGGCTCTTCTTAAGAAAACGACGACGCGCGAGGAGACGGTCGACCGCCCGGAGGACGTTCTGCTCGGCAGCTCCGGGGGCGTCACCACCGGGCAGAGCCGAACCGAGGAGGGAAGCGAGGCGCACATTCCGCAGGAGAGGGAAATTCTCCCTCTGCTCTCCGGGGTGGTGATCGCCCTCACGCCGCTCGCCTCATCCTACGCCGCGGGCCTCGGCCTCTCGGGGCCGCCCGAGGTGCCGGCGGAGATCACCTCTCTCGCCGACCCCTTCCCGCTCCCCACGGCGCTCGCCCCGATCGCCGCGCTGTGGCTCGCCGCGCTGCTCCTGCTCCCGCTCGACCGCCAGGGCGCGCAGGACCTGCGGCAGGCGGCTCTCGCCCGCGAGGACGAACTGCGATCGCAAATCCCCGGCACCCCGGGGAAGATAAAGCAAGTCTACGGGACCTGAGCGCAAAGCGTACGAGGCGTACGAGGCTACGCCGCCACAACGAGAATTCCCCGCTCCGCGGGGAATTTTCGCTATCCCCCACGAAGGGGCGGGGGCACTCGGCGCGGCATGGGCGAGGGTCACGCGGCGCGCGCGGGGACGCGCTCTCCCCCACGAGGGGACGGGGACACGGTGCGGTGCGGCGGGGGGGTGTTTCTCGTGAAACAAAAAAGCGCAGCGGGGGCTGCGCTTGGCGGAGAAGGAGAGATTCGAACTCTCGCGACGGTTATCCCGCCCTACCCCCTTAGCAGGGGGGCCTCTTCGGCCACTTGAGTACTTCTCCGAGCAGGGTCAGTATACCACATCGCGCGCGCGAATGCAAGAGGCGGCGCGAAATTTTCTTGCGCGGGGGGTCGCCCGCCCTCGCCGGGGGTCGCGCGGAGTCGCCCGCCTCCCCGAAAGATTCTCCCGCGAGGGTCTCCCGCGCGGCTGCCTCGCGCGCGTATCCCCTCCCGCGCGGCAGTATTTCGCGCGGAGCGACCTTCTCCGGGGCGCGGCGCGGGGAGGGAGCTTCCCCGCCGAGCGAAGCGCGGCGCGGGTCAGTTATTCCCGCGCGCGCGCATTTCGCGGGCGAGGGCGGCGCGCGAGGAGAGCGTGCGCGGGTCGAGAGCGCCCTCATCGCGCGGATTCTCGCGGATATAGGCGATGGTCTCATCGAAATAGCGCAGCAGGGCCCGGTCGAGCGCGGCGTCCTTGTCGGGGGAGCGCGAAAGATCCTCCCAGAAGTCGCGCCGCAGGGCGCGGCAGCGCGCGTAGGGGCGGTTCGGCTCGATATAGTCGGCGAGGCACAAAAGTTTATCGAGGCGCGACATCTCCTCGCCGCCGGTTGTGTGATAAGAAACGGCGCGCGTCACCTCGGGGGCGGCGACATAGGCGGTCGCCGGATCTTTCGGGAGGAGAATGGCCGCCGTGGTTTGGTGGACCGTGCGCGGGTGGCGAAGAAGAGAGGCGATTTCCTCCTCGGGTATACCCCCCTGCCGCAGAATGCCCGCCTGCTCATCGAGCGGCAGCCCGTGCGTGAGGTCGTGCAGAATAGCGGCGGCGCGAAGGAAAAAGCTCTCGCGCTCCCCGAGAGCGAACGCCGCCGCGAGGCGCGCGCACTCCTCCTCCACCGAAAAAGAGTGCGCGGCGCGCGATGGGCGCTCGCGCTCCCGCACCACCCCGCGCAGCGCGGCGAGGACGCTCTCCTCCCCGTATAGCCCCTTCTCGCGCAGAATCTCGCCCACCCCAGGGGGGACCGCCCCCGCTATCTCCTCCCCGCGCCGCGTCGCCTCGCGAATAGCGGTGGAGGAGAGGGCAAGGGGCGGGGCGGAGAGCACGGGGCAGTCGGCGCCGTACCGCTCGCGGTAGCGCTCCCGCGCGCGCGCGACGCGCTCGCCCTCGCTTTCCTCGCCGCGCAGCGCGGCGACCGGGGTGCAGAGCGAAAAAATGCGCGCGGGGTCGCGCCAGCTGCCGAGCGTGCAGAACATATCGCTGCCGCAGAGGAGAAAGAGCCGCCGCCCCTGCCGCGAGAGCGCGGAGAGGCTGTCGGCGGTGTAGCTCACCCCGCCGCGCGCTATCTCCTCATCCGAGATGAAAATCGCCCGCCCGCCGACATTCTCCGGCGAGAAGGCGGCGCGCGCGAGCTCAAGGCGCAGCGCCGGGGTGAAGGGGGTGGGCGGCTCCTTGTGGGGCGGGGTTCCCGCCGGCAGAATCACCAGCTCATCGAGCGAGAGCTCATCGAAGAAGGCGAGCGCGGCGCGCAGGTGCCCGCGGTGCGGCGGGTCGAAGCTGCCGCCGTAAATGCCGAAACGTGTCATTTCCGAGTAGATTTTGCCGATGTTTCACGGGAAACATCTTTTTCGTGAGAAACATCGCGGCTGCCGCGAAAATCGGGGCTGCTCCCCGCGGGGGGTTACTTCTCCCCTTTTTTCACGATGGTGTAGCTGACGCGGCGCGCCGTCCCCCGAGCGCTCCCGCGCGCGCGCTGTGCGCCGCTTCCGCTCTTTGATGTACCCGCGCGCTTCGGCGCGCTGCCGCCCTTCGATGTGCTCGCGGGGGGCGGGGTCTTTTTCCCCGCGGAGCGCGCGCCCTTCGCTCCGACGCTGCCGCCCGGTTTCCCGGAGGACGGCTTTGCCGCCTTCGGCGGCGGGGGCGGGGGCGGAGGCGGCTCGCCGCGCGCGGCGGCGGCGCGCTCGGCGCGGGCGCGCTCGCGAAAGTACTCCGCCTTCTCCTCGCGCACGCGGCGGCGCTCGGCCTCCTCTTTTTGCCGCGCGCGCTCGCGCTTATACCCCGGTTTCACCCGCTTTTTCGCGGCAGAGGCGGCGCGCGGCGCGGCGGGCGCGGCTTTGGGGGGCGATACAAGGCGCAGGCGCGTAAGATCATAGCGGGGCAGGGTCTTGTCGGGGTTCGGGCGGTAGAGGACGAAGCGCCGCCCGATTACCGTAACCGGCGCGCAGTCGGCGCGCTCGGCGAGGATGTCCGCCGCCTCGCGCGGCGAGAGGGGGCAGCTCTCGAGGACGGCGCACTTGACAAGCTCGCGCCCTCGCAGGGCGGTATTGAGCGCCGCGAGCGTCGCCGGGGTGACCCCGGCCTTGCCGACCGTGAGAACCGGCTCGAGCGCGCTCGCCTCGCCGCGCAAAAAAGCGCGCTGCTTGGAGGTGAGAGGAAAAACAGCCATAGCGAAAAA
>CAZYCC010000008.1:23395-35764 GCA_964645985.1 uncultured Lachnospiraceae bacterium | reverse complement strand
GCGGGTTCGGGGGGTTACACCCGGTCTTTCAGCTGCCGCACGAGGTCGGAAAGAGCGCGGGATCGGTGGCTGACCGCGTTTTTCTCGGCGGGGGTGAGCTGCGCGAAGGTCTTTTGCAGCGGGGGGTAGTAAAAGAGCGGGTCGTAGCCGAAGCCGCTCTGCCCGCGAGGCACGCTGAGAATCTCCCCACGGCATTCGCCCCGCGCGGTGAGCCGCTCGCCGCTAGGGAGAATACAGACGATGACCGAAATAAACGCCGCGCCGCGCCGCTCCCGCGGCAGGCCCGCAAGCGCGGCGAGGAGCTTGCGGTTGTTGGCGGCGTCGCTGCAAGGCTCTCCCGCGTAGCGCGCCGAGCGCACCCCCGGCGCGCCGCCGAGCGCGTCGACCGCAAGGCCCGAGTCGTCCGCCACGGCCCCATAGGGCGGGAGCAGGCCCGCCTCCGCTTTGAGGGCGGCGTTCTCCTCGAAGGTTTGCCCGGTCTCGGCAATATCGCCCGGCCGCCCGATGTCATCGAGCGAGAGGAGAGTGATCGCTCCCCCGAGGCTTTGCGCGAGAATGGCGCGAATCTCGGCGATTTTGTGGGCGTTATGCGAGGCGAGAACGAGCGTCACGAAAGATCCTCCGTATCGAGCAGGGCATTGACGAAATCGCGCGCGACAAAGGGCTGCAGGTCCTCCGGCTGCTCTCCCACCCCGATGAACTTAACCGGAATATCCAGCTCCTCCCGCACCGAGAAGACCACCCCGCCCTTCGCGCTGCCGTCAAGCTTGGTGAGGACAATCCCGGTGATGTCCGCCGTATTCTTGAACTCCTTTGCCTGCGAGACCGCGTTGCCCCCGGTCGTCGCGTCGATAACGAGGAGGGTCTCGCGCGAGGCGTCCGGCAGCTCCCGCCCGATAACGCGGTTTATTTTCGAGAGCTCCTCCATTAGGTTTTTCTTATTGTGAAGCCGTCCCGCCGTATCGACGATGAGAACATCCGCGCCGCGCGCCTTTGCCGCGCTGCAGGCATCGAAAACGACGGCGGCGGGGTCCGCGCCCTCCTCCTGCCGCACGAGCGGCACGCCGACGCGCTCCGCCCAGACCGAGAGCTGCTCTATCGCGCCGGCGCGGAAGGTATCCCCGGCGGCGAGAAGGACGCTTTTGCCCTCCTCCCTCAAAGCTCGCGCGAGCTTGGCTATCGAGGTCGTCTTGCCGACACCGTTTACCCCGATAACGAGAATGACCGCGGGTTTCGTTTCAAGGCGCAGCGGCTCATCCTCGCCGAGAGCTTCGGTGAGAATCTCTTTGAGAACCTCGACCGCCTCCTCTCCCCCGGATACCTTGCGCTCTTTGAGCCGGTCTCGCAGGGAGGAAATAATTTTCTCGGAGGCGGCGGCGCCGACGTCCGCCATAATCAGCAGCTCCTCTAGCTCCTCTAGGAGGTCCTCATCGACGCGGCGCATATTTTTGAGCATTTGCCCCACCTGCCCGAAGACCGCGTTTTTCGTCTTGGCAAGGCCCGCCTTCAGCTTTTCAAAAAGTTTCACGCGAAACATCCTTTCTCATTAGTGGAATTTCTGCCCGAGCTTCTCCTCCGCCTCGGCGACGTTGAGCGTCAGAAGGCGCGAGATGCCGCGCTCCTGCATCGTGACGCCGTAGAGCGTATCCGCCGCCTCCATGGTGCCGCGCCGGTGCGAAATGACAATGAACTGCGTCTTGTCCGAGTAGCGGCGGGCGTAGGAGGCGAAGCGGTCGACATTGACCTCGTCGAGCGCCGACTCAATCTCGTCGAGCAGGCAAAAGGGCGCGGGGGTGACGCGCAGAATGGCGAAGAAGAGCGCGATGGCGACGAACGCCTGCTCCCCGCCGGAAAGAAGCGCGAGGCTCTTCACGACCTTGCCGGGCGGCGCCGCCGTGATTTCAATGCCGCTCTCTAGGGGGCGGGCGGGGTCGGTGAGCGCGAGGTTCGCCTCTCCCCCGCCGAAAAGATCGGCGAAGACCTGCGAAAACGCCGTTCGCACGCGGTTAAAGGTGACGACAAAGCGGGTCTCCATCTCCTCGGTGAGGGAAGCGAGCACGCCCCGCAGCCCCTCACGCGAGGTGGTGAGGTCCTGCACCTGGGCTTTCAGAAAGTCGTAGCGCGCCTTTACTTCCTCATATTCGTCTATCGCCCCGACGTTGACCGCGCCGAGCGCGCGAATGGCCGCGCGCGCGCGGCTCCCGTCCGCGGCGGCCGCCGCTTTTGTCTCCTCGGTGAGCGGCGGATAGCCGAGCGCGCGCGCCGCCTCGTAGGTGAGCTCATACTCCTCCATAAGTTTGCCGAGGTACTTCTCGCGCAAGGCCGCGACCTGCGCCTCGCGGGAGGCAAGGCGCGTATGATCCTCAAAAAGGCGCTCGCGCTCGCGCCGCTTCTCCCCCTCCTCCTCGCGAAGCCTATCCAGCTCCCGCTCGGCACGCGCGGCGCTCTCCCTCACATCAAGGGTTTGCTCCTTCCCCGCCTCAAGCTCCCGCGAGAGCCCCTCCCGCTCGCGCGAGGCTTGCGCAAGGCCCTCGCGCACCTCCCCCTCGCGCCGCCCCTCGCGCAAAATCCCCTCCCGCGCGCGCGCGAGCGCCTCCCGCGAGGCGGCGAGAGCCTCCCGCGCCTCCTCGCTCCCGCTCTGCTCCTGCGCCGCGTCCCGCTCGGCGAGCGTCACGCGAATGAGGCGCGCGTTCTTTTCCGAAACGCGCGCGTCAAGCGCCGCGCGAAGCGCGGCGCACTGCTCCTCTTCCCGCGCAATCTCGAGCGTCCTCTCCTCCTGCTCGGCAAGCTGCCGCGCGAGCCGCTCTTCCGCCTCGCGCGCCCCGCGCGCTCTCTGCTCGCCCTCGCGAGAGAGGTTCTCGAGCCGCTGCGAGAGGCGCTGCTTTTCCTCGCGCGCGCGGGTGGCCTCCTCCTCTTTTGCCGCCTGAGCGGCGCTCTGCGCCGCGCGAAGCGAGGCGAGCATCTCCCGCTCGGCGCGAAGGCTCGATAAGTCGCTTTTTATCTTCTCGGCCTCGCGCTCCTGCTTGGAAAGAGCCGCCTTTTGCGCGGCAATCGAGCGGTCAAGCTCGGCTATCTCGCTCTCAAGTGTCGAGATCGTCGCGCGGCGGGTAAGGGCGCCGCTCTCCCGCCCGGCGTAGCCGCCGGTGTAGCTGCCTCCCGCGCCGATCACCTGCCCGTCCAGGCTCACCACCCGGAAGCGGTGATCGAAGGCGCGCGCGAGGGCGCTCGCGTCATCTAAAGTTTCGCAGAGGACCGTGCGAGCGAGGAGGAACTCCACAGCGGGCCGGTCGCGCTCATCGAAGGAAATAAGCTCGCTCGCCACGCCGATAAATCCGCGGCAAGACGAGAGGCGCGCGCGATCGGCGCGCAGCGGCTCGGGGTGAAGGGCGGTGAGCGGGTAAAAGGTCGCTCTCCCCGCGCGCTCGCGGGCAAGGAGGCGTATCGCCGCCTTCGCCGCCTCCTCGTCCTCTACGACAATATTCTGCAAACTGCCCCCGAGGGCCTTTTCGATGGCGAGCGCGTGCGCGGGCGCAACGGTGAGCAGCTGCGAGACGGTCCCGCGCACGCCGGGAAGGGCCCCGCGCTTTGCCCTCTCTAAAACAAAGCGCACTGCGCCGGAGGCCCCCTCGAAATGCTCCTCCATGCGCCGCAGAGCGTCGGCGCGCGCGGCGCGGGAGAGCTTTTCCCTTTCCAGGCGCGAAATTTCCTCCCGCGCGGTTTTTTCGCCCGCCTCGCGCTCAAGTAGGCGCGCGGCAAGCGTCTGCTCGCGCGCCGATGTCTCCTCGGCGCGCCGCTCGTAGGCGGCAAGGGTCTCCTCGCTTGCGGCGATGGCACGCGAAAGATCGGCAAGATGCGCGCTGAGCGCCTCCTCCTGCTCCGCGAGCTGCCCGCGCAGCCGCTCCTCCCCCTCCCCGCTGCCCGTAAGCGAGGAGAGCGCGAGCTTTGCCGCGAGTATCTGCTCCTCGGCGGCGGCGCGCGCCTCGCGCGCGGCGGCAAGGATCTGCTCGCGCGCGGATATTTCCTCTCGCGCGGCGGCGAGGGCCGACTCGCGCTCCGTGAGCTCCGCCCGCGCGGCGGCGAGCGCGGCGGCGGCGGACGCTTCCTTTTCCTCCTGTGCGGCGAGAGCCTCCCGCGCCTCCTCCTCCTCCCGCTCGCGCTCCGTAAGCTCGGCGGTGAGGCGCGCGCGCTCCTCTTTGAGGTGCGTGAGATCCCGGTTTAGGAGCTGCTCGCTGCTCTCAAGCTCGTGGTAGCGCTCGGTGCGCTCGTTCTGCCGCTCCTCAAGCGACGAGGCCCGCTCTCGCGCGGCGGCGAGGCTCGCGCGGGCGTTCTCCCCGCGCGCGGCAAGAGCCGAGAGCGCGTCATCCGCCATCGAGAGAGCCTGCGCGGCGAGGGCGATTCTCCCGCGAAGGTCCTCCCCCTCGGCGAGGATTCCCTCCAGCTCAAACAGCCACAGCGATACGTCGGCGCGCTTTTTCTCCTCGCAAAGAGAGAGGTAGCGGCGCGCCCTCTCCGCCTCGCGCGAGAGCGGCTCTACCCGCCCCTCAAGCTCGGCGAGAATATCGCCCACGCGGCAGAGGTTCTCCTCGGTCTGCTCGAGCTTGCGCTCCGCCTCCTCTTTTTGCGCGCGGAAACGCGCCACTCCCGCCGCCTCCTCGAAAATGCCGCGCCTACTCTCCGGGCGCTCGGAAATGATCTCATCGACCCGCCCCTGCCCGATAATCGAGTAGCCGGATTTCCCAAGGCCGGTGTTGAGGAAGAGATCGCGCAGGTCCCGCGCGCGCACGGGTTTATCGTTAATGAAATAGCCGGAGGAGCCGCTGCGCGTCACCTCGCGCGTTATTTTGACGCTCTCAAAGGCGAGCGGGAGAGAAATCTCCCCTTTTGTATTGTCGAAGGTGAGGCTGACGCGCGCAAACGACATTGCCGGGCGGCGGGCGCTGCCCGCGAAAATGACCTCCTCCATGCGCTCCGCGCGCATTGTCCGCGAGGACACTTCCCCCAGCACAAAGCGCACCGCGTCGGCGATGTTCGACTTGCCGCTGCCGTTCGGCCCGACCACGACCGTCATCCCCTCGCCAAACGGGAGCGTGGTCTTCTCCGGGAAAGACTTAAACCCTTGCAGGGAAAGCGAAGTAAGGCGCATGACGCGATAGTGGTTAGTGGATAGGGGAGGGCGGTTAGTGGAGGTATCCCCGCGCGCTGCGGCGCGGGAGTGTTTTCGCGAGGGGGTGCGTTATTTTGCGCGCGCGCGAAGGGCGGCGGCGGAGAGGGCGAGGGCGAGGGAGGAAAGGGCGGCGGTGAGCAGCCCCGTCCAAGCGCCTCCGGTGAAAAGCGAGAGGTAGGGGGTCGGGGGCAGCAGGCGCGAAAGGAGAGCGAGGGCCCCCCCGCGCGGGGCGGGGAAGAAGATCGGGCAGAGCGCGAGCATCGCTACCGCGAGGAGCGGCAGCGAGGCGGCGAGGGCGCTACCGCGCGGGAGGACAAACGCGAGCAGCGCGCCGCTCGCCGCGCTTAAAAGGCAAAGGAGCAGCATCGCCGAGAGCTCTTGCGGGAAAAATCCCCCAAGGCCCGATAAATAAAGCGAGAGCAGCGCCGCGCCGCCGAGATTTACGCTCACCAAGAGGCAGTTCGCGAGGGCAAACGGCGGGCGGGCGCGCGGGGGGAGCAGAGAGGCGATGCCGCCGCGCTCGTCCCGCAGGGCGAAAATGCCGGCGAGCGGCCCGGAGAGCGCGATGAGCATCGAAAGGAACCCGCGCACCGGAGAGAGAAGGTACCCGGTTTCCCGGGCAGGCTCCGCCTCGCCTGATGCCGAGAGCGTCTGGAAGGCGAAGAGATCGTCCGCCCGCTCCTGCTCGATCGGGCGCAGCAGCTCCTCGTCCGGCAGAGCTCGCGCGGCGGGAAGGGCGTCGCGAAGTGTCGAGAGATACACCTCGCGCGCCGCCGGGGTGAAGAGCGCGGCGGCAAGGCGCTCGCGCGCAAGCCGCAGCGGCACGGTCTCCTCGCGCTGCACCACCCGCACGACAGGCTCCCCCTCCTCAAAAAACGCCGTGAGCGCGCCCGAAAGATTCTGCGGCAGTATCCACGCGGCGTCCGCCTCCCCCGCGCGCACCATCGCAGTAGCGGTGTGCTCATCCTCCGCGCAAAGGAAGCGCAGCAGGCTCGTTTGCCGCAGCGGCTCTGCGAGCGCGCCGTCTCCCGGGCAGAGCGCCACCGTCAAAAAGCCCTCCTCCGCGCCCGACATCGCCGAGGTGAGCAGTGCGAAGAGCGGCAGCGCGAGGAGCAGCGCGAGGAACGCCGGCCGCCGAAACAGCCGCTTTTCCTGCAGCCAAAGCCACTTGAAGGGGAAGAAACTCATAGGGAAGGGACGCGCGGTTGCGATAAAGAATTTACCGAGAGCGCGCGCGAAGAGTAGCGGGCGGGAGAGTGAACGGCTTTTGTCAAGCGGTTCTCGCCGATTTCCGCGAGGCTCGCGCGGCGGGTGGATTTCCCGTGACGGTCGCGGCGGGGGCGGCGGGGAGCCCCGAAAGAGAACGGCTTCTGTCAAGCGGCTCTCTTTATATCAAGAGATTCTCTTTATATTAAGCGGTTCTCGTTATATCAAGAGTTCCTCGCCGATTTTCTGTTATATCTTGGGAGCGCGCGCGAGGGGCTACTTCGCTCTCTCGCCCCTGCCCACCACCGAGGGTGTTCTATCCCGCGCTCGCGCGGGCTACCGGCGGCGCTGGACGAGGGTCGTCGCGGCGAGGGCGGCGAGGGTCATCGCCGAAATGAGTACGAGGGCGGGGGCGGAGGGGCGCCCGGCGAGCGCCGCCGCCATTTCGGCGCGAAGAGTAGCGGGCGGGAGCAGGCGGCAGAGCGGCTGCAGGGCGGGCGGGAAGGAGGAGAGCGGCAGGAAGCAGCCCGAGAGATAAAGCAGAGCGAGCGAGGTGAAGAAGTGCAGCAGCGCCCCGCTCGTCCCCTCGCGGGCAAGCGAAAAGAGAAGGAGCGAGAGCGCGGCGATGAGCGCGACCGCCGGCAGGAGTGCCATCGCCGCGCGCGCGAGGAGAGCCGCGGGGGAAACATCCCCGGTGAGGAGGGCGAGCGCATCCCCGAGAGGGGTTCCTGCGGAGAGCGGGAGGACTGCCGCGAGCAGAAGAACGAGCAGGACAAGCAGGAACGCCGTGAGCGCGAGGAAGCGGCAGGCGACCCGCGCCGAGCGCCCCACCCCCGCCGCCGAGAGCGCGCCACCGAGCGAGGGATCCTCGCGGGGATAAAGGCCCGCGAGCGGCAGAGGCAGGAAAAAGAGCACGACCAGGAGCGCGGAGAGCAGCAGCCCGCCCGCGCCCGCCGCGCCGTCGCCCGAGGCGCCGATCTGCCTAACGTCGACCATCTCCCCGCGGCGCAAAATGGTGTTGACAAAGCGCAGGACAAGCGTGTCGAGCATCTCCCCGCCGCTCCCGCCAAGTTCGCTTGCCGCCCTCGCCCCGCCGTACGCCGCGCGCTGCGCCGCCGCGAACATATCGGCGGCGGAGGAGGTCAGCTCCCGCTCGACCATCAAAACGAGATCCCCCGCCTCCCGCGGGAAGACCGCGCGAATCGGGCGAATGTCGCCCGCCACCGCGTCGCTGAGGAACCCCTCGGGGAAAACGAAATACCCGGCGATCTCCCCGCGAAGTGTCGCCGCGCGCGAGCTCTCCTCGCTCATCTCGGTGAGGGTGAGGGAGAAGCGCGTCTCATCGGCCGCGGCGAACGCCGACAGGGCGAGCGAGAGCGCGCGCGAGCTCTCCCCCTCCTGCACAACGGCGAGGGCGATCTTCTGCTTGTCCTCGCGCTCCTGCTCGCCTTGAAGGGAGCCGCGAAACATCGCGAGGGCGAGGGCGAGGAGAACCGCGGTCAGCAAAAAAACGGCGGGGAGCCGCCGCGACAAGCGTTTGCCCTCGGCAAGGAGGGCGCGAAAGAAAATCACGGATTGCGGCAAGCGGGAGCGGGGCGGGGGAGGGTCAGGCGGGGGCGTTCTCTTTTAGCAGCATCGCCGCCGCCTCGGGCGAGATGCCGGGGGGAGTTTCCTCAAGCCTGCCGCCGCGAAGGAGCAGGATCCTATCGCAGAGGGGGAAATCGCCCTCGTCGTGCGTGACGAGCAGAATGGCGGTTCCGCCCGCTTTGAGCGAAGCGAGCGCCTCGCGAATCATCTCCTTGCAGGGAATATCGAGCGCGGCGGTCGGCTCATCAAGCAGGAGCAGGGGCGGATCCCCCGCGAGCGCGCAGGCAATCGCAAGGCGCTTTGCCATCCCACCGGAGAGCCGCCGCACCGGAGTTCGCAGAAAGTCGAGCACCCCGAGGCGCTCGAGCACCCCGCCCTCGCGGCAGGCGCGCGAAAGCTCCTTACGCGAATAAAAGAGGCGCAGGTTGTCGCGCGCCGAGAGCTCGGGAATGAGGGGCGTCCCTTGCGGGACGTAGCCGACCTGCCCGCGCCGCGCGCGGGGGGAGAGGAGGTCTATCTCGCCGCCGCCCTCAAGTTCGGCGGTGAAGCTCCCGCCATCGGGCGCGAGAACCCCCGCGAGAACCGAGAGAAGGGTCGATTTGCCGGACCCATTGCCGCCGAGAATGCCGACGCACTCGCCCGCGCGCAGCGAGAAGGAGGCGCCGTTCAGCACGGCGCGCTTGCCGTAGCGCTTTGAAATGTCGCGCGCGGTCACGCGGGAGATGGGCATGGGGCGAGGTCTACTTTGCGGGGGAGATTTTTCCGGGGGAGCGCGAGGCCCCGCCGGGCGGGAGATCTCGCGCGCGCGGGGAAGTTTCCCACATTTTTCCCCGATTTTTCCACATTTTTCGCGCGCGGGAGAGCGTGCGGGGCGGCGCTTCGGGGGAGTTTTCCACAATTATTCCACAAAATGCGGAAAACTTGCAGGCGCGTTTTCTGTTGCAAAGGGCAAAAACCGCGCTTTTGCAAGGCGGGAGCAGGGCGGGCGCGATCGCGCGGGGGGAGGCGGCGCGAGGGCTTTTCGCGGGGGCGGCGCGCGCTAATTTGTCGCGGCGAAAAACTCGCCCCAGACGGCGTCTTGCAGGCGAGCAAGCGTTTCGGGGTCGCGCCCGCCAATCGGCGCGCCGTCAAGCGCCGTTGCGCGCATGCAGGGCGAGCCGGAGGAGGAGACAATCACCTCATCGGCCTCTCGCAGCTCGTCCATGGTGAACGGCTCCTCGCGGGCGGGAATGCCGAGGCGCGCGCAGGCACTGAGCAGGTGCGCGCGCGCGATGCCGGGGAGAATGAGGTTATCGGCGGGGGCGGTGCGGAATACGCCCCCCCGCAGAATGTGAATATTGCTGTGCGCGCACTCGGTGACGCGGGAGCCGCGGTGAAAGACCGTCTCATCGCAGCCCGCCTCGCGCGCCGCCTGCGCCGCCATCACCGAGGGGATGAGGTTGAGCGTCTTCACGTCGCAGTGAAAAAAGCGCGTGTCCTCGCGGGAAATGAGCGTGAGGGTCGTCCCGCGCTCGCTCATTTCGCGCGGGAAAATGTACGCCCAGAGGTTGGGCGCTCCTTCCGGGAAGGCGTGATCGCGCGGCCCGGTCCCCCGCGTCACCTGCCAGTAGACGAAGTTGTTCCCGGTGTCCATGCGCGAGACGAGGTCATTTAAGGTCGCCGCCATCTGCGCCTTTGTCATCGGAATCTCGATGCGCAGCGCCGCCGCCGAGCGGTAGAGGCGGTCGATATGCTCGTCTAATAGGTAGATATGGTAGTTGCGCGACATCGTCGCGTCATACACGCCGTCTCCGAAGAAAGAAACCCGGTCGAGGAAGGGGACGGTCATCTCCTCGGGCGCCCCGACGCGCCCGTTGTAGTACGCAAGCTGCTGCATATCAATAAGGAAGAAAGAACGAAGTGCGCGGGGGCGCGGGAGACGCGACGCGACACGGGAGGCGCGGTGGTCTGCGCGGTGCGCCAATCGCCGCAAGGACGGGGGAGGCACGGGGAGCGGGAGCGCAGCGCGAAAACAGAGCGCGCGCGAGCGGAGCGCGAGTGCGCAAGCGGACGGCGGTTTCGCGAGCGCTTTGCGCGTGAGGTGGGGGCGCAGCACGAGCGCAGCGCGGGCGCGTAACCCGAGCAAAGCCAGAGCGCGGCGCAAGCTCAGGGGCGAGCGGGCGCGCGGAAGACGCAAGGCGAGGCGCGAGCGTCACGCGGAGTGCGGGGTCACGCGGGTGTCGCGGCGCGGCAAAAGCGCCCCCGCGCGGGAGCGTTTTCGCTTCGCGCGACGTTAATTGGCGGGCGGAGGGTAGGAGCCGGAGCCGTAGGGCGGCTGCGATGAGTAGCCGCTCCCCTGCCCGAAGGTCTCAATCGCGCCCATCCTCTGCAGAATGTCGAGCACGTCGTTTGTCACCTTATTGGGCAGGCCCGACTGATTTGCCGCGCCGATAATGCCGGTGACGAGCGGCACGAGGCAGATTAGCCACCCGACGGCGATCGCGATGATTTTGCCGGTCCAGTCGGCGTCCGAGAAGGTGAGCACGAGCGACTGCCCGCCTACAGGGTTCGGCGCGAAGCTGAAAGTCACCGATATTCCAAGCGAGAGCCCAATAAATTTCTTGAAGCCGTCATCGTCCTTGGATAGGCGCGCGAGCGCGCCCCTGCCGAGCGGCGCCGCCGACACGACGAAGCCCTTCGTCTGGTAGAGCGAAACGAACTGCCTCATGAACTCATCGAAGTCAAACGGGTCCACCACGGGAAAAGATCGCACCTCCGGCATATGCCACCTCCGTTATGAAGATGAGGAAAGTATAGCAAAAACGCGCGCGAGTGTCAAGAGAGGAGCGCAGTGTCGCCCGAGGGAGCGCGGGAGGAGTGGAGAGTGGATAGTTTAGTGGAGAGTGGAGTGAATAGTGGAGAGTGGGGTGGCGCGGGGGATGTTTCACGTGAAACAATGGGGGATGTGGAAAACTTTGGGAGAGGAGAGCGGCGGGTTCACGCTTCTCGTGTGAATAACTTGTGAGCGAGGGCGGGCGGGGAGGCGGCGATCCCTTTCCCCGAGGGAAGTCTCGCGGGTTTTCCACAGGTTTTCCACTTTTCCACAATTTTTCGGGATTTTGCGGCGCGTTTTCCCGCATTTACAAAAACCCCCGCCGAAAAGGCGGGGAATTTGTACCCTGCTGCTCTGGCGGGGATTTTGCGTCCCCCGCCGAGGCGGGGGGTTTTGCGCTCCCCGCTCATTGAAGGGGGAGGTTGCGCGCATTGCGGCGCGGCGCGCGCGTATGGTAGGCCATCAGGGATTCGAACCCCGGACCAACCGGTTATGAGCCGGCGGCTCTCACCGCTGAGCTAATGGCCCGCAGCCCCGCGCGGGGGCGCTGTCTGTTGTTTTCCTTCGTTCTCTCCGCGCCGCGGCGCGCTCCCCTCTCCCTATTTCACCGCCACGGGGAAAGCACTCCCCCTTCCGCGCCGATGGCGTTCCCTTGCCCTTCCCGCGCGAGCTTCGCCTCTCTTCCAGGCGTAGCGCGCGCCGCTCCCGCAAGGGGCAGCCGCGCCCGCGTCCTCGCGGGAACTATCGCGGCGCGATTACTGCGCGGGGTAGATGACGACGCAGCGGTGGCCCTCGCTGCCGGTGCTCTCGCTCTCGACACCGGGGATCGCCTGCACCGCCGTGTGAACGGCGCGGCGGTCGCTCGCGTTCATCGGCTCGAGCGTGACCGGGCGGCCGGTGCGGCGCACACGGTCGGCGGTTCTTTTCGCGAGCGTGGCGAGCGTCGCGTCGCGCTTGCCGCGGTAGCCGCCCGCGTCAAGAGACACGCGCAGGTAGCCCTCGTGATAGTCGCCCTCCTCCTCGCCCGCGAGCACGCGATTCGCCGCGAGGGTCGATAAGATCTGCAGCGCGTCGAGCGTCTCGCCGTGGTAGCCGATGAGCGCGCCCGCGCCCTCTCCCGATATATCAAAGAAAACGCAGCCGTCCTGCTCGCTCACGCGCCGCACCTCGGCGCGCACGCCTACCCCCTCGATATAGGTGCGCAGGAATTGCTCCGCAATGTCGGCGCGGCTCGGCTCATAGCTCACTTTGACCACGGCGGGCAGCTCCCCGATGCCGAGGAAGCCCTTCTTCGGCTCCTGCAGAACCTCAACCGCGACCGCCTCCTCCGGCGCGCCGAGCCGCTGCGCGCCCTCGGCGGCCGCCTCTTCCACCGTCTTCGCCGTCACGGTAATTTCTTTCCTGCTTGCCATCGTTCTCTCCTGTTTGTTTGGCGCGTGAGCCGTTTTTGTGAAAAGAGGAAGCGCGCGCGGCGGTGCGCTTGCCCCCGGGGGAGCGCCGCCGCTACGGGTTGCGCCCGCTGTCCCGCGCGCCCTCGCCCGCGCCCTCCGGCGCGGAGGTGTCCTCGCCCGGGTCTGCCGAGTTATTCGGTTTGTCCGAG
>CAZYCC010000008.1:0-23295 GCA_964645985.1 uncultured Lachnospiraceae bacterium | reverse complement strand
CCGAGTTATTCGGTTTGTCCGAGGTGTTCGGTTCTTCCGCCTCGGCGGAAGCGGCGGCGCGCTCTTTCTTTGCCTTCTTGCCGCGCCGGCGGGGAGGCGGGGCGTCGCCCTTGAGCGGCGCGCGCGGGGCGCGGGGCTTGCGCGCGGGAGCCTCCGGCTCGTCCTCGTCGCCGTAGATGGTGCTCACCGGCAGGGCCTGCACCGCCGCGGGAATGTCCTCGTCGTCATCGTCGATATGGTGAAGCGAGCGCACCTTGGGTTTGTTCGGATCTGGCAGAGCCGCCTCGCCGCTTTTCTTCTTCGGGCGCTTGCCGAGATACTGCCGTTCGGCCTCTTTATAGTCCTCCTCGGTGAAGACCGGGAAGGGGTAGATTTTCTTGAGGATATACTGCTGCAGCACGCCGAGCACGCTCTGATAAATCCAGTAAACGCCGAGCAGGGCGGGCACGCTGAAGGAGATGTAGACGCTCATGAGCGGCATAATCCAGTCCATGATTTTCATGGAGGTCGCCGTGTCCGGCTGCCCGTCGGCGGCGGGCGGCTGATAGCTCATCTTGCGCGAGAGGCGCATGGAGAGAAAATACGAAACGAAGACGAGCACCGGCACCGCGAGCAGCGCCCACTGCGCGGGCTGCGCGGGCTTAAAGGACGGGGTCGCCGAGAAGTCAAGCCCGAAGACCTTGAAGTTGGCAAGGCGCAGCTTGTCGCCGATGAGGTCGGAGAAGCCCTCGCTGTTGCCGCGAATGAAGGTCGTGAGGGCGATCTCGTCAAGACCCTCGAAGCCGAGCCTCTGCGCGCGCATATAAAGAAGGCCCACCTGGTTTGAGGTCAGGTGCGAGAGGTAGCGCAGGGGCGAGCGGATAACCGTATAGAGGCAGATGAGAATGGGGAACTGAATAAACATCCCAAGGCAGCCGCCGAAGGTCGAGATGCCCGCTTCCTGCTGCGCCTCGAGCAGCTCCTGCTGCATCTGCTGCTGCGCCACCTTGTCGGTGCGCCCGGCGTATTTTTTCTGAATCGCCCTTTGGCGCGGCGCGAAGCTCGCCTGCTTGACCATGTTCTTCTGCTGCTTTATGCCCGAATGCAGCATTAAGAGCTTAATAAAGAGCGTGAAGAGCAGAAGGGCCACAAGGTAGTTGCCGAACGCCGCGCGGTCGCATAGATCGAGCACCCAGCCCATCGGCACTTGCAGCACGTCCCAGAACTGCTCGATGCCGAGGCCCCGCCCCTCGGTCTCCTCATCGAAGATTTTCGCCTCCTCCTGCGGTGTGAGGGTCGAGGTGCCCGCCTCGTCGCTGTTGAGGGCGATTTCCTTCTCCTCGACAAGGTCGCTTTTCGCCTGCGAGAGGGTCTTCTCCCCGCAGGAGGGCAGCAGGAGGAGCAAGAGGAGCAGCGCGCCCGCGAGGGCCGCGATACGCCGCAAACGTGAATGGGTCAAGAGATCACCGATGGGGACAGAAGTGGCGGGGGCGGGCGCTTCCCGCGGGCAAAGAGAGCGCGGCGCGGGGAAGAGCGGGGCGGCGCGCCGGGGCAAAGAGAGCGCGGCGCGCGGGAGCGTTATCCGCGCGCGGGAAAGCACGTTAGGTGCTGCCGCGCTTGCCGCGCGGCGGGGGGACAGGGTCGTAGCCCCCGTGGCAGAGGGGATTGCAGCGCAGAATGCGCCAAGCTGTCAGCGCCGCGCCGCGCAGAATGCCGTGCGTGCGCACCGCCTCCATGCAGTATGCCGAGCAGGTCGGCGTGAAGCGGCAGCAAGGCCCGGTGAGGGGCGAGATTTCCCGGCGGTAAAACTTCACCGGCAGCAGAGCTATCTCGCGCGCTGTAGTAGTGGATAGTTTAGTGGATAGTGGAAAGTGGGTAGTGGATAGTGAGCTGTCGCGCGCGCCCTCGCGCGGCGCGCCGTCCTCCCGGGGAGGGAGGTTGTCTCTCACGGGGAAAACCCCCGCGCGGGATTTGCGCGCACTCATCTGTTGTGTAGTGGTTAGTGGTTAGTGGATAGTGGATAGTTTAGTGGTTTGTGGGTCGCGGGGGAACGGGCGCGCCGCTCGCGCCGCTCGCAGGCGCGGCGAACATACCGAGGTCAAGCAGGCACCGGCGCAGATCTCGCTTCACCTCCCCCATCTTCTTGCCGGCAATCGTCGGCCGCGCCGCGATGACGAGCAGCTGCCCGCGCCGCAGAAGGGTCTCCCGCTCGGTGAGGCGAAACGCCTCGCGAATGAGCCGGCGCGCGCGGTTGCGCTCGACAGCGCCGCCCACTTTCTTTGTCGCGGTGATGCCGACGCGGTTGACCTTCTCTTTTTGGGGATTTTGCCGCCGCAGGAGGTTCGCCTTTTTGTCGGCGAGGCGGGAGACGACAAGGCAGCCGTGCGCGCTGCGCGCCCCCCCGCGCGTGCACTTCACGAAGAGGTGGTTCTCGCGCAAGGGGAGGGTGGTCATACAAAAATCAGCGGGATCGCCAAGGCGGCGCGCGGGTTTCCTCGCGGCGCGCTACACTTGTCGCGGCGCGGGAAGATACAAATAACCGCAAAGCGCTCTTCCAATGAGAGCGCGGCGGGGGTGCGGCACTGCGCCGGGCGGTCGCCGTTTTATCGCGGCGCGCCTCTTTCGGCGCGTCAAAGAAAAGAAAAGCGGCGCGCGGCGCGGCGGTAGATTTGGAGCGCGGGGCGTGCGTGCGCGCTTTTCCCGTACCGCTCTGCTCGCCGATGTGGCGGGGGCGCGGCGGCGCGGGGCGCGGCGGTTCAGTAGGTCAGGCGCGCGCGGCCCTTCTGGCGGCGGCGGTGGAGGACCTTGCGGCCGTTCGCGGTTGCCATTCTCTTGCGAAAACCGTGCTCTCTCTTGCGCTGGCGCTTTTTGGGGTGATAGGTCGGAATCATCGCTTGCCTCCGCTATTATGGGATAGAAAACAAAACTCGCGCGAGCTGCCGCGGGGGTGTCTTTTACGGGCGCAGCTTCGCAAATTCTTATTATAGCGGAGGGGCGAGGGGTTGTCAAGGGGCGGGGAGGAGTTTTGCGCGCCCCCGCGCGCCGAATTTGTAAAAATACTATGAAGATTTGCCTCCCTGCGGGGGATTCTCGCTCTTTTCACACAAGTTGCGATTGAAAATTTCCCGCGTTTGTGATATACTGGTTTTGCAAAAGAGAGAATGGGGGTCTTTTCGCGCCCCCCCCCGCGCGAGAGCGCGAGGGGGGGCGCGCGGGGCGGTTTTCTTTCGGACTGATTATTTCTTTTTCACTCATGTCGGGCGAGCAAGAGGCATATACGGCGATTTGGCGGGAGGTGCTCTCCGCCTTGCGGGGCAGACTTTCCGGCCCCACTTTTCGGCTGTGGCTGGAGAACTCCACCCTCGTCTTTCTCGACGGGGCGGCGGCGGTTGTCGCGGTCGAGCGCAACTTTCAGCAAAAGTATATCGAGGAGAAATACGTCCCCGCCATCACCGAGGAGCTGCGGCGCGTGACCGGGTGCGACCTCTCGCTCTATGTCCTCTCGCGCGAAAACGGTCCCATCGATCTCTCCCCTTTTAATGAGCCGGCCGAAATGGAGGAGATTACCGAGGTGGTCCCGGGCAGGAGCGGCGCGCCGGCGCGGGAGGTGCGGCGGCGCGTCAAGCGCCGCCCCACCGAGGCGACCCCCTGCCACGTCAACCCCGACTATACCTTCTCGACTTTTCTTCAGGGGGAGAGCAACAAGTTCGCGCTCGCCGCCTGCAACTCTATCGCGCACGACCCCGGCGAGGCCTACAACCCGCTCTTTCTCTACGGGGGGCCGGGCCTGGGGAAAACGCATCTTCTCTGCGCTATTGTCAACGAGCTGCGCGTCACGCACCCCGATATGGCCGTGCTCTACGTCAAGGGCGAGGAGTTTACAAACGAGCTAGTGGATAGCCTGCGGCAGCGCACCATATCCGAGTTTCGCGACAAATACCGCACGCTCGACGTGCTGCTTATCGACGATATTCAGTTCATCGCCGGCAAAGAGGGCATTCAGGAGGAGTTCTTTCACACCTTCAACGCCCTGCACGAGGACAACCGCCAGATTATCCTCGCCGCCGACCGCCCGCCGCGCGACATCTCCCACCTTGAGTCGCGCCTGCGCTCGCGCTTTGAGTGGGGGCTGCTCGCCGATATTCAGCCGCCACCGTATGAGCTGCGCGTCGCCATTCTCGGCGAGAAGGCGGCGCAGTCGGGCATAACCTTAGGCGAGGAAGTGACGCGCTATATCGCCGAGCGATTGCGCAGCAACATTCGGCAGCTTGAGGGCGCGGTGCGCAAAATCGCGGCGGTCTCCTTTATCACCGGAAGCCCCCCGTCCCTGCAAATGGCGCGCGAGTGCGTGCATGAGCTTGTCGGCGGCAATGACCCACCCCCCTTGAAGGCGGATAAAATCATTGAGCGCGTAGCGGCGCACTATCACGTTTCGCCCGAGGATATTCGCTCGCCCAAGCGCGGCGGCAGCATCGCCACGGCGCGCCACGTCTGCATTTATCTTATTAAGAAATCAACGAGCCTCACCTATCAGGCGATAGGCGATCTCTTCCACCGCGACCACTCGACCGTGATGTCCTCCATCGCCGTTGTGGAAGACCTCATACGGCAGAACCCCGGCTTTGAGGAGGAGCTGAACGCCCTGCTCGATGAGTGAGGCTCCCTGCGAAAAAGCGGGATTTGTGGAAAAGTGGAAAACCCGCGCGGGAGCCCTCCCGCTCAAGGCTCGCGGGCGAGGCGGCTCGCGCGCGGCGGAGGCTCGCGCATGGCGCGGGGCAAAGCGGGATAAGGGTTTGCCGCGTTTTCCACATTCTGTGGAAAACTCTGTGGAAAACCGAGGGGAAAAACCGCGGCGGGAAATTTCAAGTATCGTTTTCTTTTTTAATTGCGGCGCTCGCGCCGGGGAGGTACCTTGTGACCATAACATTCGACAAAAAAGAACTGACGGCAGCCCTCTCGCCGGCGATGAGCGCGGTCTGCGACAAAAATACCCTCACGGCAATCGAGGGAGTGCTCTTTGAGGTGGTGGAGCCGTCGCTTTGTCGCCTGTCGACCTATGACCTTGAGCGCGGGTTCAAAATTTCCCTGCCCTGCCACGCCGATGAGGTGGGCAGCTTCATTGTCGGGGCGCAGAGGCTCCTCGGGGTGGTGCGGTCAATGCCCGAGAGCGAGATTACCATAGAAGAAGGCAGCCGCGCCAGCCTTCGCATTCGCTCGGGCAAAAGTGAATTTTCCCTGCCGTTTTTGCCGGGCGAGGAGTTTCCCTCTCTTCCGGAGCTGACCGGAGAGCGATCCTTCACGCTCCCCTCGGGCCTCTTGCGCGCCGCGATAAACGAGGTCAAGCACGCGATGGCGCAAAACGATACGGCCCGCCCCATTCTCAACGGGACATATTTTCGCGTGCGCGAGGGAAAACTCACCACCGTCGCCTGCGACAGCTACCGCCTCGCGCTGCGCGAAAAAGAGGGGGATATAGCGGCCGAGGGCCTGCCGGAGGGCGAGGAGGTTCTCTTCATTGTGCCGGGGAAAACCCTCACGGAGCTGCTGCGCCTGCTGCCCGGCGATGAGGAGAGCGTGACAATGGAGCTCTCGCGCAAGTTTGTTGTTTTCCGCTTCGGCGAAAAGCTCTTCTTCTCGCGCCTCATCGACGGCGAATACCTTCGCTACGAGCAGCTGCTGCCTAAAAATAATAGTATTCGCGTACACATCAACCGCGAGGACTTCATTTCTTCCCTCTCGCGCGCCGCCCTCGTCGCCGAGGATAAACCGGCCGGGAAGAAGGCGAGCTTCGTGCGCTGCCTCTTTGAGGGAAATCGGCTCACCCTGAGCACCGAAACGGCGCTCGCCTCCTCGAGAGATGAACTGCCGGTGCAAAAAGAAGGGGGGGACATTCGCATCGGCTTCGACACGCAATATCTGCTTGACGCGCTGCGGACCATCGCCGACGAGCAGGTTCTGATGACCCTCTCGGGGCCGCTGCTTTCGGCAACCATCGAGGGGGACCCCACCGACCCCGCCGACCGCTACCTTTATATGATTAGCCCGGTTAAACTCAAAGACTGACCGCGCCCCGCGCGGCGCGCCGCGCGGGGGGGTTTTCCACCGCCTTTCCACCGCCGCTCCGCGCGTTTTCCACCGCGAGCCCACATGCGAGGGGGGCGGGCAGATCCCACCCCGCCTTGCCCCGCGCGTTTTCCACATTTCAAACAGACCCTACTACTACTAATACTACCTTATCCCTATCCTATCCTATCCTCTCGTTTTCCCGCCGCCGCGCTATGTTTCTCACCCGCCTTGCCGCCGCCGACTTTCGCAACCTCGCGTCGGTCGCCATCGCGCCGGCCCCCGGGCTCAACCTTCTGCACGGGGAAAACGGGCAGGGCAAAACCAACACGCTCGAGGCGATCTGTTTACTCTCCCGCGGGCGCAGCTACCGCGCGGGGGCGAGCGAGCGCGAATTTATCCGCGAGGGGCAGGGCGCGGCGAGGATCTCCTGTGAACTTTCACGCGCCGGGCGGCGGCATACGCTTTCCCTTCGCTTTACGCATGGGGGGCGAAAAGTCTTTGAAATAGACGGCTACGGCGCCGTAAGAGCGAGCGAATTTTACGCGAAGCTCTCGGTTGTCGCCTTCTTTCCCTCGCACCTGTCGCTTGTGCGCGAGGGGCCGCACGCGCGCCGCGCCTTCCTTGATACGGCGATTTCACAGACCGACCGCGCCTATCTTCGCACGCTGCAGGACTACCGCCACGCCCTCTTGCAGCGCAACCGCCTGCTTTTGATAGCAAATAAGGAGGGCCGCGCCCCCGACCCCGCCGAGATTCTCCCCTGGAGCCGCGCGCTCGCCTCGCTTTGCGTGAAGATTACGCAAGCGCGGGGCGAGTACCTCGCGCAGCTTGAGGAGGCGGCGAGCGATATTCTACTGCGGATGTCGGGCGGGCGAGAGACTCTTTCGCTTCGCTACCGCGGGCACCCGGATGAGGCGAGGAACCTTTCGCTTTTAACCGAGCACCTCCCGCGCGAGTGCGCGCTTGGCAGCACCGGCTTCGGCGCGCACCGCGAGGACTTTTCCATTCTCCTCTCACGCGGCGAGGGCAGCGCGAGGAAGGAGGAGGACGCGCACCCCCGCCCGGCGCGCGCCTTTGCCTCCGAGGGGCAGGGGAAGAGCATCGCCGTCGCGCTCAAGCTCGCCGAGGCGAAAATTGCCGAAAGCATGCTCGGCGAGCCCCCGGTCATTCTCCTCGATGACGTTCTCCCCGAGCTTGACCCCGCGCGCCGCGCGTTTCTGCTCTCGAGCCTCGGGGGCAGCCCCGCTCGCGCGGGAGAACCCGCGCGGCAGATTTTCCTCACCACCTGCGAGCAGGAGCTGCCCGCGGCGGCCCCCGCCGCCGAGCGGCGCTACCTTGTGCGCGAGGGGGAGCTCCTTGAGGAAAAGTAAAAGTTATCGCAATAAAGCACTTGCACAGACACTATTTCAAGCTATGCCGCAAAATTACACAGAAAATCAAATTCAGGTTTTAGAGGGACTGGAGGCGGTGCGCAAAACGCCGGGGATGTACATCGGCACAACCTCGGCGGGGGGCCTTCACCACCTCGTTTACGAGATCGTCGACAACTCTATCGACGAGGCGCTCGCCGGCTACTGCAGCGATATTCGCGTGGTTCTCAACCCGGGCGATTCTGTCACCGTGACCGACAACGGGCGCGGCATCCCCGCCGGCATTCACCCGAAAGAGGGCATTCCCACGCCCGAGGTGGTCTATACTATCCTTCACGCGGGAGGCAAATTCGGCGGGGGCGGATATAAAATCGCGGGGGGGCTGCACGGGGTCGGCGCGTCGGTGGTCAACGGTCTATCCGAATGGCTGGAGCTAGAGGACTATACCGACGGGAAAAAGTATACCGAGCGCTTCGAGCGCGGCAAAGTGGCGCGCGCCTTCTCCTGCGAGGGCGAGAGCCCGGACTTTCCGCACGGCGTGCGCGTCACCTTTAAGCCGGACGGCACGATATTTGAGGAGACGGTCTTTTCCTACGAGACTCTTCTTGAGCGGCTGCGCGAGCAGGCCTTCCTCAACGCCGGCGTGCGCCTCACCCTTCGCGATGAGCGGCGGCAGCTCCCGGAGGGAGGCTACCGCGAGGATTCGCTCTGCTTTGAGGGCGGCATTAAGAGCTTCGTCACTTACCTTGGCGATGAGCGGGGCGATGAGCCGGTTCACCCCGCGCCCATTTATATACGCAGCGAGAGCGGCAGCTCGATTGCCGAGGTGGCGCTGCAATATTTCAACAATTACAACCCGGCGGTGCTGCTCACCTTCGCGAACAATATGCGCACGGTGGAGGGCGGCACGCACGAGACCGGCTTCAAAATGGGCATTGTCAAGGCGGTCAACGATTACGCGCGCGCGATAGGCGTTCTCAAAGAGTCGGATGCCAATCTCTCGGGGGAGGACGTGCAGGAGGGGCTGTGCGTCGTCGTCTCGGTCAAGCTCGAGAACGCGCAGTTTGAGAGCCAGACGAAGGCCAAGCTCGGCAACTCGGCGATTCGCGGCCTTGTCAGCCGCGCGGTGACATCGGGCCTTTCGGAATATTTCGAGGAGCACCCCGCCGACGCGCGCGCCATTGTGGAGAAGGCTCTTGCCGCCTCGCGCGCGCGGGAGGCGGCGCGCAGGGCGCGCGAGTCCTCGCGGCGGGGAGTTTTAACGAGCGGATCTCTTCCCGGCAAGCTCACCCCCTGCCAGGACCGCCGCCCGGAGCTCACTGAAATTTTCCTTGTGGAGGGGGACTCGGCGGGAGGATCGGCGAAGGGGGCGCGCGACCCGCGCTTTCAGGCAATCCTGCCGCTGCGCGGCAAGGTTCTCAACGTTGAGAAAACCCGCCTTGATAAAGTCTACGCCAACCCCTCTCTCACGCCGATTATTCAGTCTCTCGGGTGCGGCATCGGCGAGGAGTTTGACGCGGAAAAGCTGCGCTACGGCAAAATTATTATTATGGCGGACGCGGACGTGGACGGCTCGCACATTCGCATTCTGCTGCTCACCTTCTTTTTCCGCCATATGCGCCGCCTCATCGAGGACGGGCACATTTACCTCGCCCAGCCGCCGCTTTATAAAATCACGCGCGGCAAGCAGTTCCGCTACGCCTTCTCCGATGAGGAGCGGGACGCCGAGGTCGCCGCGCTCGGCGGCGGGAAGAATATCGACGTCAGCCGCTACAAGGGCCTTGGCGAAATGAACCCCGCGCAGCTCAAAGAGACGACCATGGACCCCGCGACCCGCGTTATCCTGCAAGTGACCATCGATGACGCAATAGAAAGCGACCGCATCTTCTCTATTCTCATGGGCGACAAAGTGGAGCCGCGCCGCGAATTCATCGAACAAAACGCCAAATACGCGGAGAACTTGGATATATAAATTATAAAAGGAGAACCACATGAAAAAAGAAAAAACCGTCTCGTCAAATAGCGATCTTGAGAGCGTGATTATCTCGCAAAAGGGCGAGGTCAAGTTTCCGAAAAAACTGCGCGAGCGGCTTTTGCTTGACGAAGGCGTCGAAGCCGCCGTGTACGCCGAGGGAAGCAACGTCGTCATTAAGCCGCTTTATCGCTGCACGGAAAAATCCTTTTGCCGGGCGCTCGACCAAACGATGGCGTGAGCAAAGGAAGTGGGCCTCACGCCGGAGGATGTCGAGCAAACGATTAAAGAAGTGCGCGCGGCAAAAAGAGCAAGACAAAACGGCGATGGCGAAAAATGAAAAGCCAAACGCCGAAAGTAGTTATCGACACGACCATCGTCGTTTCGGGAGCGTTCTTCGGAGGACACCCCGGCCCGCGCCCGCCTTTCTTGAAAAAGTAAAATTTCAGTGAAAATTTTCCCGTGAGATATTCATCCCTCACATATTGATTTCTTCTTATGCCAAAGAAACCCACACCAGAGGATTATTCTTACCCGGAGCAGAAGATATTGCCGGTGCACATGGAGGCGGAGGTGCGGCGGTCGTTCATCGAGTACGCGATGAGCGTCATTGTCAGCCGCGCCCTGCCGGACGTGCGAGACGGACTGAAGCCGGTTCACCGGCGCGTGCTCTACGCGATGTACGAGGATCACCTCACCTATGACCGCGCCTACTATAAGTCGGCGACGACCGTCGGTAACGTCCTCGGGCGCTACCACCCGCACGGAGACTCCGCCGTGTACGACACCATGGTGCGCATGGCGCAGGACTTTTCCCTGCGCTACCCGCTCATCGACGGCGAGGGCAACTTCGGCAATATCGACGGAGACGGCGCCGCCGCCTACCGCTACACCGAGGCGCGCATGGCGCGTATTGCCGGGGAGATGCTAGCGGACATCGACAAGGACGTTGTCGATATGGTGCCGAACTTCGACAACCGCCGCAAGGAGCCGTCGGTTCTGCCCTCGCGCTACCCGAATCTCTTAGTCAACGGCAGCGTCGGCATCGCGGTCGGCATGGCGACCAACATCCCCCCGCACAACCTGCGCGAGGCGGTAGACGGCACCATTTACTTAATGGATCACCCCGACGCCACGGTCGAGGATCTCATGACCATTATCCACGGGCCGGACTTTCCCACCGGGGCGATTATCTGCGGCAAGAGCGGCATTCTCTCCGCTTATAAGACCGGCAAAGGCAGCCTCACGGTGCGCGCGAGAGCGAAGGTGCAGGAGGACAAGGGCATTATCCTCATCACCGAGATCCCCTATATGGTGCGCAAGATGGATCTCGTCTCCGCGATGGCGGCCTGCGTCACCGAGAAAAAAATAGACGGCATTCGCGACATTATCGACGCGTCCTCGGATGAAAGCGGCATCGCGATAGAGGTGCACCTCAAGAGCGGCGCGAACGGGCAGGTCGTGCTCAATTCGCTCTACAAATATACCGACCTGCAGCACACCATCGCCGTAAATCTCCTTGCCATTGTCGGCGGCGAGCCGAAGGTCCTCACGCTCAAAGAGCTGCTCTCGCACTATATTGCCCACCAAGAGGAAGTCGTCACCCGCCGCACGCGCTTTGATCTTGATAAAGCGCTCGCCGAGGCGCACATTTTCGAGGGCTACCACAAGGCGCTTGACCATATCGACGAGATCATCGCGATAATCAAGGCCTCCGATAGCGTTTCGGACGCGAAGGAGAACCTCGAGGGGGCGTTCGGCTTTGATGACGCGCAGGCGCAGGCGATCGTCGAGATGACCCTCGGGCGCCTGTCCGGCCTTGAGCGCCGGAAAATCGAGGACCGCCTCGCCGCGCTGCGCGCGACCATCGCCGATCTCTCGGCCATCCTCGCCGATGAGGAGAGGGTGAAGCAGATTATCAAAGACGAGATGACCGCCATTCGCGACCGCTACGGCGATGAGCGGCGCACGGAACTTGCCGATATGCCGGAGGAGATCGTCCCCGAGAACCTCATCGAGCATCACACGGCGGTGGTGACGCTCTCGCGCGAGGGATATATCAAGCGCCTGCACGCCGACGCCTACAACGCGCAGCGGCGCGGCGGCAAGGGCGTTATCGGCATGACGACCAAAGAGAGCGACTTCGTTATTCGCGTCGCCGCGGTCGACTCGCACAGCACGCTCCTTTTCTTTACCGATACAGGGAGAGTCTTCCCGCTGCGCGCGTTTCTGCTGCCTGAGGCGGGGAGGGCGGCGAAGGGGACGAACCTCGTTAACCTCATCGGGATAGACGAGGGCGAGCGCGTCACCGCGATGATTTCGCTCCCCGATTTTACGCGCGGCAACAAAGAGGATGAGCGCTGCCTTCTTTTCGTGACGAAAAAGGGCGTGGTCAAGCGCACGCGCGTGTCGGACTTTGTCAATATCGGGAAGAGCGGCCTTCGCGCCATTGTCCTCTCCCCGGGAGACGAGCTGCTCTTCGTCTGCCCGCTTGAGGGCGATGAGGGCGAGCGCGAGTTCCTCCTCGCCACGCACGGGGGCAAGGCCCTGCGCTTTCGCGCGCGCGACGTGCGCGTGATGGGGCGCGCGGCGCGGGGGGTGCGCGGTATACGCCTGCGGGAGGGCGACTTTGTCGTCGGCGCGGTGGCGATTGAGGAGGGGGAGGCGCTGCTCACCGTCTCCGAGCGCGGCATCGGCAAGCGTACGTCTTTCGCCGAGTTTCCCGCGCACAGCCGCGGGGGCGGAGGAATGTATTGTATGCGCGTGACGGATCGCACCGGGCCCCTTTGCGGCGTGGCCGCCTGCCGCGAGGATGAGGATCTCATGCTCATCACCGGCGAGGGCACCGTCACGCGCACGCCTGTTGCCGGGATCCCCTTCAAGGGGCGCGGCGCGGGAGGCGTTATCCTCATGCGCCTCTCTGAGGACGCGCGCGTGCACAGCTTCTCTCTTATCGAGAGCGAAAAGGACGGGGGCGAGAGCGCTCCCCTCCCGCCGCTCGACGACGCGGACGAGGACGAGGACGATCTCCCCCTCGATGAGGACGAGGACGACCTCCCCCTCGATGAGGACGAGGAGGACGACCACGCGGGGGACGAGGAGGACCTCGCGGACGAGGACGGGGAGGAGAAATGAAAGCGGCAAGGCGGGCTCTCGCCCTCGCCCTCGCCCTCGCGCTCCTCGCGGGGGCGGCTCTCTCCTGCGGGGAGAGGGGCGGCTCCCCCGGCGAGGGCGATAGCTCCTCGGCGAGCGCGATTTCGCGCGCGCCGGGGGCGCCGGTGCGCACGGTGCGCCCGCTCTCGGCGGTGAGCCTCGCCTTCCCCGGCGGCTCGGGCAGCGTTGCGTATACCTATGACGTGGAGACACGCACCGCGACCCGCCTCGCTACCTACCGCGAGAGTTCAAGCGTGCCCGGCGAGGCGGTGCCCTCCTCGCGCACCATAGAGACGATGACCTTCACGGAGAAGGGCCTGCCGCTGCTCTCGCGCGAGGTGGCGCTCGCCGACAGCGCCGACCCCGCCGCCTTTTATAGCGGGGGCGAGCCTCTCCTCGCGCCGCCCGGCACCGCGCTTGCCGACACGCCGGGCGCGGTGGGGTGCGTGACGGCGGTGCGGCGCTACTTCTACGAGGACGGCGCGCTCACGGCGGCGCTCGCCGATGAGGCGGGGGTGCGCCGCGCGATTTCCTATCGCAGTGATGAGGCGGGGAACCTCACCGAGGCGGTGAGCTTCCCGGACGAGCGCGACCCCGCGCTCGAGTTTGCGCTGCCCTTCACGCTCCCCCCGGAGAGTAGCGCCGAGTCGACGGCGCGCGCGCAAATCGGCGCGGAGGGGCTGCCGATGAGCCTCACGCGCGAGAGGGAGGGCCTCACCGAGCGCCTCACCTACACCTATGAGCTGGACGGGCGGCATATCGCCCGGCGCACGGTGGTTTACTTTGCAGACGACACCCCGCTCTGGCGGGCGAGCTTCAGCTATAACTACGATGAGAGCGGCCGCCTTTCGCGCGCCGCTTGGACGATAACTTACGATGTCTCGGGCGAGGGCGGCGTCCCCTCCCCCACCGACAACACCACCGCCCCCGCCGCGCCGAATCCCGACGCCGCCTCGTCAGGGGAGGGCGGCGCGACCGCGGATCCCGCCTCGCTCGCTTCGCGCGGCGCGGTTCTGCCGGTAGAGGGCGGCTACGCCGCGAGCTTCACCTACGCCGATGGCGGCGCCGCCCCTCTTTATATGGCGGCGGCCTGCCCGGAGCTGCGGCAGGGCGGCCTTGAAATGGGCGTGAGCCCCGACTTGCAGCTTGCGCTCCTCTGCCCGCAAGTGCTGCCCCTTTCTTAGTTATGCGAAAAACCCGCTCCCGCTCGCTTGCCCTCGCCCTCGCGCTGCTTTTTCTCCTCGCGGCGCTCCCCTCCTGCAAGGTGGGCGCGCCCTCGGATGAGCAGGCGCGGGACATCCTCGCGCAGCTGCTGCCGGGAGCGAAGGAGCTGCTCACCGCCTTCTACGGCGAGGTGCCGCTCGCCGACCCCGGCGCGGTCGACCCCACTTGGACAACGCCGCACTACCTCCCGGTCTCCCCCGAGTTTCCCTACGGGACGATAGCGGCGTTCAAAGAGGCGGCATCGCGCGTCTTCTCGCAGGACTATCTCGCTATTATCTACGAGTACGCCTTCGAGGGCACCGATGACTATATGCCGCGCTTCGGCGAGGACGAGGGGGTTCTCACGGTCGATGTGACAAAGCCGGCGATGGGGCTTCTTTCCGAGGTGGACGCCGAGAGCGCGCGCGTCCTTTCGGGCAACCGCTACTCCTGCCGCGTCGCCGTCGAGGCGACGAGCGCGACCGGCGCGCGCCTCACAAAGGAAGTCTCCCTTGCCGCCACCGAGGACGGCGGCTGGCGCATCGACTCGGCGGTGTACTAACCGCGCCCGCGAACCCCGCGCGCTCCCCGAGGGAGGGGAACGCCCCCGCTATTATCGCAACCATACAATCGGTAAAGAAGCATATCCGAAAAAAGAAGGTAACTTATGCCCAAGAAGAAAATCGCCGCGACAGAAGACGGCGAGAAGAGCGCAGCGAGCGCTCCCGCCGCCGCGAGCGCTCCCGCCGCCGCGGAGAAGAAAACGAGCGCCGCCCCCGCGGAGAAGAAAATGAGCGCCTCCGAGCGCGAGGAGGCGATCCGGCTGACGGTCAAAGCGCTCAACAACCGCTTCGGCGCCGGCACCGTGATGAAGCTCGGCGAAACGAGCTCGCTCGATGTGCGATCCGTCTCCACCGGGTCGCTCTCGCTCGACCTCGCGCTCGGGGTCGGCGGGCTGCCGCGCGGCAGAATGGTGGAGATCTTCGGGCCGGAGAGCTCCGGCAAAACGACCGTCGCGCTGCAAGCGGTGGCCGAGGTGCAGCGGCAGGGCGGCACCGCCGCCTTTGTCGACGCGGAGCACGCCCTCGACCCCTCCTACGCGCGCGCTCTCGGCGTTGACGTTGACAACCTCCTCGTCTCGCAGCCTGACAGCGGCGAGCAGGCGCTCGAGGTCTGTGAGGCGCTCGTGCGCTCCTGCGCCGTTGACATTGTCGTTATCGACTCGGTCGCCGCGCTCGTGCCGCAGGCGGAGATAGACGGGGAGATGGGCTCCGCGCACGTCGGTCTTCAGGCGCGCCTGATGAGCCAGGCGATGCGCAAGCTCTCGGGCGCGGCGGCGAGGGCGGGCGCCATCGTCGTCTTCATCAACCAGCTGCGCGAGAAGGTCGGCATTGTCTACGGCAACCCCGAGGTGACCCCCGGCGGCAAGGCGCTCAAATACTACGCCTCGGTGCGCATTGAGGTGCGCCGCTCCGAGACCATTCGCGACGGCAGGGAGCCGATTGGCAACAGGACCCGCTGCAAGGTCGTGAAGAACAAAGTGGCGCCGCCCTTCAAAGAGGCGGAGTTCGACATTCTCTACGGCAAAGGGATCTGCAAGACGAGCGAAATCGTGGCCCTTGCCGAGGCGGAGAAGATCCTCGAGAAGTCGGGCAGCTGGTATTCCTACGGCGAGCAGCGCATCGGGCAGGGCAAGGAGAAGGTGAGGGCCTACCTTGACGAGCACCCCGACCTCGCGGCTGAGATCGAGGGCAAAATCCGCGCCATCTCGGCGGCGCGCGACCTCACCGCCGCCACGCCCCCCGAGGACATCCTCGGGCAAGACGATGACGATGACGACGACCCCGAAAGTCACCTCGACGATCGCTTTAGCCTCAACATCCTCGGTATCGGCGACTGATGGCGAGGAGCGGAGGCGAGCGCAGCTGCCTGCAGGCGGCCCTTGCCATATTGGAATACGCCGACAACACCGAGCGGCAGCTGCGCGAAAAACTCCTCTCGCGCGGCTACCGCGAGGAGGAAGTGGACGCGGCGATTGGGGCTCTCCGGGCAAAAAAGCTGCTTGATGAGCGCGACATCGCCCTGCGCTTCCTGCGCTCTGAGTATGAGCGGGGGCGGGGGCCCGCGCGCATTCGCGCGGATCTGCGGCGCCGGGGATTCTCGAGGGAGAACCTCGCGCTCTGCGAGGCGCTTCTCGCGGGAGAGGGGGGCGAGGGGGACGCGGAGGCTGAAAGTTTACAGTCTTTCCTTGATTTTCCCGCCAAATGTGCTATACTACTGGAGAAAATCGCAAAATCGCGCGGGTTTGAGCTTCTTCTCGCTTTCTACCGCGGGGAGGAAACTCCACGCGAGCGGCGGGAGGAGCTTCGCCGCGAGCGCGAGCGCGCCGCCGCCTCGCTCATGCGCCGTGGCTACTCCCCCGAGGACTATCGCGCGGCGGAGCGCCTCCTGCGCGAGACTCTTTCGCGCGAGGACGAATAACCCCGCGCGAGGGTAACCCGCGCGAGGGTAACCCCCGCGCGATGACAAACCGCGCGCGGTAACAACTCCGCGCTGCGAGAATAATCCCCACTTCCTCACGCGATAGTGACAGCGCGCCGAGAGGGCGAGGAACTCCCGCGAGGGTAACCCCGCGTCGCTCGAAAGTAACCCCGCGCGACGCACTCCCTGCCCCGCGAGAACGAATAACCCCGCGCGAGAAACCCCCGCGCGAAGTACCCCTTTCTTTTCGTTTATGCCTTCCCCGCTCGCGACCGTCTCCTATGTTAACCTCGGGTGCGCGAAGAACCAGGTAGACCTCGAGCGCATGCTCGCCCTGCTTGAGGAGGCGGGCTACCGCGTCACCGCCGACCCCCGCGAGGCGCAGCTGCTGATTATCAACAGCTGCGGCTTCCTTGAGAGCGCGGTGAGCGAGAGTATCGACGCGGTGCTCGAGGCGCAGGACTATCGCGCGGGAGGGCTGCGCGCCGTTCTCCTTACCGGGTGCATGGCCGAGCGCTACCGGGGGGAGCTGCGGGAGAACCTGCCCGAGCTTGACGGCGCGCTCGGTGTTGGCGGGTGGGATCACATTGTGGAGGCGGCGGGGGCCGTCCTCGCGGGCGAGAAGTACACCTATTTTCCGCGAAAGGACGCCTGCCCGATGGGCGGGGCGCGGCACCTGCTCTCCCCCGCCTACTCCGCCTATCTCAAAATCGCCGAGGGGTGCAATAACGCCTGCAGCTACTGCGCTATCCCCGCTATTCGCGGGGCGTACCGCTCCCGCCCTCTCGATGAGCTGCTCTCGGAGGCGAGAGCGCTTGAGAGGACCGGCGCGCGAGAGCTCATTCTCGTGGCGCAGGACATCTCGCGCTACGGGGAAGACCTCGGCGATCGGCCCCGCCTGCCGGATCTGCTGCGCGGCATTCTCGCTCAGACCGGCATTCCCTGGATTCGCCTGCTCTACTGCTACCCCGAGCGCGTCAGCGACGAGCTCATCTCGGTGATGGCGGAGAACCCGCGCATTCTGCCCTATATCGACCTGCCGATTCAGCATATTAGCGACAGGGTCCTTTCAAAAATGCGCCGCCGCGGGGGCTCCGCGGCTATCCGTTCGGCAATTGCGCGCCTGCGCGCGGCGATTCCGAACATCGCCATTCGCTCGACCGCTATCTGCGGCTTTCCCGGCGAGAGCGAGAGCGAACACCGCGAGCTGCTTGACTTTCTTTTTGAGGCGCGCTTCGCCCGCTTCGGCGTTTTCCCCTACTCGCGCGAGGAGGGGACCCCCGCAGCCGCGCTCCCCGGGCAAATTCCCGAGGAGGAAAAAGTTCGCCGCGCCGGGGAGCTGATGGAGGCGCAGCGGGAGATCTCCCGCGCCTCTCTCGCCACCCGCGTCGGCAGCACCGAGACGGTGCTCCTCGAGGGCTACCGCGAGGAGGAGGGGGTCTTCGTGGCGCGCACCGCCGCCGACGCGCCGCAGGTCGACGGGTGCCTCACGCTCCCGGGCGACTGCCTGCCGCGCGGCACCGCCCCCGGAACGCTTTTATCGGTGCGCGTTACCGCCTCCTCCGACTATGATCTTGAAGGGCTGCCGGCAGGCGAGAGTCCCGCCGCGCCCCCCTCCCCGTAAAAGCCCGATCTATGCAATTTCTGCGCTCACTCAATCTGCCCAATCGTCTAACGCTCCTGCGTGTCGCGCTCACGCCGCTCTTTTTCGCGCTGCTGCTGCTGCCGATTTTCCCTTTCTGCAGCGGGGCGGGCGCGCGCGCGCTCTGCCGCCTCGGCGCGGCGGCCGTTTTCGGCGCGGCGGCGATAACCGATCTTTTCGACGGGAGAATTGCGAGAGCGCGCTCTCTCGTTACCGATTTCGGGAAATTCCTCGACCCCATCGCCGACAAGCTGATGGTTTTTGCCGCCTTCCTTGGGTTAATGGTCCTTGAGCGCGATGACCGCGTCTTTCTCGCCCTTCTCGCCGCCGCGGCCCTTCTCACCCTCGCGCGGGAGTTCGCGGTGACCGGGCTGCGCACGCTCATCTCCGGGCGGCGCGGGACAATCCTCCCCGCAGGGCGGCTCGGCAAGGCGAAAACCGTCTGCCAAATCGTCTTTGTCCTCGCGGCGATCCTCGAGCCGCTCCTTTGGGGCGCGCTCGGCGCGCTCGCGCCGGCTCTTTCGCGGCTAGGGCGCGCCCGCCCGATAACCTACACCGCGATGGCGGCGATGTGCGCCCTCACGGTCGCCTCGGGCGCCGTTTACTTCCGCGACGCCGCCCGCGCGGGGAAGAGCGAGCCATAGGCGAGGCACCGCGCGGGGTGACCCTCTCGGGAAACCCTCCCGAAAGAGGGCGGATTGCGCGCGCTCTCTCGTTACCGATTTCGGGAAATTCCTTGACCCCATCGCCGACAAGCTGATGGTTTTCGCCGCCTTCCTTCGGGTTAATGGTCCTTGAGCGCACCGACCGCGTCTTTTTCGCCCTTCTCGCCGCTGCGGCCCTTCTTACCCTCGCGCGGTGCGCTCTTTATCTACGAAACGGGGCGGGTCGTTTTCGCGTTTGATATAGGTGACTTTATGAATCGAAGCGAACCTACCCCCGAGCCGGGCGCGGACGGCGCCGCCTGCGCGCGCGATGTCCTCGCGGGGGGCGTGAACCCCGGCGAGAGCGCGCCCGCCGCTGCCCCCGTGCACGCGGTGCACACGCCCGAGCAGGCGCTGCGCGCGGCGCGCGGCGAGCTTGAGCTCTCCGACAGCGAGGAGCTCTCCGCGTCGATTGGGGGGGAGATCTCCCCGCAGCAGAGCTCGGCGCGCCCCGAGCGGGAAAAGCCCGCCGGAAAGAGCGGCCCGCGCGGGCGGGGGGGCAAGGGAGGCGGCAAAAAGCCCGCGGGGAAGCGCAAGAAAAGCCGCGTTATCCTCACGGTTCTGCTCATCGTTATCGGAGTGGTCGCGCTGGTGCTCGCCGGGGTGCGGCTCATTACCGGCAGCTCGCTCTTTGAGCTGATTTCCGCCGCCTTTAACGACGACTACCGCCCCTCCGCCGTCGGCGACGGGGGCGACTTCGCGCCGCTCGTCGGCTCGGGCAGCAACGCGAGCCTGCCCGGAGGCCTATCCGCCGGGGAGGGAGAGGGGGAGGACGGGCCGGTAACGCCGCCCGAGGGCTATGACATCACGCGCAAGGAGGGCTGCTACAACTTCCTTGTCTGCGGGGTCAACAACCTCAACGGCACCAACAACAGCGACACGATGTTCCTGCTCCATTTCGATGTGAACGAGGGGAAGGTCAACATCGTGCAGATCCCGCGCGACGCGTATTTCTCCTACTACAAGGAAAAGCACAACTTCCACAAAATCAACTCCTATTACACCGCCTACTACAATAAGGCAAGGTCCGCCGGAAAGAAGGAGGAGGAGGCGGTGCGCGCCGGCATGAGCGAGCTGCGCGCCTTCATTGAGGATGTCTACTGCGTGAAGCTCGACTACTACGTCTACCTCGATCTCGAGGCCTTTGTCGAGGTGGTGGACGCCGTGGGCGGGGTGACGGTCAACGTGCCGCAGAAAATGGACTACGACGACCCGGAGGGGGACCTTGACGTGCACCTCAAACCGGGCGTGCAGCATATGGACGGCAAGACGGCCCTCGGCTTTGTCCGCTTCCGCAAGGGCTACTCGAACAGCGACTACGCCCGCATGGACGCGCAGAAGATCTTCATGTCGGCGTTTATGCAGCAGATTAAAGACAACTTCAGCGTGTCGACGGCGGCCAAGCTCGCCACCACCGTCTTCGACAGCCTCGTCTGCGATATTCCCTCGGACGACTTTGTTTATTTCGCGAAGAAGGCGATTACCTGCGACCTCTCGAACATCACGATGCAGACCCTGCCCTCGGGCGGCGGGATGGCGGACGACGGGCTGTGGTACGACGTTATCTGCCGCGAGGGCACCGTGGAGACAATCAACCGCGCGCTCAACGTCTACAAGGCCCTGCCGGTCACGCTCGACGGCGCGTCCGGCTCGGTTCAGTTCGACCGCGACGCTATCCTCTACGACCACGAGAGCAGCGCGCAGGAGAAAATCTATTTCGGCAGCCCGGCGGACGGCCTCACCGATGTCTACACGGCGGATGAGGCGCCCGACAAAGTAAAGGTGAAATGAGGTGAAGATATGACTTTGGTGATTTTGGCGGCGGGGATGGGCAGCCGCTACGGCGGCCTCAAACAGCTCGACCCGATGACAGACAAGGGGGAGGTTCTGCTCGACTTCTCCATTTACGACGCCATTCGCGCGGGGTTTGACCGCGTCGTCTTCATTATTAAAGAGGAGAACCTTTCGCTCTTCCGCGAGAGCGTCGGCGCGCGCCTCGAGGGGCAAGTGGAGGTGCGCTACGCCTTCCAGAGCTCCGCGCGGGCTATCCCCGAGGGAGCGGCCGTTCCCCCCGCGCGCCTTGCGCCCGGGGCGAAGCCCCTCGGGACCGGGCAGGCGCTTCTCTGCGCGCAGGAGGCGATCGGGGATGACCTTTTCGCGGTGCTCAACGCCGATGACTTTTACGGCAGGGACGCCTTCGAGCGCATCGCGCGCTTTCTTCGGAGCGCGGACCCCGCGGGGAGCGAGTTTGCGATGGCGGGGTATATCCTCGAGAAGACCCTCACCGAGCACGGCAGCGTCTCGCGCGGCATCTGCGAGGTGGACGGCGAGGGGTACCTGCAAAAAATCGCCGAGAGAACGAAAATCTACCGCGGGCAGGGGGGAGAGGTCGTTTTCGAGGAGGGGGGCGCCGCGACGCCGACCGACCCCGCGGGGGTGGTGTCGATGAACTTCTGGGCGCTCACCCCGGCGGTTTTCCCGCTCCTTCAAAGGGGCCTCTCAACTTTCCTTGCGGACCTATCCGCCGGCAGAAATCCGGCGGGCCTCGCGAAAGCCGAGTTTTACCTGCCGGTCCTCATCGGGGACGCTATCGCGGCGGGGGACTGTCGCGTAAAGGTCCTGCCGACATCGGCCACTTGGTTCGGCGTCACCTATCCCGAGGACAAGCCGAAGGTAAAGGAGAACCTCGCCGCGCTCACCGCGGCGGGCGAATATCCCGACGGGCTGTGGGGATGAGCGGCAAAATGTGACCAAAATGAAAATTTTCGCGGGGGGCGCACCGCGCGCTTGCGCGGGAGAGCGCGCGGGTGTATAATAAAGGTTGCGCAAAGCAATCAAGCGTGTTTTGAGATGACCCAAACGGAGGAAATTCCTATGGCTAACGTCAGAGTGGCAATCAACGGATTCGGGCGGATCGGGCGGCTCGCCTTCCGGCAGATGTTCGGCGCGGAGGGCTACACCATCGTCGCGATAAACGACCTCACCTCGCCCTCGATGCTCGCGCATCTGCTCAAATACGATACGGCCCAGGGCCGCTACGCCTACGCCGACACGGTTTCCGCCGACGATGAGGCGGGCAGCATCACGGTGTGCGGGCAGACCATTAAAATCTACGCCGAAAAAGACGCGGCAAACTGCCCGTGGAAGGATCTCGGCGTTGACGTTGTCCTTGAGTGCACCGGATTTTACACGAGCAAGGCAAAGGCGCAGGCGCACATCGACGCCGGCGCGAAGAAGGTCGTGATTTCCGCGCCCGCGGGAAATGACCTGCCGACAATTGTCTACGGCGTGAACGAAAAGACCCTCACGCCGCAGGACACGATTATTTCCGCCGCCTCCTGCACGACCAACTGCCTCGCGCCCATGGCCAAGGCTCTCAACGACTACGCGCCGATCGAGAGCGGCATTATGACGACCGTCCACGCCTACACGGGCGACCAGATGGTCCTCGACGGGCCGCACCGCAAGGGCGACCTGCGCCGCGCCCGCGCCGCCGCCGCCAACATCGTGCCGAACAGCACCGGCGCGGCGAAGGCGATCGGCCTCGTTATCCCGGAGCTGAACGGCAAGCTGATCGGCTCCGCGCAGCGCGTGCCGGTGATCACCGGCTCCACGACCATTCTCGTTGCGGTGGTGAAAGGGAAGGACATCACGAAAGACAGCATCAACGCCGCGATGAAGGCCGCCTCCTCCGCCTCCTTCGGCTATAACGAGGAGCCCATCGTCAGCTCGGACGTCATCGGCATCACCTGCGGATCGCTCTTTGACGCGACGCAAACGATGGTCACGCAAATCGACGAGGACACCTATCAGGTGCAGGTCGTCTCCTGGTACGACAACGAGAACAGCTACACCTCGCAGATGGTTCGCACGATTAAGTATTTCGCCGAACTTGCGTAAGCGCAAACAAACAAAGCCCCGCCCGATGAGGCGGGGTTTTTGCGCAAAGACCCCCGGCGGGGAAGATCCCCCTCACCCCGCCTCCCGAAAACACCCCCACCCCGAAGGGCAGAGAAAATGACCGCGCGGGAGTAGGGGTTTGAGCAAAAACGATATTTAGAAACGGCAGCTCGGATTTCGCAAATCCTCACCCCGCTTCACGAATACACCCCGCCCCCGAAGGGCAGGGATTTTGTTCGTTTCCGAAAAACCTATCAATCTCTTTGTGCTTCCCCCGCGCCGCGAATCTACTCCGCATAGAGGAATACACCCCGCGCCCCGTAACAGTTCATTATGTGGGGGATCCAAGGGGGAGCGCAGCTCCCCCTTGGTGGGAAACATCCAAAGAAGTGGCAACAGGGGGGCACAGCCCCCCATCCTTGGCCTCTTCTCGAGAGAGCCGGGGGAGGGCTCTTTCGGGAAAGAGCACTCCTCCGGAGGAGCGTGGTGGCAGTTCCCGCCACGAAAATAGTAGGTGCGGCGCGGAGCAGTGGAAATGACCGCGCGGCAGTGGGGGTTCCACAAAAACGATATTTAGAAACGGCAGTGGAAATTACAATAGGGGCAGTAGAGTTTCCGCAAAAACTATATTTAGAAACGGCAGTTTGCCTCACGATAACGGCGCTTCGGTTTCCCGAAAACTAATCCTTAGAGGTAGCAGTCGCAATTTCGACAAAGCGCGGGTTCCCACACACCTTCCCCCGCAGCGGTGCAGCTCGGATCACGATAGGGGCGCTTCGGTTTCCCGAAAACTAATCCTTAGAGGTAGCACCTCAAATTTCGACA
>CAZYCC010000007.1:7648-43129 GCA_964645985.1 uncultured Lachnospiraceae bacterium | reverse complement strand
CGCGCCGCCGGGGGCCGCACGATCTGCGTCGGGACGACCTCCTGCCGCACGCTCGAGAGCGCGGTCGATGAGGCGGGGGTTGTCCACCCGATTTGCGGCGACACCGGGATATTCCTTTACCCCGGTTGCCCCTTCCGCGCGACCGACGCGCTTGTTACCAACTTTCACCTGCCCGAGAGCACCCTGCTCATGCTCGTTTCCGCCTTTGCCTCGCGCGAACTTATCCTGCGCGCCTACCGCGAGGCCGTCGCGCAAAAATACCGCTTCTACTCCTTCGGCGACGCGATGATGATCGTGTGAAAAAAAGCATATAGAAAACCCGCCCTCTCGGGCGGCTTTTTGCCAGAGAGAGAGCGAATGCTATCCCAAAACGAGGATTTCCGCACCGATGGAAGAACCGGTGAGCGTGGCGGCGCCTCGCGCGAGGGTACCCCTCCCCGCACAGGTTGCGCCATTGCCCATACGAAAAACCGCCCCTTCGGGCGGTTTTTGTGGTGCGGGCAACAGGGGTCGAACCTGCACGCCTTGCGGTGTAAGATCCTAAATCTTATGCGTCTGCCAATTCCGCCATGCCCGCGCCCCCACAGTATAGCACAGGCGCGCGCGCAATGCAAGATCTGCCGCGCCGCCCCACGGGCGGGCCTCGCCTCCCCGCTCCCATCTCCCGCCGATAACCCGCGCCTTGCGCCTTTTCCGCTTCCCCGCCGGAAATCTGCCCCATGGGGGTGAGGCTTCGTCTCATCTGTTCCCCTCTCCTCGGCAAAACCCGCCTCAAGGGAGGCGGGTTTCATGTGCGATTTTCTCCCCCTCGCGCGCGGTTTGCGCGAGCGCCTTCTCATTCGTTGAGCTTCCTGCCGAGGCTGATGGCGAGGCGGCGAGGCGGGAGGTTTTTCGGGATCAGCGAGCGCGCGGAGAGGTAGTCCGAGCACTCTTGGAGGGTGAGCGGGCGAGCGGCCTCGCGCTCGGCGTCGCGCAGGGCATAGAGCAGGAAGGCGCGCGTGCCGACCGGTTTCTCGGCGGTCTTTTTCTCGCCCCGCCCGCTTCCGCCGGTAGACCCCACCCTTTTGGAGGATGAGGCGCTCGCGCTCCCGCCGGATGCCGGGGAGCTTCGCGCGCCTTTCTCTCCCGAGGCGGGCTTCTCTTCTTCTGCCAATGAGTTTTTGCTCGGCGTTTCGGGGCGCAGGCGCGCCGCGAGCTCGGGGGAGAGGAAGGCGGCGAGAGGGGTGTCCTCGCGGCTGCCGGGCAGCGAAACCGTGGGGACTCCCGCGAGGCGCGCGATCCCTTCAAGCAGATAGGCGTTCCACTCAATTGTGAGCGGCGGGAAGCCGCTATAATCGGTAACGCTCGCCGAAAGAAGATACCCCTCGGGCGGGATGCGTTCGCGCAGAAGCTCTCGCACGGCGGCGATGACCCTGTCGGTCACGCCGAGCGTCTCGGTGCGCACGAACTTATCGGGCGAAACGAGCAGGAAGGTGGGCGTGAGCAGCCGCATCGCGGGGCCGATGCGAAAAGGCGCGCCGCCCGCCCTGCAGTAGCGAATGAGCTCGCGCCGGTCAAGCTCGTCCCGCCCTTCTGCGGCATTTTGCAGCAGCTCTTGGAGTTTTGGCGCTTCCTCTTGGCTGTCGATCCTCGCGCGGGAAAAGCGAGGTCTGCCTGCAGCCCTTCGCGGAAGCTCGTCCTCCTCGGTGCGGCTCACGGGGATCTCAGGGCGATCGAAACGCTCACCGTCCTGCGCGAGGCTCTCGAGAAATTCGTCCCTCTCGGCAAGATCCGCAAGAGCTTCCCGCTCCTCGCTCGATAGCCCGCGCGCCTTTTGCCTCCGGGGATGCCCTTCCCCCTCGGGGTGGGCGGGGTTCTCGGGCGGTGGCTCCGGGGCGTCGCGCAAATCGCCCGTGCGCGAGATGGTCGGGCGCGCGAAGCGAAACTCTCCCCGCAATGTCGAGCAGAGCAGCGCGAAGAGCGTCCCCTCATCGCGCAGGCTGTTGCGATAGACAAGCTCGGGCAGGCGCGAGAGAACTTGCGGCCGCAGTTCTCGCAGGTGGACGGGGCCACCGGCTGTCGCGTCTGCCACCATCGTGCGCAGCTGCGCGCGCTCCCGCAGGGATACGGTGAAGGCGCTGTCGAGGATATAAAAGCCCTCAGAGGTGGGGAAGAGGTGAGTGCTCTTGCGGAAAATCTCCTCGAGCGAGAGAGAATCGTAGCGCGGGAAGGCGGAGGCAATCTCGCGATAATGCGTTTCGCCGCGCGCTCGCACAAACGCCTCAACCGCGCTCACGGCAGATCGCGCCGCCCGCTTGCCCGCCGGGCGCAGGAAGTCGTCGTCCGCCTCGAGGGGAAGGTCTTTCGCGCAGTGGCGCAGGGCGACGCGCAGCATGGCGGGGCTGTCGATTTCCGTGCCGAGAAGATCCCTCCGCAAACTCGCGAACAGCTCCTCATAGGGAATAACGAGCCGATAAGGGTCGGCGAGCGCTCGCCGAACTTTCTCAAGGGCAGGAGAGGGGAGCGCGAGGCGCTCGGGGGGAAGGTACCTGTCGCCTTCGCAGGGAACCCCTTCGCGCGCGATGATCGCGTCAAAGCCGGAAGGATTTGCCGACCTCGCCACGCTCGCCTCGGGAAATCGCTCGGCGAGCAGCTGCGCCATGCGCGCGCGGTCTGCTCCCTCTCCGATTCTGTACCCCCGCGGGAAATATTCCCGGAATAAATATAGCACAAAAGGCGTGTGCGCGCCGTTCTTGCGGTAGTACACCCCCTCGGAGTAGCTGTAGCGCTCCGCGAAGTGGCGATCGATCGTCTCGCGCGGTACCCTCGTCTCGTCAGCGAGCGAGGCGAGGCGGCTCTCCCTTTCTTCGAGGGGCAGCAGAACCGGGAAGGTGCGACGCGAGCGCGCGATTGCCTCGGTGTTCTTGCGCGGTGTCGGCGCCTTCCTCGCGCGGGGGAGGCTCTTTTGCTTGCGGGGCCTTGTCGCCTCTTGTTTTGCGTATGCTTTGCCCTGCTTTGATCTGCCCGCTCGCGGCGCGCTCTCGGGCGCGGGCGTTATCTTCAGCTGCAAAGGAGCGACGCCGCTCTCAAGCAGAGCCCGCCTCTTCGCCCGCTCGCGGGTCTGCCCCGAAAAGAGGATCACTATCGCGCTCGCGCCGCGCGGGATGAAATAGGGCAGATCCATTTTCCGCCCGCGCGCATAGGAGCGCAGCAGGAGAGAAAAATCCTCGCCGAACGTCTCGCGCAAAAGCGAGAAGGATAGCTCAGTTTCCCCGCCGCGAAGGGCCGAGAGCAGAAGAATAAGGTCGAAAGGCAGCTCGCTTAGCAGCGCGCGGAAATCGCGCCGGAAGCGCACCTCGATCTGCCGCACTCGCTCCCCCGAGAGGTTTAGCTCATCGCCGAGCTCGCGCAGCGCGCGCCCGCGCGCGAGAGCTTGGCAAACCTTGAGCGTGCGCGCTTTCATCGCCGAAAGGCCCTCCTCAAGGCGCGCCTCATACTGCGCGAGAACCGTGTGCGAGTCAAAGTCGAGCCGGAGTGTAGTTTCCCGGATCGCGGGCAGCAGGGCTGCCTCCACCCCGGCGGGCAGGTCTTGCGCAAGGGCAGGCAAATCCGCGACGCGCGCCCCGTCCGGCAGGTATACAAGGAGAAGGTCGACGCTCGGCACCCGTCCAGCGAGCGCGCGCACGAAAGGCGCGAGCGGCAGCGGCGCTAGCTCCGGGGAAATACGGCGCGCGAGGCGCAGGATCTCTTTCTTGTCTTCGATCGCGCGCAAAATGGGCGCGGAAAAATTATTGAGCGCCGCGCAGACGCCGCGCGCGCGGGTCGGGCGGCGCAGTGCGTCCCCGCAAATCTCCCGCCCGAGCAAATCCGCGCTCTCGCGCAGGGTCGATAGGCCCTCGCTCTCGCCGGGGGTGAGGGGCGCGGGTGCGGTGTTCGCGGTGTCCTCGGAGTCACCCGGCGCGGCGGAGGGCGCGAGGGAGGACTGCGCTCGGTTCTCCGCCGGATTATCGAAAACGTCCCCGGGAGCGTCGCCTTGCGGCGCGGTTTCTGCCGCGAGCGCGGTGAGGCTTGTCGCGGCATCGCCCGCGGGAGAGGGAGCCGCGTCTCTCACGGCGGTGCTACGCGGAAGCGAGGCGGTTTCGCCCGCAGGCACGGGGTCTGGCTCGGAGAGAAGGGCGCCCAGCGCGCTGCGGAAGGCGCGCGAGAGGAGCGGCTTTTCCTCGCGAGCGGGGAAGCTTCCGCCGAGCGGGGAGGCCGTGCGCTGCGCCTGCCTAAGAAACGCGCCGAGCTTGTCGAGAATTTCACTGAAGGTGGTAATGCCGAGCTGAGGTATGGCGAGCAGGTCGGAGGGCGATAGCCGCAGTAGATCCGCAATGGTCAAAATGCCCTTGCGGTCAAGGCATCCCGCGCCGCGATGGCGCAGCTGCAGCTCGTCGACGCGCACGCTCTCGAGTGCTGCGGGGTCGGCGCCGTAGATTTTTGCAAGCGATACCGTGAAGGTCGCGGGGTCGCGCAGATCCTCCGGGCGCGGCGGCGCGGCGGCGTCCCCCGGCGAGACGGAGGCGGCGCTGCCTGCGGCGGAGAGAGTGGCGCCCCCGGTGTCGCCCGCCTCGCCCCCGCCCGCGCCGCTTTCAAGGGGGGATCCGGCACGAGAGAGCGTTTCTCGCAGGCGCGCAACATAATCCGGGGAGCGGGGGTTTTCGGCGAGGAAGGCGCGCAAATCTTCCTCGCGCAGGTCCTGCGCCTCGGTCTTCCCCTTCGCGAGACAATACTGCGCGAAATCCTCCTGCGCGGGGGACAAAAGTGCGAGAAGGCGGTCCATTTTTTTGCCTGCTTTCTCTGAAAATTCGGTGAGATTGCGCGAATCTCTGCCAATATTTTAATGCGCGAGAATTATCTTGTCAAGGGGTATCGCAAAAAAATCGGGGAAAAATTTCGCGGGGGGTTGTCAGACGTGATTTCACAAGGTAAAAGGAGCGTTGATAAAAGTCAACAAAATGCAACAATAAACAAAAACGGTAATCACCGTGCGCAAACGCGAAGGCGAGAAATCTCCCACCGCGCGGGAGGTGGCGCGGAAGAAACAGAGGGCGCGCGGCGCGCGGGAGGGATCGCCCTCTTTGCGGCAGCGTCTTCCGCTTCGTTTCTCGCGAAACAAAAAACACCGGCGATGCCGGTGTTTTTTCGGGTCGCACGCCGCGCGGCGAGGCGGCAACCCGGTGGCGGAGAAGGAGAGATTCGAACTCTCGAACCGCTTTTGACGGTTACACGATTTCCAGTCGTGCGCGCTAGACCGGGCTACGCGACTTCTCCCGCTCGCAAGTATAGCAGAAGCGCCGCCCCCTGTCAAGAGGGCGCGCGATTTTTTCGCGAAATTTCCCTCGCCTGAGGCGCCCGCCCCTTGCCCCGCGCGCGCTTTTGTGGTAGAATAAAGAGAATAAGCGCGATCGCCCCGCGGCAAGGGCCCGCCGCGCCGGAGAGCGAAAGACCCCGCTGCCTCGCGCCGCACTCCGGCAGTTCTCCCGCACGCGGTGCCCACCGCTGCCTCTCGCGCCGCACTCCGACCCCGCTCTCACGCGGGCGCCCGCAACGCGCGCAGCGCACGGAAACGCACAGCAATGCGCGGCAATGCGCTGCAGCGCACAGCGAAGCATGGCATAGCTAGACAAGCCGCATTCTCACCCGCGCCGCTCTCGCGGGACCGCGCTGGGTATCGCGGGGGTTCGAAACACCGCGAGGAGGCGGAGGCGGGACAGACAGGATCGGAAATCGCTTTGCTGAGCCCCATCTTGCGCCGCAAGAGATCGCGGTAGCGCGAAACATCGCGCGATAACCCCCGCGCCTGCCGCGATATTTCTCGGTACAAACCATTGCGCGCACGCGCCGTTTTAAGCGAACCCGCGCGGGAGTGGTGCGGCGCTGCCCGCGCGAGAGTGATTCTCATGCCCTTTTTTTCGCCTGATTATCTCTTTTCCTCGCTCGCGCGCCTGCCGCTCGATCTCTTTCCCGCGCTCGGCGTGCGGCTGCTCTTCTGCGACATCGACAATACGCTCGTCTCCTACGACGATGCCGAGCCGACGCCCGAGGCGGAGCGGGTTCTTTCGGGCCTGCGGGAGCGCGGGGTGGAGGTCGTCTTTTTTTCCAACAACACGCGCGAGAGGGTGGAGATCTTCAACCGCGCTCATGGTCTCGCCGCGCTGCCCGACTGCCACAAACCCTTCTGCGCGCGCGCGATGATGCGGGTTTTGCGCGAGCGGGGTCTACGGCGGGAGAGCGCCGCGGTCCTCGGCGATCAGATTTTGACCGATGTCCTCGCGGCGCGCTTCTCGCGCCTTGGCGCGATTCTCGTGCGCCCGATCCGCGACAAGCGCACGCTTCTCTTCCGCGTGAAGCGTGCCGTTGAGCGCCCGATTCTGCGCGCCTTTGCACGCAAATGGGGCGAGAATTCCGAGCGCAAGCCGCAAGTGGCACGGCTCCGCGCCGAGGAATAACGAGGGAAGCGAAACGGCGGGAGCGGAGAGGGTATCCCTCTCGCCCGCGGGAGCGGGATCGGCGCGGCTTTTCGCGGGAGCGGCGGTACCTTTCGCGGGGGCGCGGGAGGAGCGTGCGCCCGGTTCTTCGGGCAAAGATTTTACGCGGGGCGGAGGCGCATCGCCGCGGGGGATAGTATTCCCCGCCGCAGAGGTTTTTTCGATGACACGCCGCGAGGGGTGGGGCTTATTTTTGAGGTATTTCTATGGACAGTATCGGTGTGAATGACCTGCGGGAGGAGTTTTTATCCTTCTTTGAGAGCAAGGGACATTTGCGGCACAAGAGCTACTCGCTTGTGCCGGAGGGCGACAAGTCTTTGCTCCTCATCAACGCGGGGATGACCCCCCTCAAAAAATATTTTACCGGCGAGGAAACGCCGCCGTGCACGCGCATGACCACCTGCCAAAAGTGCATCCGCACGCCCGACATCGATCGCGTCGGGCTGACCGCGCGCCACGGCACCTTCTTTGAGATGCTCGGCAACTTCTCCTTCGGCGACTATTTCAAGGAGGAGGCGCTCACATGGGCGTGGGAGTTCCTCACCGAGCGCCTGCACCTGCCGCGCGAGCGGCTCTGGGCGACGATTTTTGAGGACGACGAGGAAGCCTTCGATATATGGACGAGGAAAATCGGTCTAAGTGCCGAGAGGGTCGTGCGGCTCGGACGGAGCGAGAACTTCTGGGAGCACGGGGCGGGTCCTTGCGGCCCCTGCAGCGAGATCTATTACGATCGCGGGGAGCAGTTCGGCTGCGGCAAGCCGGACTGCAAGCCGGGCTGCGAGTGCGACCGGTATATGGAAATCTGGAACAATGTCTTCACACAGTTCGAGGGGGACGGCAAGGGCGGCTACACCCGCCTCTCGCACCCCAACATCGACACCGGCATGGGGCTTGAGCGGCTCGCGCTCGCTTTGCAGGGGGTAAACAGCCTCTTCGAGGTCGACACGGTGAGAACGATATTGTCGGCGGTTGAGGAGCGCGCCGGCAAGCGGTACGGCGAGGAGGAGCGGGGAGACGTCTCGCTACGGGTCATCACCGACCACCTGCGCAGTACGGTTTTCCTCGTGTCGGACGGGGTCGTGCCGTCAAACGAGGGGCGCGGGTATGTTCTGCGGCGACTGCTGCGGCGCGCCGCGCGCCACGGGCGGATGCTCGGCATTAGCGAGCCGTTCCTTTCGGACATCGCCGCGGTCGTCGCGCGGGAAAACCAAAGCGAGTACCCGGAGCTGACAGAAAAACTCCCCTACATTCAAAAAGTCCTTTCAATGGAAGAGGAGCGCTTCGCCGCGACCATCGACGCGGGCCTCGCCATCCTCAACAACCTGATGCGTGACTCTCTCGCCGCCGGCAAGGCGACCATCCCCGGCGAGGAGGTCTTCCGCCTGTACGACACCTTCGGCTTCCCGCCGGATCTAACGCGAGAAATCGCGGCGGAGCAGTCTCTCGGTATCGACGAGGAGGTCTTCGCCGCGCTCATGCGCGACCAAAAGGAGCGCGCCCGCGCCGCGCGCGCCTCCGTTTCGGGCTGGGACGATGCCGCGAGAACCGCGATCACCTCCTACCCAAAAACCGATTTCGTCGGATACGACAGCACGCGCTGCGAGGCGAATATCCTCGGTATCCTAACAAAGGAGACCGGCGATATGCCGGTGGAGCGGGTGACCGAGGGCGACTTCACGCTGATCACCGACCGCACGGTCTTCTACGGCGAGGGCGGCGGGCAGGTCGGCGACACGGGCCTAATCTACGACCGCGACTCCTGCGCGCGCGTGCTCGACACCAAGAAAAAAGACGGTGTCTTCTTTCACCTCTGCACGATGGTCAACGGGGATCTGTGCAAGGGCGACCTCGTGCGGCTCGAGGTAGACGAAATGCGCCGCGCAGCCATCCGCCGCAACCACTCCGCCTGTCACCTGCTGCAGGCGGCGCTGCGCGAGAGGCTCGGGCCTCACGTCGAACAGCGCGGATCGCTCGTTGACGAGGGGCACTGCCGCTTCGACTTCACCCACTTCGCGCCGCTCACCGAGAAGGAGATTGCCGATGTCGAGGGCCTCGTCAACGCACACATTCTCCTCGCCGAGGAGGTGGAAACCATCGAAACAGACATTGAGAGCGCGAAAAAGATGGGCGCGATGATGCTCTTCGGCGAGAAATACGGCGCGCGGGTGCGGGTCGTGCGCATGGGAGAGTTCTCCTCCGAGTTTTGCGGGGGGACGCATGTGCGCAACACCGGCGAGGTTGGGCTGTTTAAGATCCTCTCGGAGGGGTCGGTCGCCGCGGGGGTGCGGCGCATTGAGGCGGTGAGCGGGCTCGGCGTTATCGGGCTGCTCCACGAAAAGGAGGACCTGCTCGATCGCACCGCCGCCGAGCTGCGCGCGGCGAGCGCCGCCGATCTGCCGAAAAAAGCGGCGGCTTTGCAGGATGAACTGAAGGGACTGCGCGCGCAGCTCGAGCGCGCCGAGGCAAAGCTCGCCGGCGGAAAGCTCGAGGAGCTGCTCGCGCGGCAGGAGGATCTTTCCGGGCTGCACTTCATTTGCGGGAGCGTTGAGGGCGTGACGATAGACGCGGCGCGCGCTTTCCTTGACAATCTGCGCGCGCGCGACCCCGCGTCGGTTGCGCTCATCGCCCTCTCGGGCGGAGAGAAGCTCAATTTCCTTTGCAGCGTCGGCGCGCAGGCGGTCGCGCGGGGCTTGCACGCCGGGAAAATCGTCAAGGAGACGGCGGCGGCTTGCGGGGGCGGGGGAGGCGGTCGCCCGGACAGTGCGATGGCGGGGGGCAAAGACAAAACGAAAATCCCCGCTGCCCTCGAGACGGGCCGCGCCGCTGCCGCGAGCATGGCGAGCGAGTGAGAGGAGCACCCCGGCGAGAGGGGCGATCCCATGCGGACTCGGGCGAGAGGGGAACCCCGACGGCCCAGCAAGACGGCAAGACGGCATACCAGGCAACCGGGCAGCGCGATCTTGCCCGGCAAAGCCGGGTGCGCTGGTAAGTCGGGCAAGCCATACAAGCGCGGTCTCGCCCGATAAAGCCGGGCACGACCGGAAAATTCAGGCGAGCACGGCGAGCGCGGGCGGTGTTTCTCGATTCTTAGCGATACCGGCCGCCGGGTTCGTTCTCTTCTCCGCGAGGAGCGCAAGCTCGCACGGCTTTCCCCGGAGTGCGATGGCGCGGGCGGCAGATTTTGTGAACTTTTTGCGAGGAGCAATAAAAGTGGGGAGGTCGTGTTTCCCCATTATTTCTGTTTTGGAGGTATTATGTCTCGTTTTGCCATTCGGCGGATGGTCGCGGCGCTGCTGACGCTGCCACTTCTGCTCTCGGGAGCGCTGCTCGCCTGTGGGGAGAAAGAATCGGATGGAGGCGGCGGTGGGGACGCGACGAGCGGCGCGGCACGCACGACCGTGCGCCTTTCGATGCGGGGGCTCGGGGACATCGACATTGAGCTTTACCCCGAGGAGGCGCCGCTGACGGTCGCCAACTTCGAGCGGCTCGTGCGCGAGGGCTTTTATGACGGGCTGACCATCCACCGCGTCGTGCCGGGCTTCGTTATTCAAGGGGGAGACCCCAACGGTGACGGCTTCGGCGGGTCGAAGGACAAAATCAAGGGCGAGTTCTCAAGCAACGGCGTCGAGAACAACCTCTCTCACCGGCGCGGTGTCGTTTCAATGGCGCGCTCGAATGACCCGGACAGCGCGTCCTCGCAGTTCTTCATCGTCCTCGATGATTCTGCCGCCGCCTCGCTCGACGGCAGCTACGCCGCCTTCGGTAAGGTCATCGAGGGGATGGATGTCGTCGACGAGATCGCCGCCGTCTCGCGCGACGGCAACGATAAGCCGCTCGAGGATGTCGTCATCGCGAAGGCCGAAATCATCAAAGAGGCAAGCGCGGGATAATCGGGGATCGCAGGATCGCCGCGCTCCTCTCCGCGAGAAAACCCGCCCGCGCCGCCGCTGACGCTGCGCATCTCGGCTTATGCCTCGGGCCCGGCGAGAAACTCGCCCGCGCGGGAGCGCAGCAGTAACCGCGAGAGGCGCTCCCGCGCGGCGCGCGGGAAAGCCGAATTACCCCGATGAAAAAAGAGCACCCCCGGGGTGCTCTTTTTGTACGGTGACTTTCTCCGCTCATCCCCCGAACCCCGGAAGGATGGCGGAGGCGATGGCGAAATAAAGCAGGAGCGAGAGGGCGTCGACGATGGTGGTGATGAAGGGGCTCGCCATCACGGCGGGGTCGGCGCCGATTTTCTTCGCAAGAAGCGGCAGCGTGCAGCCGATCGCCTTCGCGGCGAAGACGGTCAGCGCGAGCGTTAAGCAGACGACCGCCGCGACCGGCAGCGTGACCGCCGCGTTGCGCAGGAGCAGGCGGTCGAGCAGCATCATCTTAGCGAAATTGACCGCCGCGAGGACGGCGCCGCAGAGCAGCGCGACGCGGCACTCCTTGAAGAGCACGCGGGCGGCGTCGCGCGGGGTGATGTCGCCGAGCGAGAGCGCGCGAATGACCGTGACCGATGCCTGGCTGCCCGAGTTGCCTCCCGAATCCATTAACATCGGAATAAAGGCGGTGAGAACCGGGAAGACGGCGAGCCTCGCCTCAAAGCGCGTGATGATCATCCCGGTAAAGGCGGCGCTGACCATCAGCAGAAGAAGCCACGGGATGCGCGAGGCAAACAGGCGAAAGACTCCCGTTTGCAGATAGCCCTCGTCCTGCCCGCGCGCCGGCGTGATCGCCGCCATCACGGCGAAGTCCTCCTCGCTCTCCTCCGAGAGCACATCGAGCGCGTCGTCGACCGTGACGATGCCGACCATGCGATTTTCGCGGTCGGTGACCGGCAAGGCGAGCAGATCGTAGTCGCGGATTTTGCGCGCGGCATCCTCACTGCTCTCGTCTGTCGTCGCGAAGACCGGGTGCGTTCGCATGAGATCCCCGACGGAAGCGTCCTCGCTTGACAGCAGCAGCTGCCGCGCCGAAACGGTACCGAGCAGCCGTCGCCTCTCCGAGGTGACATAGAGCGTGTAAATAGTCTCGCGGTCGGTGCCGGTCGCGCGGATCTTCGCGAGCGCCTCGCCAACGCGCATCTCGCGGTGAAGCGTCACATACTCGGTCGTCATCACCGAGCCGACGCTGCCGCGCGGGTAGCGCAGCAATTCGTTAATCTCGCGGCGGGTTGCGGGGTCGGCGGCGGCGAGAATGCGGCGCACGACACCCGCCGGCATCTCCTCGATGATGTCGACCGTGTCGTCAACGAAGAGCTCGGCGACGACCGCGCGAAGCTCGGCATCGTTAAAAGCGGAGATCAGCTCCTCTTGGCGCGCGCTTCCCATCTCGACGAAGACGGCGGCGGCAAGCTCTTTCGGCAGCAGGCGAAAGCACTGCAGGCGATCCTCGGGCGTTACGCGCTCAAGGAGATCCGCGATGTCGCTCGGCGGGATTTGCGAGAGCACGTCGCGCGCGGAGGTGAAGGCATGGGCGCGCAGGAGCGCGGTGAGGTCTTTTGGGGTCATGGCAGAGAGTCCTTTTGCGGGGGGTCCCTTATCTGCCCTGCCCCCTTTCATCGGAGCGGCTCTCGCGCTCATCGCGGCGCGCGCGGCGCAGGCCGAGAGCGTCAAGGACGATGGTCACAATCGAGCCGACAAAGACCAGCGAGAAGAAGACGATCATCAGCATCTTCGACATACTGCCCGAGATGAAGCCCATCACCGGGTTGAAGCGGTCGAGGATCCAGAAGACGATAAAGAGCAGGGAAAAGACGAGGGTGAGGTTGGGGTAGACAAGCTCAAAAATGCGCGCGGCGCGCCGAAGGGCGCGGGGCGGGCGCGAGGATCGTTGGGGGTCGTTCATGGGGAAAATCGAAGCAAAGAGCCGCGGCACACCGAGCGGCGCGGGTGCGTGCGGGAGCGCGGGAATACCGCGATAGGAAAGAAAAAAGCGAAGGGTGAGAGGCGAAGCCCTCGCAGGAGCGGCAGGGCAACCCGCGCAAAAGCTGCGGGCAGGAAGACGATGGCAAAGCGCGCGGCGCGCCGCTCGCAGCGGGGAGCGCGGCGGGAAGTCAGCGGGCGGCGTGGCGCGGGGCTATTCTGCGGGCAGGGCACCTCCCGGCGGGCGGGCGGAGCCGCCACGGCGAGAGGCGGGCGGCGGAGGGCGCGCTACTGCGGGTCGCCGGTGAAGTAGATGATGTCGCTGATGGGGCGACCGTCCTTGTAGGGCCTATTGATAATGCGGTTCTCGAGGACCATCATCGCCGAGCGGCCTCCGTCGAGGTTGTAAGCAATCTCGCAGCCCTCCTCGTAGGCGATCATCGCCTCGTCTACAAAGTTAACCCCGCAGGAGTAGCCCTCGTCCCGCCCGTCGATCATCACGATAATGTAGTGCCCAGGGGAAACGTAGCCGATGAGGTTGCGCGGGTGCAGTGAGAACATCGCCGTGCGGTCGTGGAAGGGCGAGCCGCTGTCCTTCTTGCTGCCGTTGACATTGAACTCCTCATCCGAGCGCTTCGGCATCCCGTCCTCGTCAAGGAGGTTCGGGCCGAAGCTCCACGCCTGCCAGATCCCCTCGAGCGCGGCAGGGTCATCGTAAGGGAAGCTCGCCCCGTCGAGCACTTCCATGCTGCCGTCGGTGTAGAGGACACAGAGGTCGTTGGGCGTCGGCTCATCGCGGTAGAGAATGCCGTCGCGCACGACGAGGCCTATCTCCGAGTTCTTGAAATAGTCTCCCGAGACCGCGAAAACCGCGTCGTGGTGGCGCGCCATCGCGTCGACCGTGTCGGTGGTCACCTCGCCGCTCGCTTTTGTCGCGACGGCGGTGCGGAACATATCGATGGACTTCACAAAGATGTCGGCGGCGTAGTAGGTCACCTTGTTCTTGCCGTAGCCGTACTCCACCTTGCGCAAAAAGATCTGCAGGTCGTCCCCCTCCTCGCCGTATCCCTCCAGCGGCGTCACAACCTGCCCGGGGAAGTTGCCAGCGTTATAGCGCTTCTCGTCCTGCACAATCATCTCGCGCGAGACCGGCTGCGCGGAGCCGCTCGCGGGGTCGGAGGCGGCGCTCGACGTGCCCCCCTCATCGGGGAGAATATCGCCGATCTGCGTGGGATCGACGGTCGGCGAGGTGGTGTATTTTTTCGGCAGAACGTGATGAAAGAGCGAATAGACGAGGAACACCGCCCCCGCGAGCAGGATGTCCGCAGCGATTTGCAGCGCGATCTTTCCCCCCGGCGCGATGCGGCGGGAGGACGCGCGCGGGGAGGAGTCGGTCGGGAGCGGCACCGGGTCTACTTGATGTTGGTTCATAGGATGAAGTTGCCGATGGCGGGAGAATCCCGCAAAAAAGTTGATAGGTCAACTATACCGCCGCCGTGTGGGGATTTCAAGGCGAAAATGTGAATTTTTCGCGAAAAGTAGAGGGACGAGGGAAGCCGAACGGCGCGTTTCCTGCGCGCGGCGCGCTCATACAAATTGACGTTTAGAGCGGCGCGGCTGCCGGCACTGATGGCGCGTTTCCCGCGCGCGGCGCTCTCAACCAAAAGGAGAGACCTGCGGGTCTCTCCTGCGGGGCTCTCTTCTCGATTGAGAAAAGGGCGCGGCCGTCACGGGGGGCGGCGCGCGATGGGTGTACTTTGCGTGATCCGCTCGATTTACTTCCCGTCGCCCGAGCTCTCGGGAGGTTTTTTGTCGGGGCAGGGGGTGTCGCAGCTCTCGCACTCGCCCGGGCAGACGTAAGGAAAGCGCTTGCCGCAGGACGGGCAGACGAGATCCTCCGTGTCATCATCCTCGTCGAAGAAGACGGTGCCCCCGCAGAACGGGCAGGTCGTTTCGCCGATGTTCTCGCCCTCGTCCTCATCCCCCTCGTCCTCATCGCCTCCGCCGCTCTCCTGCTCGCGGGAGGAGACGACGTCTGCCCTACTCTCGCCCGAATAACCGCGCAGGAACTCGGGCGCGTCCGGGTTTTCCTCGGCCTCGCCGCCCGCTTCCTCGTCCGCCTCGATGAGGAACTCCTCCACATCGCCGAGGTCTGCGTCCAGCTCATCGCAGTAGTCGCGCAGATCCTTGGTCTCGGTCTGCAAGTCTTCAAGGTCGCTTGCCACATCGCCCAAGGTATCGATGATCGCCGAGATCAGCTGCCCCTCAGGCGTATCGCGCTGGAGCTTCAGCCCGTCGGATAGCCCTTTGAGATAGGCGACTTTTTCGGATGTAGTCATGGTTTCACCAAAAGTAAGGAAGAAATGGCGGGATAGACTATCCCGCCGCGCCGAATTTCGCTCGCCAAGAGAACAAAACGCGGCGCGCGGGCGCTCCGAGAGGATCCCGCCGGAACGGCGCCGCGGCAGGGACGCAATGCACAAATCCCCGCCGGGAGGAGCTGCCGAAGCGGCGGGAGTGGGGGACAGGCACCGCTCCGCTGACCATAAGGAAAACGTGCGTCGCAGGATTACACCTGCGTGGCGCGGCCGAGATACTCGCCGGTGCGCGTGTCGATCTTGATGACCTCGCCCTTGTCGATGAAGAGCGGCACCTTAATCGTCGCGCCGGTTTCGAGGGTCGCGGGCTTGAGGGTGTTCGTTGCGGTGTTGCCGGCGAAGCCCGGGTCGGTATCGGTGACGGTCAGCTCGACAAAGGTCGGCGGCTCGACGGCAAAGACATTCCCTTTGTAGGAGACGATCTTGCACATCATCTCTTCCTTGACAAAGCGGAAATTCTCACCGACAAGGTCGTGCGGGATGAGCGTCTCCTCCCAGGTCTCGGTGTCCATAAAGTGGTAGAGATCGCCATCGTCGTAGGAGTATTGCATCTCCTTGCGCTCGACATAGGCGTTCTCGAATTTGTCGGTCGGGTTGAAGGTCATCTCGGTGACGGCGCCGGAGATGACATTGCGCACCTTGGTGCGCACGAAAGCCGCGCCCTTGCCGGGCTTGACGTGCTGAAACTCGATGACCTGCAGCACCTTGCCGTCCATCTCAAACGTCACGCCGTTGCGAAAATCCCCTGCAGAGACCATAGAAAACCTCCAAAGAATCAAAGTCAACTTAGTATATCACGAGAAAGACGAGAATGCAAGAGGGGGAGGAGAATTTCCCGTCCTTGACGGCGAGCGAGGAGTGTGCTATCTTTTTTGAAGAAAGTGCGGCTTATCGGAGGGCGTATGCGGGTCGTAGCGGTGATATGCGAGGCAAATCCCGCGCATCGGGGGCACGCGCGGCTGTGCGAGACGGTGCGGGCGCGCGGGGCGGACACTATCCTCGCGGTGATGAGCGGGAGCTATGTACAGCGCGGCGAGTGCGCGATTTTCGACAAATATACGCGCGCGCGGGCGATTGTTGCTTGCGGGGCGGACATCGTCGTAGAGCTTCCGCCGCCCTTCTGCTGCGCTCCGGCAAGGCAATTCGCCGCGGGAGGGGTCGCGCTCGCTGCCGCGCTCGGCGCGGACGAGATCGCCTTCGGCAGCGAGGCGGTCGGCGCGGGCGAGCGCCCCGATGATCTCCTCGCGCGCCTGACCGCGCTCGCCGTGTTCCGAGAAAAAGAAGAAGCGGAGCGAGCGCAATGGGCAAACGCGTTCACGAAAAATTTACAAATCTCTACCCAAAAGAACACCCAACCGCGCATTGCGGCAGACGGGCGGCGCCCACCGCGCGATAGGGAGGCCGCGCCGGAAGAGCAATCGTTCACGAAAAACCCGCAAATCGTCCCTCCCCATCCCGAAAACCGGCGACAGCTCGCCATGGAACGCGATACGCCGCTCACCTCCCCTGATTATAACACTTTTTCGGAAAAATATCACGAGGAGCGCGCGATGCCGCGGGCGGTGCGCGAGGAGAGAGACTTTGAGCGAGCGAGCGGCTTGCCCTATCCCGCGAGAGCGGGAGACCGGCTCGCGGCAGAGTATGTTCGCGCGGCGAGAGCCTTGCCGCGAGCGCCGGTGCTCGTTCCCCTGCCGCGCGAGCGGGACGGGCTGAGCGCGCACGCCTCGCGGCGGGCCCTGCGCGAGCATGACGAGCGGGAACTCACGCGTCTAATTCCGAGCGAGCTTCTCCCCTATTATCGGGGCGCAGCGCGATCGAGCTGGCAGAGCGCCTTCCCGGTGCTTCTCGCGCGGCTGCGAACCTCGACGGCGGAGGAGCTCACGCAACTTTTTGACATTCCGCGCGAGGTGGCGGTGCGGATGACAAGCGCCGCGCGGCAAGCGTCGAGCGGGTCTTTTGATGAGTTCTTTTCGCTCCTCAAACAGAAAAATGACGCGAGCGCGCGTCTGCGGCGAGCTCTCCTTACCTCTCTGCTTGGCACAAAGATTGACGACTTCGCGACGCCGCGCGTGTCGGTATTGCTCGCAGCAAACTCTCGCGGGCGGCGCGCTCTGCGGGAACTTCGCGCGGCGATTCCTCTCGCGACGAGCCTCGGGCAGGCGTTCTCGATGGGGAGAAAATGCTCCATAGCGCAGGAGCGCGCGGCGATATTGCGGCAGTGCGACTTCATTTTGCGCGCAGAGCTGCTCGCCGGGTTCTTCCGAGGCGAAGTTCTCCCCGAACACGCGATCCTGCGCGCGACGCCGTTTCTCGCGACGGATGAGGGAGAGGTTTGAGGTTTCCGCGAACCACTCGCACAAAGCGCATGGAAGCGGAAAAGAAGGCACACCGCGCCGCCACCTATCTTGCAAGCGCCGACAGCGTGAAACGGAATTTCTCTATCGGGGATTTTGTTGCATAGACGATTTTGCTTTTCTCGAAATGAATAGAGCGAGCGCGCAGCTTTAAAACATGACTTTTCGCGGTTCTCTTTGAGACGTACGGCACAATGACCGCGAGGGCGCCTTGCGCCTTCAATGTAAATTTTTCGTGAACGCACTTGCGAGGTTCCGACAAAAGAAGTATACTAAACTTTGGTTATTTGAGGGTGGATTATGCCTTTTTTCGCCTGTGAACATCGGCGTGCGAGGCATTTTTCGGTCAAATACCATCCGCAAAATTCCATCTGCAAAGTCGATTTACCGGAACTCTGCGCGGCAAAATTCTCGCAGAGCGGAGCGAGCGCCGGAATGCGCCACCCCACATTGCAAGATAAACGAGACGCGGCGAAAAAAATCGGCGGCGACGATTGCAGAATGTAAATTTTGTGTAAAATTATTATTTCGGAGATGGGGATATTATGACAAAGATTCGTGAAAAAACCGTGGACGGGAAGGTGATGATCTTCCGCGGAAAGCCTCTGCTGCGCGACGGCAACCAGATCTGTTACGGAGATATGCGGGACGAGTACATGATGTTCCTGATGATCCTGTCGACGCGGAAGGTGATGGTCGGCGGCGTGATGAGCGAGGTGCCGGGGAAGGTCATCGTGCAGATCCTCAAGACAGACACGAGCTTGCCGGTCTACGAGCGCCTCGTGCGGCAGTTTGAGAAAAACAACCTTCACGACGCATTCAACGCGGGCCTAATCGCTCTCGACCACCTGTCAAAAAATGGGTAAAGCCCGCGATTTTTCAGGGCGAATCGGCGCAGATCAGATCGATTTCGGGAAAAGCAGGGATTTTTCCTCGCGTACAAAATTACAGATTTAAGGGATGATTGAAGGGTGTAATTCTACCGCTCGTTTCATTGTATTTTTAGCTGAACGAATTACCCTCGAAAAGAGTTTACGAAAAATTTCAAAGCACATTCTCGGGAGATCTTCTTGATTGATTTTGGTTAGGTTTCTCTGTACCCCGGGTTCCCCGTTCCCGAGGGCAACACGGAGTAGGCGAGTGCGGGCAAATTGCTGCAATCGTGGATTTTTCGGAGATTGTTTAGCGTAATAATATTAGCGTTGGGATTTACAAAAATACAAATTTAATATAACACAATTTTGTTTTTGCGGTTTCGCCATCGCAAAAAATTTCCTTCTTCGCCGAGAGCCAATCGAGCGCAAGTTTCTCCTGGCCGCGCGGGTCCTCCGATTTCCCGAGGAAATTCCCTATTCTGCGGAGGTTTTGTATGGTTTTCCTCTTTTTAGCGGACGGTTTCGAGGAGACCGAAGCGATCGTTCCGCTGGACATCCTGCGGCGCGCGGGGCTTGATCTGAAAACGATCGCCGTCGGCACCGAGGGGCCCTCGGTCACCGGCTCGCACGGCGTGACCGTTCGCGCGGACACCACCGAGCGCGATCTGCCAAGCGCCGCGCCCACTATGGTCGTTTTGCCGGGCGGTATGCCCGGGACGACGAACCTTGACGCGTCGCCGGTCGTGCACCGCGTCTTGGAGGACGCGGCGGCGCGCGGCGCGCGGATCGGCGCGATTTGCGCGGCGCCGATGATCCTCGGCAAAATGGGGCTACTCAGGGGGCGACAAGCGGTCTGCTACCCCGGCTTTGAGCGGTATCTCGCGGGTGCAAAGCCTTGCGGCAAGGGCGCCGGTTGCGTGACCGACGGCAATATTGTCACGGCGCGCGGCGCCGGTGTTGCGCTATCCTTCGCGGCGACTCTCATCTCCTGCGTGCTCGGCGAGAAAAAGCGCGGCGAGGTGCTTGCCTCGATCTGCGCCGACAATTGACCGATTCGTGAGAATGAGGGTTTTTGAGGTCATAAGATGAGGAAAGTGGGCGGTTTTCGTAAGAAAATCGCCCACTTTTTTCACCGAGGTTTTCGGCGATGGTCTCAAGGCTGTTCATTTTCCGAAATCCACAAGGCGACGGCTTTCGGTAATCCGTTTGCTATATTTGGGGAGTTGCCACTGCGCGGGATTGATTTTTGCCGATGATCGCTTGACGGCTGCGCGTTCCGCCTCTCGCCCCTTGCTTCCTTCCCGCATCTGCCGCAGTTCCCCCTCGCAGGTGCGATTTTCTTCTCCCGCGGCTGCTCGCGCGCGGGGTTTCTCGGATTTCTTTTCGACCGACCGAATAGCGCGCTTCCGCTCTCACGAGACCCTCGCGCGCTCTTTCCCTCGTGGGTTTCGCCGAAGGAGATTTTGCACTTTTTCATTTCGGTGGCATAGTCCAAAGCGGTAAACCCCGCCTTGCGCTCGGCTTTCCCTCGGCGCGCCACCGTTCGGTCTCCCCCTCGGCAATGGTTCAGCTTTCTCTCGGTGAAAGGCTTTTCAGATTCATTTTTTTACAACATCCTCCCTGAAAAATCGCAGACCCGGCGCGATCCCTCGCTGTAGGGCCTATGGATGCGCTCGCCGCGCCGAGCTCAATTCTGTTTTCGGAAAAATTTTTACCATAACTTTTTCTATGCCTACTCCCAACCCGGCTCCCGCCCACGATGAGCGCGCTATCCTCGATGAAAAGCGGGCACTGCGCGCGGAACTGCTCGCGCGACGGGCGGCAATTCCCCCGGAGGAGCGCGCGCGCGCGTCGCACAAAATTTGCACAAATCTGAAAAAGTGCCTCCTTTACGAGCGCGCGCCGCTCGTACTTTTGTATGCGCCGGTGCGCGGCGAGGTCGATGTTTGGGAAATTTTCGACGATGCCGTTGCGCGCGGGAAAACCGTCGGTTTTCCGCGCGTTTCCCCTCTTGCACGCGGCATAATGGACTTTTTTGCGGTGCAATCGCGCGACTTTCTTACTCCCGGCGCGCACAACATCCCCGAGCCGGACGCGCGCTGCCCGCTCCTGCCGCGCGAGGGGATGCCGTGCGACGCGCTGATCGTCGTGCCGGCGATCGCTTTCGATTGTCGCGGCTACCGCCTCGGCTACGGCGGCGGTTACTATGATCGCTACCTTCCGCTCTTTCCCGGCGCGAGCGTCGGCGTCTGCTACGCGCGCCTCATTCTTGACGCGCTGCCGACCGGCGAGAACGACGCGCGCGTGGGCGCAGTGGTGGGGGAGGAGAAAATTTTCTAAAATATATTTGTTGTGTTTGTCGCGCAAATATCATCTTTCTTTAACGAGATATAGAATTTTTTTATGCGGATACTTTCCATTTCCCGAGCGTATCTTTTCACGGGCAAAAGGTTAAGCAAGCCCGAAATGCAGCAATTTTTGATTTTTAAAATTTTTTGAAGGTGGCAGAGCAGCGGATTTTGCGTCATCCGCGCGGTTTCGCTTTCGTTTCGTGTATTTGCGTTCTCGCTTCATAAGCTTGCGCCCCTTTTCCTCGTCTCGATCTCGCCTTAAAAAAATCCCCACCATCCTCGCAAAAACCCGGCCATTCGCGGCCGGGATTTTTTCATTGCGACTTTTCTTTCGCGCGTATCTTTTCCGATCCGAGAGCGCTTTTCAGTTCTCCGCGCCATCCCTTGATAGACCGCGCCCGCAGTCTGCATTCCCGGCGAGCAGCAAGATCTGCGCCTGAGGCTGCCGCGGTATTTTCGATTTCCCCTTTTTCGCCCTCGCGAGGGAACGCGCGCTCTCCGGACCGCTTCCCCTTTGCGGGAAGCTCCGGGAGGTTTTCCTCGCCGCCCGAAATTATTCTTTTTCGCTTGGCGTTTTCCCACAAAAAATTGTTATTTTACTTTGTAACTATTCTGTATTCGTCACGCTTTGTGCCCACCGATTTGGTCGTTGCGGGCGCGGGCGGTGGAGCCGGGATCGTAGGTTAGGCCCCGCAGGACGATGTTCTTGCCGAACTTCTCGCGCAGGGTGAGGATCGCCTCCTGACGGCGGCGCTCGTCCGCCTCCGTCTCACGCGCACGCTCGGATGAGTGCGGGTCACAAAGCAGGGAGAGCTGTTCGGTCTCCGCGCGCTCCTCGCGCAGGGCGAGGTTCTCGGGGATCGTCTGCGCGAGGCAGATGTTTATCGTACGGATGGTAAAGCGGCGGTCGACGACGCGATCGAACAGCGCGCAAATCACCTCGTCGAGCAGCTTCCCAGAGCAGGTCGCGCGCGGCAGTCGCTTTGAGCCGTGCCCGTGCGCGGGGATTTTGCGCCCGTAGCGGTCGTCATCGACGCTCCCACAGTAGCCCTCGCGCAGGTTCTCGCGGTCGTAGTTGACCGTCAGCACAACGTCGCGCGTGCGCAGTTTCTTCGCGACAAGGTCATAGGAGAGCGCGTCGGTCATCTCGCGCGCGACCTGCCGCGCCTCCTCAAAGGCGTACGGGCGCGGCAGCACCTGCCCGGAGCTAAGGCTCTTGCCCGCCGGGCGGTACACCTTGACATCGGCAACGGTCGTCGGCTCCCAGCCCCACGCGTGATCGATGAGCAGCTCAGCGTTGACCCCAAGCAATCGAAAAAGCAGCCTCTCCCCGCCGGGCGAAACCGACGCGCGCGCAATGTCTCCCATCGTCGTTAGGCCATACGGCGCAAGGCGCGACGCGGTGCCGCCTCCCACGCGCCAGAAGTCGGTCAGCGGCGTGTGGCTCCACAATTTTTCGCGATAAGAGCGCTCGTCGAGCTCGGCGATGCGCACGCCGTCCTTGTCGGGTGGCATTTTTTTCGCGACGATGTCCATCGCGATTTTGCATAAATATAAATTTGTGCCAATTCCGGCGGTCGCGGTGATGCCGGTCGTCGCGAGAACCTCGCGGATAATGGTCATAGCGAGCTCGTGCGCGCTCATGCCGTAAGTCGAGAGATAGTTCGTCGCGTCGAGAAACACTTCATCTATCGAGTAGACGATAATATCCTGCGGCGAAATAAAGCGCAGGTAGACCTCGTAGATGAGCGTGGAGTAGGCGATGTAGTGCGCCATGCGCGGGCGCGCGACGAGATAATCAACCGCGAGCGCGGGGTCGGCTTGCAGCGCGGGGAGACTCACCGATTTTCCCTTAAGCGGGCGGCCGAGGGCGCGAGCGCGCTCGGCGTTGACATTTTTTATTTTTTGGACAACTTCAAACAACCGCGGCCGTCCGGGCACGCCAAAGGATTTGAGCGAAGGGGAGACCGCGAGGCAGATCGTCTTCTCAGTGCGCGAGAGGTCCGCCACGACGAGGTTGGTGCTCAGCGGATCGAGCCCGCGTTCGTTGCACTCGACCGAAGCGTAAAAGGACTTCAGGTCGATGGCGATATACCGCCGCTCGTCCGGCGCGCGCTGTGAGGGGGTCATCGGGATAAGAAAAGAAGCAAAAAAGCGCGAAAAAATCCGCGAAGAATATCGCCGCGCCTTGAGCCGATATGTAGCCCCGGGATCGATCTCGGCGAGGGACGACAGCGCGCTTCGCCGCGCACGGCGCTCGCCCAAATCACAGTACGCGAGCTTGCCTAATAAAACGAGAAAAGGTCAAAGAGTGCTTGTCACTTTTTCTCACTTGACTTGAGGAAGTCGTCGCGGGGAAACTGCTCGCGCAGCCGGTGGCCGCGCGCGATCAGCGCGTCCGCTTTGAGCGCGATGAGATTGGGGTCGGTGTCGAGCGACGCCGCCATCTGCCGCAAATCGTACCCGCGCCCCGCGAGCGAGAGGAACTCCTCATCGGCAATGAGCGCTTGCGCCGCAAAGAGATTCGCCTCGTGCTCGAGGAGATTCTCGCTGCGCAGGAACATCCCCGCCTCACGAAATCCGCCGCTGCGCGCCGCCTCGCCGCGGTGAAGCGCGTCGTGCCCGAGCTCGTGCCAGAGGACGACGCGCGCCATTCCCGGCGGCAGGTCTTCTTTTAGGAAAATGAAGCGGTTGCGCAGGATGATGACATACGCGCCCTTTTGCGCGCGGAAGGGGCAGAGCAGAATTTCCACGCCGCAATGCCGCGCCGCCTCGCGCGGGTCGCGCGAGGAGCAGGCGGCGACCAGCGCGTCCGCGCGCCGCAAAATCTCGGGGATCGGTGTGGAAAGCATGGGCGACTCGCGAAAACAAACCCTCCCGGGCGGAGGATAGGCGCGAAGAATTAAAAAAGTGCAAAAAAGAATGTACCGCGGCGGCAGGGCGCCGCTGCCGCGTGCTCGCAAAAACGCGCGCCCACCTCGCCGTCACGATACCGGCCCACAGCGCGGCGAGGGGGGCTGTCACAACTTATGCGTGAGTCTCCCCATTTGTTCCGCAACAGACGCGGACATCGACGCCCGGGGGCGGCGACCTTGGTCGCGATGATCAAGTGTACTGAGGCAAAGGCGGACAACCCCCCTCCCCCGATCGCGGCGGGAAGTCTTCTCGGACGCAGCGCGCCGGACGCGCCGCGCTGGATACGTCGCGCCGGGCGTGGCGCACCTGATGTGGCGCGCCGCGAAAATCCCCATCGCGGGAGGTGATCGGATCGCCGATACCGCCGGCCGGCCGCGCTCACGCTCACCCCCCCGATCTCGCCTGCCCCGCAGGGATTTTGCTCTATCGCGGGCAAGGGCGGCATCGCGATTCTATCGCGGGCGATTTTGTCGCGCCACAATTCTATCGCGTGGCGCTTACTCGGTGTCGGAGGCAGTGTGATCGCCTATGTCGCCGCTTGGATCGTCCTCGGCAGCATCTGCCTCGGGCGCGGCGTGCGCGTACTTTTTGTTTCTTTCCTTCGCGATCCAGTATGCGCTCGAAATCGCGTGCATCATCGCGTCCTTGTCCTCCTCGGCTAGCTCTCCGCCGGCGAACAGTCCGCCGATCTCCTGGACGAGCATCTGCGCCTGCTGTCCGCCGCGCGCGCCGTATTGCGCGGTCGCGTCGGAGAAGAAGAAATCCTCCGAGCTGCACAAGTCTGAGGGCAGAACCTCGAGCGCCTGCGCGAGCTTCACATAAAGATCCCGCCGCTTGGGGTAGGTCTTACCGCTCTCGTAATTGGAAATCGTGTTGCCGTGCACGCCGACCATCGCCGCGAGGGTGCGCTGGTCAAGCCCGCGCTGCTGCCGAAAGAAACGCAATTTTTCGCCGAATTTCATAAAGCTACCTCGATTCTCGCCGGGAAGTTTCCCCGGGCGCCGCTGTCCGGGCGCGGCCGCGTCCTGGGGGTTTCACAAAAAAATTGTGATTCAGTCTTGACAATCACAATTAGATGATGTACAATAGGACAGCACAACTGAATTGTGAATTCAGTATATCCCATTTCCCTTGCGATGTCAAGCGTTTTGAAGGGACGATGGTAAATTTTTTGTGAATTGAGAAAAAATATGCGAGCGCGAAGGGCGCCGCCGCTCCGCCGATGCCGGTTCTCACGGCGCGCGGCGCGTGGGTCGCGGCGCGTTATTTGCGCGTTGTGGAGAACACCGCTCGGCGGTGCGCGGACGTGCCGTGCGTCTCGCCCCGGTTAGAACAGGAGAGCGCGCCGCCGCTCCCTCGCGAGGGGCGCTCGGCTGGCGTTCTCCCGCGCAGCGCGGATTCCCTTTGAGGAGGGTATTATGGAAAATCGCAGGAAAGTTTACGTTGCGGTGAACGCGGACTTTGATAAGGAGGGCGCGGTGACGCCGCGCGAGATCACCTTCGAGGACGGCGCGCGCTATGCCATCGAGGGCGTGACCGATGTGCGGCGCGCGGCGTCGACGCGGGTTGGCGGGCTCGGCGTGCGCTACACGATTACGATCTTCGGCCGCGCGACCTATCTCTTCCACGAGAACAGCAACCGCTGGTTCGTTGAGGCGAAGTGATAGAGAGGCGCAGGGAAGCGCAAGGATATTACTTTCGCGGGAAAACCGGGGCTTGCAAATCCCGAGCCTCGCGGGATAGGCTTATCGCGCGCCCGTTATCATATTGCGAAACCGCGGTGAAGCGGCGCTGCCCCCTCTCCCTCTTGACACCTCTTTTCTTTTTTGGTATACTTTTTTCATCTCCTTCGGGTGGGACAGCATCGGGTTTCCAAACGGAGGTTTTTATGAGCATTTATGACCGCGATTTCGTCCTGAAGTGCCGCGACGGCAGCGAGAAACATCTCTCTGACTATAAGGGAAAGGTTTTGCTGATCGTCAACACCGCGACCTCCTGCGGCTTCACGCCGCAGTACGCCGACCTGCAAAAGCTCTACGAGGAGTTTTCCGGCGCGGGTCTTGAGATCCTCGACTTCCCCTGTAACCAGTTCGCCGAACAGGCGAAGGGCACCGACGAGGAGATCCACACCTTCTGCACTGGCCGCTTCGGCATCACTTTTCCGCAGTTCGCGAAAATCGAGGTGCGCGGAGAGGGCGCTGACCCGCTCTTCCGCTATCTCGTCGAGAACACCAAATTCGGCGGGTTCTCGGGCGCGATGGGGCTGGTGCTCAAGCCGGTTGTCCGCAAGATGGACAAAAATTACAAGGAAAACGGCGAGGTCAAGTGGAATTTCACCAAGTTCCTTGTGTCGCGCGAGGGAGAGATCATCGCGCGCTTCGAGCCGACCGACGATATGGCGACCGTCCGCTCCCGCGTGAAAGAGCAGGTCGAGCTGACGGCGTAAGCGCCCCGCCGCCCGCCCTCCCGCGCGGCACCGCCGCGCGAGCGTCTCGCACCGCTCCTCCCCGTGGCACTTGCCACGCAGGAGTTTGACGCACCCCTCTCGCCTAGGTGCTCCTTGCACAAGCGCACGAGTGACGGGGGCGGCGCGGTACCGCGGGACAAGGACGATGACGCGTTCCTCATGCGCGCGGGCGTGAATTCCGAGACCATATCGCGCGCAATGAAGGCGTTGAAGCTGTCGCTTCTCATACATGTGCGCGCGAGCGCTAAGCCGGCTGTTCCGTTGCCACATATAGCAAAACGACAAAAACGGCAAATAGAAAGTCACGTGCACACGCGAGCGCCGAACTTCATTGCGAAAGGCTTGACAAGCCCGTGCGCGCTCCTCGCACGAGAGGGGGCGAGCACCGCCTCCTGCGTGAGGGTTATCCCGCACGCACGCGGGCGTGAGACCCGGCCGGAATGCCCCGTTCACCGCGCTTCGCGGCGCACGGAGGAATCCCTCTCGCGCAAGCGAGATCGCTCGCGCAAGCGAAATCGCCCGCGCGGGCAAGATTACACGCGTAAGCGAGTTCATGCGCCTGAGCGAGCTCGCGCGTCTAAGCGAGGTCACTCGCCCGGGAGGTAGGTGCGCGGCGCGGCGGATCTTGCTTATGATAGAAAAAACAGCGGCGCCCGCCGGGTGTTGTTTGTTTTGCTAACCGCCCCGCTGCCGTGCGGTTTCCTTTGCCCTCTGTTGCCACTACGACGGGATAGCCGTTCGGCCATCCGCCCCGCTGCCGCGCGACCTTCTTCTTGCGGTTATCCCCGCACCCGCGCGCGGTTTTCTGTCTTTCGCCGTTCGATCCGAGCGGAATGCTTCGCGCTTTCACGAAATTCCCCACGAGAGGGTTCTTCCTATGTCTTTTTCTCTCACCCCGACAGACCTCGTCGCGATTGAGCATGGCGATGGCGCGTACCTCACGAACAAGGGGGCAGCCGCCTACCGCCGCGAGGACTACGACACTGCGCTGCCCTACTACCGCCTTGCCGCCGCGCTCGGCGATTTGCAGGCCGTCGCGAATCTCGCCTACTGCTATTTTTACGGGCGAGGCCTGCCCGCCGACCGCGAGATGGGGCTTTCGCTCTTTCGCGCGGCGGCGGCGCGCGGCAGCGTCGACGCAATCGTTAAGCTCGCGAGCATCTACGATCACGGCGCGGAGGGCATCCCCGCCGATGCCGAGCGCGCGATCTACTATTATTCGCTCGCCGAGAGTACGCTTCGCGATCTGCGGGGCGCTGATCCGGTCGCTTATCCTCTGCTCTTCTTCGCGCTCGGCAAAGCAGTTCTGCCGGACGGGACACTCCCCGCCGATCTCGCGCGCGCCTATCTCTATTTGAAGATCGCAAGCCGGGGCTTTTTGCGCGAGGTGCGTGAAAACATCACCTATCACCAAAAGCAGCTCGAGGAGGTGACCGTCCTGCTCGATAGCGATGCGCTCGACGGGGGGCGCGAGTACTGGGACGATCTCGATCGCGCGAGCGACCTTGAGCTCACCGAGATTTGGCGCCGCTTCGATCCCGCAACGCAGTAAGCCACCGCCGCGATAGCTGCGCGCCGTTTTCGAGAAAGCCTTGTGCTTCGAGCGTTTATGCGCGCGCCGGCAGCTCCCGGCAAAGCTTTGTTTCCCCATCGTTCGCTCCTATTTTCTTTTGAAAGAAGGTTCCATATGAAAGCTACCGTCGGCAAAATTCTGCTTGCGCTCTGCGAGATCGCGGCGGGCGTTCTGCTCCTGCTCAACCACGATACATTTACCTTGTGGATTCTGCGCGGCGCGGGTGTGTTACTACTCGTCGCGGGCGTGGTGTCGCTCGTGCGCTACTTCCGCGCAGACCCGGTTACCGCGCACCTCGAGCAGGGTCTCGCGCGCGCGCTCGTGGAGATCGCGGTCGGTTGCGCATGCCTTCTCGCGACGAACACCATCCTCGACGTGGTGATGCCCTACCTGATTCTCGTATATGGCGTTGTCATTTTCTTCGGCGGCATTTTGCGGGTGCAGTGGGCGGTCGACGCCATCCGCATGAAGACCGGGAGCTTTGTGATTTCCCTCATCGGCGCGGTGCTGACGATAGTCCTCGGCATCATCGTCCTCGTCAACCCGGTTGCCATGAGAGACTTCATCTGGATGTTCATCGCGATTTCGCTCATCGTTTCCGCTGTGTTTGACATCCTCGCCGCCATCTTCCTGCAGGTCGCGAAGAAGGACGTGCAGGACGCCATTTCCGGGAAAAACGCGTAAGAACCGTGGCAAGCGGGCTGCGATCGCGCCGCTCCACCCCCGGGGAGGGCGGCGCGGGGGAGGACGGCATTCCCCCGAAAATTGCCGCCGCGAACGAGGGGGATCGTTGCGGCGGCGTGGAGGAGTGCGCCCCCCACGATGCGGGCGAGAGCGATCCCCGCGATGCGGACGAGCAGACCCCGCGCGGGGGGAGTCCTCGCCCCCGCGCGGGGGGGCGCGCGAAATTAGGAGAGTCCGCCTCCAAGGAGCGCGGCGAGCGGGGGGATTGCGGCCGCCCCGGCTCTCGCGCCGGGAGGCTTCCACGCCTACGCGCGGCGATGCGACTGGTATCCCGCAACGCGGGGTCTCTGCTCGCCTTTGAGGTGCTCTACAAACTGATCTCCTTCCTCGTCGCGACCCCGCTGCTGCTCGGGGCGTTTTCGCTGACCATGCGCGCCGCGGGGTACGACTACCTCAGCTTAGAAAATCTCTTTCCCTTCCTCGGCAAGCCGTTAACGCTCGCTCTTATTCTCGTCATTCTGCTTGCCGCCGCGTTTTTCTCTCTGCTCGACATCTCCGCCGTCATCTTCGCGCTCGATATGGGCGCGCAGGACGCGCGCGTCACCCTCTCGCAGATCCTTCGCTTCGCGCTGCGAAATTCCGCGCGGGTCTTTCACGGGAGCAACTTTCTGCTCATCCCGTTTGTCCTGCTGCTGCTGCCCTTTCTGCATATCGGGCTCGCGTCGGGCTTCCTCTCGAGCATTTCCATACCCGAGTTCATCCTCGATTTCATCCGCGATAGCCCGGTTCTCCTCGCGGTCTTCCTCGCCGCGCTCGCGGTGCTGCTCGTCCTCTTCGCGCGCTGGATGTACGCGCTCTTTTTCTTCACGGTCGACGGCTGCTCCTTCCGCGAGGCCCGAGGGCGCAGCGCCGCCCTCGGGCGCGGCAAGCGCGCGCGCGACTTTCTCGCGCTCCTTGCAATGCAGCTCGCGCTGGGTCTCCTTTGCGTGCTCGCTTTGCTCGCCGCCGTCGCGCTCGCCTCGCTTATCAAAACTCTCTTCACGCAGCTGCTCGATGTCTTCGTGCTGCGCTGGCTCGGGCAGACCGCCGTCTGGTTCGCCATCGTCCTCGTCCTCGCGGTGACCGCCGCCCTCTCGGTGCCGGTCTGCTACGCGTGCGTGGGCGTGCTTTTTTATAAAAGAAGAGACGAGGACGCGGCGGTCGCCGCGCGCGATGGCGCCGTGCCCGCTCCCTCTCCCGGGCATCTTCCGCCGCCGCAGCCGCCGCCGCAGCCGAGGCACCCGAGAGTGCGGCGCGCCGCAAAGGGAGTGTGCATTGCCGGGGTGAGCGCGCTCGCACTGACGCTGGGGTTCCTCCTTGCCTCGGGGAGAATTTCCCCCGACATCACGCTCCCCGCGCAGGTCGAGGTGACCGCGCACCGCGGCGCGTCCTCGCACTACCCCGAGAACACGATGGCGGCGTTTCGCGGAGCTTTGCAGGAGGGCGCCGACTGGATCGAACTTGATGTGCAGATGACGCGCGACGGCGAGATTGTCGTCTCGCACGACGCGAATCTCGCGCGCGTCACCGGGGTGGACAAGAATATCTACGACCTCTCGTATGAGGAAATCGCGGAGCTTGACGCCGGCTCGCACTTTGACCCTGCCTTTGCCGGGGAGAGAATACCGCGACTTGCCGAGGTGCTCGCCTTCGCGCGGGAGCGCGGGGCGCGGCTCAATATCGAGCTCAAACCGACCGGACACGAGCGCGGTTTCGAGCGCGCGGTGGTGGACCTCGTGCGCGAGGCGGGGATGACAAATCGGGTTGTGCTGACCTCGCAGATGTACGAGGTCCTCACGCGCGTGAAGGAGATCGACCCCGCCGTGACGACCGTTTATGTGATGAGCCTCGCGGTAGGCGATCTGCGCTCTCTCTCGGATGCCGACGAACTCAGCATCGAGGCGCACAACCTGACGCGGCGGCTTGTCTCGGGGGTGCACGGCGAGGGCAAACGGCTGCTCGTCTGGACGGTCAACACGCGCGAGAGCCTGACGCGCGCGCTCGAGGCGGGCGCCGACAACCTCATTACCGACAATATTTCTCTCGCGCGCGAGTGTATCACCGACGCGCGCTGCAGCACCCTCTTTCGCGCGTACCTCAAACTCCTGCGTTAACGCGCGGCGATTGCCTATCCTCGAGGCGCAAAAACTCCGTCCTGCGGCGGCGATCTTTTCCGCGTGAAGCACGGACTTTTTCTCGGAACGCGAAAAAACTCCGCTCTCGCGGAGTTTTTTGGTGTGACGCGCGGTTATTCTTTATGCTTTTCCTCAAAGCTCTCGCGCAAATCTTTGAGGTGCGCGGCGAGCGTCTCGGGCAGGGGGCGCTCCGAGCGGAAGGGAGAGAAGAACGCGGTCTTGCAGTGGCGCGTCTCGCGCTCGGCGCGCAGCTGCTCCTTCAGCCGCTCAAAGCGGACGACGACATCGTGCTCGCGGGCGAAGGCGCGCAGCTTGCTCGCAAGCTGCAAAGAGTGCGCGACATCGATAAGGAAGACTCCGTAAAAGAGCCCTATGACGAACGAGAAGGCGAGGTTGCGCGACAGCCACGAAAGGGCGCTGAGGATGTGCGGGTCGATGAGGAAGTAGTACGCCGCGCCGCAGAGCGCCCAGATGAGCGAGAACTTCGGGCAGATAAGCCCCTGCAGGTTGCCCCACTCGCGGCTGTAATCCCAGAGCCGCAGGTTTGCCGCTTTCAGGAGGAACAGCCCCGCGAGATACTCGATGGCCGTCATCGCGACCGCCATCAGCGCGAAAAGGGCGATCTTCTTGAAGCGAAAGTCGGAGAGAAAGGGCAGGTTTTCTGCGCGCGCGAGCAGAAAGAGGGCGCACAGCCCGAACCCGTAGAGCGGGAGGTACGGCCCGGTGCAAAAGCCGGGGTTAATCCACTTGCGCTCGGGGTTTGCCGACGAGAAGAACCGCCGGAAGATCAGCTCCGCGACCCAGCCGACCATAGACCCCACCATAAACAGGAAGGCAAGCGTGAGAAAGAGATTCATAGGTGAGGGAGCGAGAGGGAGAGCGGCGAGGCTATTCCCCGGCCGCGAAAGATGCTTCTTTTTTCTTCTTGTGGCGCTGCCAGAGGGAAAAGAGCGTGATCGAGAGGGCGCTCGTGCCGAGCTGAATGGCAAGGCAAATCCAAAAAACCGGCGAGCGGCGGTCGTGCGCCGCCATCCCCATCACGCTGAAAAGGACAATCGAGGGGAAGAGCCCGAGCAGGCTCCCCGCGAAATACCGCCCGGAGCGAAAGCCGAGCGCGCCGAGATACATCGCGACAAGGTCTGCGGGCAGCAGCCCGACCAGGCGTACGAGGAAAGAAATAAAGAGCTGATTTTGCAGGTTCATCTCGCGCAAGCGCGCGATTTTTTTGTTTTGCGAGAGGCGCGCGACAAGCGAAGCGCCCGCCTTCCTGCCGATGAAAAACGGAACCCCGATCATCAGCACCGTGCCAAATGTGTTGATGAGAATGGCGGCGGGCAGGGGAAAGAGAATGCCGGACGCCGCGTAGAGAATGCCGCCGTAGAAGGTGAAGAGCAGCCCTTTGACCGCGAACAATGCGAGCATTACACCGGCAGCGGCGGCGAGATTGCGCGGGGCGTAGGCGGCGATCGCCTCGGGGGTCAGGCTCGCGCGGTAGTGCCAAAAGAGCGCGATAACCGCTCCCCACGCGAGGATGACGAGCGCGAGCCGCAGGGCGCGAAAAATTTTCTCCCCGCGCCCCATCGGGGATGATTGCTGTTGCTTCACCCTATCCTGAAAAAACAAAACAAAAAAGCGGCAGGGTCCCCCTCTCCCCTTCATCTCCTCTCATCGCGAGAGGGAGGCGGGCGGCGGGAGCGCCCTCGATCCTTGCGGCCCGCGAAATCATCGCGGGGAGGTAGGGAGCGCGGCCCCTTTACTTCCCCTCCTCGCGGGAAAGGGCCTCCGCCGCCTCTTGGTAGAAGATGCCGAGCGAGCCGCGGTAGCCGGGGCGCCATGGTTTATTGCGCCCGCAGTAGTGGACGATCACCGCGTTGCGGCGCACCCAGTCTATCGTGAGGTCGCGCTCGAAGGGGGCGTGCAGGGCGAAGAGCCGCTCGGTCATATTATAGCGAAATGCGTCGAGCGCGTAGATCTTGCTGCCGTAGAGCGCCGAGATGACGTCCTGATCGGGGAGAAACAGCCGCCGCCGGTACCGCTCGATGAAGCGAATGACATCGCGCGTATCCTGCTCGCGGCGCAGCAGCGCGAGGTTCATTAAAAGAACCCCCGAGTTGATGTAGGGGCTCTCGTCCTCCATACCGAGCCGCAGGACATTGAACTTGGTCAGCAGCCGCCCGGTGTGCGACGCCGCCGCGAAGTAGTAGTCGGGCAGCTCTAAGCGGTAGAGCGGCAGAATCGACCCCCCGACAATGACATCCGGGTCGAGGTAAAGCACGCGGTCAAGGCTCTTTGGCAGCAGATCCGCCGCGAAGATGCGGTAGTAAATCTCGCGCGGGTAACGCCTTGTCGTCGGCGCGCCGCGCAAGAGCGCATCATCGACGCGCACCGGGAGCAGCCGCCCGCGCCCGCGCAGCACCCGCTCAACCGGGGCAAACGACGCGTGCGGGATGTGTGCGTGCAACAGATACACGTCGAAGAGAGCGCCGGGGTTCGCGCGCAGCAGAGAAAAGAGCATCACGCGCAGCGCGGGCAGGCAGTTCTCATCGAGCGTCACGAGGATATTGACGAGATCCTCATCGGTCGAGGTACCGGCGGCGAGACTGTCGCGCTCGTCCGCGCTGCGGGGGGATATGCTGTCGCTTGTCGCCATAGCTCTCACAAAGAAACTGCGAAGGCGTTAGGATTTCGCGCGGAGGACATTCGGGCGCGTCAAGCCTTCCCGGAGCCGTCACCCTCGGCGGAGGGCGCGCTCTCGGTGGGGTCACCCGCCTCGGGAGAGGTAGCGATCTCGGTTGGGTCACTCGCTTCGGGAGAGGGTGTGCTCTCGGCGCTGCTGTCCGGCGCGTCCTCGCCGGGCGCGGCGCTCTCGCCCGTCGCGGCGGAGCCCTCGCTCGGAACGGCGGGTTTGCCCTCGTCCTCGCCGCTATGCTCGTCCATCGCCATCTTGCGCAGGATTTGCCCGACCTTGCGCCCGGTGAAAAAGAGAACCGCGCCGCCGCCGAGCACGGCGAGAACAATCAGAATGATCGACAGCGCGAGAGGAAGCTTCCTCTTCGGCTCCGCCCCGCCCCCGGGCGATCCCGTGCCGGTGCCGCTCTTGCCGTCCGCCGCGGTCAGGCTCGTCGCGAGGTGCCGCTCGCTGCTCTCATCGGGAGCGGCGGCGCCGCAGCGCACGCAGACCCCGCCCTCCCCGGAGAAATCGTGCCCGAGCGCGGGAATCGGCGTCTCCACCCTCTCTCTGCAGACCGTGCAGACCTGCACCGCGAGCCCCTCCTCCTCGCAGGTGGGTTCTCGCGACGCGGCGGCGTCCTCGGCAAACGTATGCCCCGTGGCGGGAATCTCGCGCGAAAGAACTTCCGCCCCGCAGACGGCGCAAATGTAGCCCTGCCGCCCGGCATCAAGGCAGGTTGGCGGCGTGAAGAAAGGTTCGCCCTCGGTATGCCCCGGCGCGGGAGTAGTGACGGTAGTGACGGTCTCCCCGCAGACCGCGCAAACCCCGGTCTGCGTGGCGTCGGTCACGCAGTCGCCGGGAGTCGTGATTATCGTCTCGGGAGAGAGCGTGTGCCCGGTCGCCGGGAGAACCTCCTCGCGCACTGCGCCGCAGACCGTGCAGGTGTAGGTGCGATTTCCGTCGGCGGTGCAGGTCGGCGGGACTTCTCCGGTGACGACCTCGGCGTGCGGCAGGAGAGCGAGCGTTTCGGTGATGACCTGCGCGCCGCAGACAGAGCAGGTGTAGCCGACCGCTCCCTCCGCGGTGCAGGTCGGCTCGCGGCGGAAGGTCTCGCCCGGGGTGTGCCCGGTCGCGGGGAGAGTCTCGGTCGACTCGGCGCCGCAGCGCGTGCAGCGGTAGACGCGAGATCCATCGATAAGGCAAGCGGGCGGCGTTTCGGAGATGAGCGCATAGTCATGCCCGAGAGGCTCCCCGAACGGCTCGCGCAGCTCCTGCCCGCAGGAGCAGACCGAAATCACCTCGCCCGGCGCCTCGCAGGAGGGCTCGACGGTCGCTGTCTGCACGAAGGTGTGCGGCTCGCCGGGAATCGTTTCGGTATAGCTGTCGCCGCAGCGCGTGCAGCGGTAGGAGATATACCCGTCCTTCGCGTGCCCCGGCGGGGAGGACGCGGTAATCGCGTAGGCGTGGCCGAGCGCGGGGATGGGCTCGGCTTTCTTGTGATTCTCGCACCAGCCCTCCTTGCCGACGTTCATCGCGCGCGTGATCTCGCAGGTGTACTCGGTCCACCCCTCGGTGGTGCAAGTCGGCGCGACATAGCTGTTCTCGAGGCTCTCGAGCCAAATGTGGTTGTCTGGGTCGGGGTCGCGGAGGGTGACATCGGTGCGCGCGCCGCAGATCGTGCAGCGGCGCGAGTTCTTCCCCTGCATCATGCAGTTGGAGGGGAAATCGCGCGAGAGCGCGCCGTAGCTGTGCGTGTGATTCGTGTAATATTCGATAATAGCGGCGGCGTCAGCCTCGCCGAGCGCCTGCAGGGTCGACTCCTGCTCGATGAGCGCGCGGTCGCTCGGATTGGAGAGAAAGCCGTGCTCAACGATCAGCGCGGGAATGCCCATATACGACGACCACTTAATGATGCCGTAGTAGTCGCCCAGCGCGCCGACCTCCGGGCGCGAGGGCAGGCTCCAGTTGAGCTCGTCACTCCAGTAGTAGAGCGTGTCGCCGTGGTCGGAAACGTGCTGCACCGCACCTTTGTAGATGCTCATTCCGGTCGCGGCGGAGGTTTTCGCGAGGATACTGTTCGCAAGGGTATCGGTCGAGTACGCCGGAACGACCGATCCGTAGGCGGAGACGCCGTGCGGGGAGGTGTCGCTGCTGCCGTCGAAGTGGCAGGAGATGAGGAAGTCGGCGTTGTGGTCGTTGGCGATCATCGCGCGCTCCATGAGCGAGAGCGAGACTGAGGAGGGGAGGCTCTCGTCGTGCGTGAGCACCACCTCAAAGCGCCCGTCCGCCTCGAGCGCCGCCTGCAGGGCGCGCGCGACGCGCATATTGTAGTACGCCTCGGGGCGGCTGCCCTCGCCGGTCCCGCTGTCCTTGCCGCCGTGTCCGGGGTCAATCGCGATGGTGATTTTCTCCTCTGCGCCGTCCGAGGACGCCGTTGCAGGAGCGCCGGGTGCGCGCAGGCACATCCCCGCCACTCCAGCGAGCAGCATCACCACCACAACCGCCCACACACGCCCCCGCGATGAAAAGAAAGACATAGGAAAAGAAAAAAGAGAAATCAGCTTTGCCGAAGGAAAAGCGCCCCGCGCGGAAAACCGCCGCGCGCGGGCATCGATTTTGTCTATTTTATCACAAAACCCCGGGGTTGTCAATCAAAAGAGGGCAAGAAAAGCGGAGTTGT